>JAXDLV010000079.1:0-44613 GCA_034666445.1 Chloroflexota bacterium | reverse complement strand
CTAGGAGCCGGCGTTGGTGGCCAGCGCCTGGAAGCGCATCAGCACCCGCTCGAGGACCCGGAAGGTGACCTTGGGAAATCGCTCGAGGAACGGGCGGAAGTTGCTGTCGGTCAGCCGTACGACCCAGAGCGGCTCGTTGGTGGTGACCGAGGCGGTCCGGGGACCGCCGTTGAGGGAGGTGACCTCGCCGAAGAAGTCGCCCTGCTTCAGGACCGCGACCTCCTTGCCGTGCTGCACCACGGTGGCCGAGCCGTCGAGCACCACGAAGAAGAAGCCCATCCCCTGCTCGCCCTCCTTCAGGATCTGCGTGTTGCCGGGAAAGTGGTCCTCGTCCATCGAGTCCGCCACCTGGGCGAGCTCGGCCTGCGACAGGTCCTCGAACAACTTGCAGTGCGCGAGGTTGGCGATCAGCTCGGCTCCATCGGCCATGACTCCCTCCTTGATTTAGATCGCTTGATAGTAAAACCCATTCGGATAGTCTTTGGGAGCGTTTGACACCGGGGGAGGGGCCTGATTTCATGGGGGCCGACTTGTACCAGCGTAAGAACTCGACACGCGTCTCAGTCGCGCACGCAAGTTCGATCCAGTCATACCGGCGGCCCCGGCGCCGCAGCCTGCGCCGGCAGTGGGCGGTGGCCATCGCCGTGCTGGCGATCCTCATCGTGACCGCCGGGCTGGTCTCCTCACGGCTCGGCGGCGGTGGGCCACAGTCCAGCGGCGCGACCCGGCCGCAGGAGGCCGCCGCGGCCGACCACGGCCCGGCCGGCGCGGGGGTGCCCCAGCTGGACATGGCCGCCTACCGCTGGGACTACACCTGGGGGCTGGACCACCCGGGCGCCGACGCGCCGGGCAACCGCTCCGTGACCGGCATCATGGTCGACCTCAACAGCCGGCACGTGGTGTGGCAGCGCGACCCCCACAGGCGCATGGCCGTGGCCAGCACCGCCAAGCTGATGACCGCGATGGTCACGTTGGACAACGCCGCGCCCGACAAGGAGATCGTGGTGCCGGAGGCGGCCACCAAGGTGGAGCCCGACGTCATGGGCCTCACGGCGGGCGAGAAGATCACGATCAACAACGTCCTCTACGGCCTGCTGCTGGACTCCGGCAACGACGCCGCCGAGACCCTCGCCGAGACCACGATGGGCCGCCCCCGCTTCATCGCCGCGATGAACGAGAAGGCGAAGGCGATGGGACTGGAGAACACCCACTTCGCCAACCCGTCGGGGCTTGATGACCCCGACCAGTACAGCGACGCCCAGGACCTGGCCACGATCGCGGCGTACCTGTACCACAACTACCCGCTGCTGGAGCAGGTGGCCACGACCCGGGAGGTGAGCATCACCGGCAACGACGACCACAAGGCCTTCGGCCCGATCAACTTCAACAAGCTGCTCTGGACCTACGAGGGCTCGATCGGGTTCAAGACCGGCCTCACCGACGACGCCGGCACCTGCCTGGTGACCGGCGCCCACCGCGGCGACCGCACCCTTCTCCTCGTCGAGCTCAACGACCCGCTGATCTTCACGGACGCCGCGGGCATGCTCGACTACGGCTTCCGCCAGCAACAGGCCTGAGCTGGGGCCCTACACCGCCCTCCAGCTGGTCGAGACCGCCATCTTCGCGGTGGTGGCGGTGTTCGGGATCGTGGCGGGGCACCCATCGGTGGCCGCCATCGGCATCGGCCTGCTCGCAGGCAAGGCGATCATGAACATCCTGCCGCGGCAGTACTCGGTGATCACGCGGAGCGCCGTCGGCTACGGCGTCGGCCTGGTGCTGCTGGCGGGGATCACCGTCGTCCTGATCCGCTACGTCGTCAAATAGGCCGTCCATATACTCGCGGGATGACCGCCCGGGGGCCCCGATGAACGTCGCCGACAGCATCCTGGACCGGGTGGGCAACACGCCGCTGATTCGCATCCACCTGTTCGAGGACAGCCATCCCGGCGTCGAGTTCTACGCCAAAGCCGAGTGGTTCAACCCCGGCGGGTCGGTCAAGGACCGCGCCGCCAAGCGGATGATCGAGGAGGCGGAGCGCTCCGGTGAGCTGACCCGGGACCGGGTGATCCTTGACTCGACGTCAGGCAACACCGGCATCGGCTACGCGATGGTGGCGTCCGCCAAGGGCTACCGCCTGCGGCTGGTGATGCCCCAGAACGTGAGCCAGGAGCGGATCGAGACCGTCCGCGCCTATGGCGGCGAGATCGTGTTCTCCGACCCGGCGGAGGGTTCCGACGGCGCCATCCTGGTGGCCCGCGAGATGCTGGAGAAGGAGCCCGACACCTACTACATGCCCGACCAGTACAACAACCCCAACAACCCGCTGGCCCACTACCACACCACCGCGCCCGAGATCCTGGAGCAGACCGACGGGCGGGTGACCCACTTCGTCGCCGGCCTCGGCACCAGCGGGACGGTGGTGGGCACGGGGCGCCGCCTTCACGAGCACAACCCCGATATCAAGGTGGTGGCGGTGCAGCCGTCCAGCGGCTGGCACGGGCTGGAGGGGCTCAAGCACATCCCGACCGCAATCCGCCCTGGCATCTATGACGAGAGCGTCCACGACATCCTGGTCGACGTCGAGACCGAGGACGCGTATGACCTTGCCCGGGCCCTGGCCCGCGGTGAGGGCATCCTCAGCGGCCACAGCTGCGGCGCCGCGCTGTGGGGCGCCGCCGAGGTCACACGCGGGCTGGAGTCCGCAGTGGTGGTGATGATCTTCCCCGACGGGGGCGACCGCTACCTCTCCGGCGGCCTCTACCAGAGCCGGCTGTGAGGATCACCGCGGCGCAGCGCGAGGACATGCGCGTGATGGGGGAGGCGGCCTATCCCAACGAGGGTTGCGGCATCTTCCTGGGCAGCTTCGGCGACGGCGGCGAGGCCGAGGTGGCCGAGGTCCGGCGCGCCACCAACCTGCGCCAGGACCGCGCCCGTGATCGCTACATCATGGATCCCAGGGACCAGCTGCAGGCCGAGCGCGACGCCCGCGAGCGGGGGCTGGAGGTGGTCGGGTTCTGGCACACCCACCCGGACCACCCGGCGCGCCCCTCGGAGTACGACGCCGACCACGCCTGGGCGACCTACGTCTACGTGATCATGGCCATCCTCTCGGGGAAGCACGTGGACGTGACCGCGTGGGTGCTGGACTCCGAGGACCCCCCGGTGTTCCGGGAGGAGGCGATGCGGGACTAGACCGCCGGCGCGGGCGGGAGCGACGGCGGCACCGCCGCCTGCTGGTTGTCGAGCGCGTGCTCGTAGTGGCGCAGGATCCCGGCCATGACCAGCGCCCCGTAGGGGGCGGTGAAGATGTAGCCGACATAGCACGCGTAGATGCCGAGGCTGCCGAGGAAGCGCGCCGCGTACTCCAGCAGCGCCGCGATCAGGGTGTTGCCGGTGTTGTGCGTGGCCAGCGCCCAGACGTACCGCGGTGACATCCCCGCGCGGGTCCCGCCGCGCTCGGTGGCGATCCAGATTGCGGGCTGCAGGAACTGCAGCAGCAGGCCATAGATGGAGACCAGGATGATCGCGACGAAGAAGAGCGTGAAGCTGACCCCCATCGCAGCCCCCGCCGCGGAGCCGCTGGAGCCACGGCAGGAGCTGCCGGTGCACGAGGCCGCCGCCGCGAAGATCGACCCGTAGAAGACCACGAAGCCAAGGCCGAGCACGAGGATGATCGGCAGCGCCCAGACCAGCGTGACGATGAAGATGTTCACGCCCCGGGAGATGTAGTGGAGGCCGGCGGGAGGCACGTCCTCGCGGCCGGCGCGGTAGTAGTCCAGCTGCGTGAGGACCCAGCCGTAGAGGTTCATCTGGCCGGCGATCGGGATCAGGGTGATCAACCCCATGACCGCGAAGGTGCCCAGCCAGTTGGGTGTCTTGAATGGCAGACCGAAGACCGAGCCGATACCGGGCATGGCTGCCAAGCTACACCATCGCGGCCCTGGTGGCGCGGCGGTGCATTAGCCTTCGGCCATGAGCGTCGCGCGCGCGTCCCTGCCCATGGTGGCGATCGTCGGGCGCCCCAACGTCGGCAAATCCACGCTCTTCAACCGGCTGGTGGGCCGGCGCCAGGCGATCGTGGACGCCGAGGCCGGGCTGACCCGCGACCGGCTGTACGGGGTCACCGACTGGGGCGGCCGGGACTTCACGGTGGTGGACACCGCCGGGCTCGACAGCCAGGCGCGCGGCGAGCTGGTGGAGAACACCCAGCAGGGCACCAGGACGGCGCTGGCGGAGGCCGACGCGCTGATCTTCGTGGTCGACGTCCGCGCCGGGCTCACGCCGCTGGACACCGAGGTGGCCGACATGCTGCGCGCCGGCGGGCTCCCGGTCGTCGTGGCGGCGAACAAATCCGAGAGCCCCCGCGACCCCGGCTACCTGCACGAGCTTTACGGCCTCGGCTTCGACGAGCCGATCGCCGTCTCCGCCCTGCAGGGCACCAATGTGGGCGACCTGCTGGACAAGGTTGTCGACATGCTGCCCGCGCCCGTTGAGACGCCGCCCGGGGAGGACTCGGAGGTGACGTCGATCTCCATACTGGGGCGGCCCAACGTCGGCAAGTCGTCGCTCCTGAACGCCCTGCTGGGCGACGAGCG
The DNA here is from genome assembly GCA_034666445.1 of Chloroflexota bacterium. GTDB lineage: Bacteria > Chloroflexota > Dormibacteria > DASZGP01 > DASZGP01 > JAXDLV01. The sequence continues at coordinate 40,018 of JAXDLV010000079.1, read as the reverse complement.
CAGCCTGGTGGCGTCGATCCCCGGGACCACTCGCGACCCCGTCGACACCGAGCTGGAGGTGGACGGCCGCCGCGTGCGCCTGGTGGACACCGCCGGCATCCGCCGCAAGGGCGTCACCAAGGGCGGCGTCGAGCACTACAGCGTGCTGCGCGGCCTTAAGGCGCTGGAGCGCTCCGACGTCGCCGTGGTGGTCGTGGAGGCCCCTGAGGGGATCCTTCTGCAGGACCAGCACATCGCCGGCTACGCCATCGACGCCGGCAAGGGCGTGGTGGTGGCGGTCAACAAGTGGGACCTGCTGCCCCCCGAGGAGCGCGACGACAAGATCTGGCGGCACAAGGTCGACAACGCGTTCAAGTTCATCCCCGGCGTCCCGGTCATCTACGCGTCGGCGAAGAACGGCCGGCGGGTGGCCGACGTGCTGCCCGCGGCGATCGCCGTCGATGAGGCGCGGCGGCGGCGCATTTCCACGCCCGACCTGAACCGCGTGGTGCGCAAGGCGGTCGAGGCCAACCCGCCGGCGATGCGCAAGGGCAAGCAGCTGAAGGTCCTGTACGCCACCCAGGGCAAGGAGCGCACGCCGACGATCGTGCTCTTTGTCAACGACCCGACCCTGACGCACTTCTCCTACAAGCGCTACCTCGAGAACCGGCTGCGGGACGCGTACGGCTTCGCGGGCGTGCCGCTGCGGGTCCTGCTGCGCAAGCGCGCCGACGGAGAACGCGATTAGCGACCGCGTCGCCATCGTCGGGGCGGGCAGCTGGGGCACGGCGCTGGCGTGCAACCTGGCCCGGGCGGGCGAGGTCTACCTGTGGTCGCGCGACAGCACCCAGGTGGCGGCGATGAAGGCCACCCGGCGCAACCCGCGCTACCTCACGGACGCCGAGCTGCCGGAGAAGGTGTTCCTGACCGACGACCTGGCCGACGCAGTCTACAAGGTGCCGATCGTCATCATGGCCGTGCCCGCCAAGGCGATGGCCGTCACGGCCCGGGCGATGTCGGCAGTTATGCGCACCCAGTCGCGCCGCGGCACCGACGCGCCGCTGGTGCTGAGCGCCGCCAAGGGTCTCGACCCCGACACGGGGCGCCTGATGTCCCAGGTGCTGGCGGAGGCGCTCGGCGAGCGCGCGGTGGTGGGGGCGCTGTCGGGGCCCAACATCGCGGTGGAGGTGGCCCAGGGGCTGCCCACCGCGACGGTGATCGCCTGCGCCAACGGCCCCCGCGCCGAGGACGCCCAGCGGCGGCTGTCGGGGAGCCGGCTGCGCGCCTACACCAACGACGACGTGGTGGGCGTGGAGGTGGGTGGGGCGATGAAGAACGTGGTCGCCATCGCCGCCGGCATCGCCGACGGGATGGGGGCCGGCGACAACGCCAAGGCCGCGCTGATGACCCGCGGCCTGGTGGAGATGACGCGCCTCGGCGTGGCGCTCGGGGCGCGGGCGCGCACCTTCTCCGGGCTGACCGGGCTGGGCGACCTGATCGTCACCTGCTCTTCGCCGCACAGCCGCAACCGGATGGTGGGGGAGGGCATTGGCAAGGGCGAGAGCCTGGCCGATATCGAGGGGAAGCTCACGATGGTGGCGGAGGGCGTCAACACCACCCGCGTGGCCATCAGCCTGGGCGAGCGCCTGGGCCTGGAGCTGCCGATCGCCACCGCGCTCGGCGAGATCCTGTTCGACGGCGCCGACGTCCTGACGGTCACGGCGAAGCTGATGACCCGAACCGGCCGCAGTGAGGTCGAGGGACTGGGGCTGGGCTAGAATCGCCTCCGGCCGGCGAGTGGCGCAGCTCGGTAGCGCACCAGTCTGGGGGACTGGGGGTCGCAGGTTCAAATCCTGTCTCGCCGACCACCCTCGATCCGCGGTCGCCTTGTCCTTCTGGTAGGGGTGCAGGAAGAAATGGACAGCTCGGTGCGGTACACGCGCAACGGCGATGTCCACGTCGCCTACCGGGTGTTCGGGGAGGGACCTCGGGACATCGTGGTGATCCCGGGAACGATCTCTCATGTCGAGCTGCTGTGGGAGATCCCCAGCAACCGCCACCTGCTTGAGGGCCTGACCCGGTTCGCCCGGGTGATCGTCTTCGACAAACGGGGCCAGGGCCTCTCCGACCGGGCCGGGGAGCAAACCCTCGAGGGGCGGATCAGCGACGTCCGCGCGGTGATGGACGCGGCCGGCTCTGAGCAGGCGACCATCTACGGCTGGTCGGAGGGTGGCCCGATGTGCCTGATGTTCGCGGCGACCTATCCCGAGCGGACATCGGCCCTCGTCCTCTATGGGACGTTCGCATCGATTCGCGAAGGCCCCCCGGAGGTCACCCCGGAGGCTTTTGAACGGTTCCTCGACAGGCTCACGGACAACTGGGGCCAGGGAGCGCTCCTCAAGGCGAATGCGCCCAGCCGCCGTGGCGACCCGGCGTTCCTGGATTGGTTCTCGAGGTTCGAGCGGGCGGCGGCCAGCCCTGGCGGGATCGTGGCGTTGATGCGGGCCAACTACGACATCGACGTGCGCCACCTCCTGCCCACGGTCCAGGCACCCACCCTCATCCTTCACCGCGCCGGGGACCAGATGGTGCATGTCGACGCTGGGCGCAAGCTGGCCGCGAGCATCCCTGGGGCGCGCTACGCGGAGATCCCCGGCAGCGACCACATGGTCACCGACCTGGAGACACAGGATGTCATCCTCGGCGAGATCGAGGAGTTCATCACCGGCGCCCGCGCGGAGGCGGAGCCAGACCACGTCCTCTCCACGGTGATGTTCACGGACATGGTCGGCTCGACGGAGCGCGCCGCGAACCTTGGTCACGCCCGCTGGTCCGAGCTTGTCACGCGCTTCTTCGAGGTCCTACGGGCGGAGGTGGAGAGCTTTCGCGGCAGGGAGGTCAAGGACACAGGCGATGGTTTGGTGGCCACCTTCGACGGCCCGGCGCGCGCCGTCCGCTGTGCGGCATCTCTGCGCGACCAGCTGCGGCCGCTGGGGATCCAGGTGCGCACCGGGCTGCACACCGGCGAGTGCGAGCTCATTGGCGGTAGCTTCGGCGGGCTGGCGGTGCACATCGCGGCCCGGGTCGGCGCCACGGCAGCAGCCGACGAGGTGCTCGTGTCGAGCACCGTCAAGGACCTGGTGGCGGGCTCGGGGCTGCAGTTCACCGACCGCGGCGGGCACAGCCTCAAGGGCGTTCCCGATGAGTGGCGCCTCTTCAGCCTCGACGCCGCCGCCGGCTGAGGCGCCACAGATGTCACGCTGCTGTCACGACCGGCGCCCTTTCGATTGCATGCGCGGAGCGAGACCCCATCCTGATGCGCATGGGCGGATCCGAAACCGCGGCCAACTGGGCCGCGTGGGCGAACAGGCACTTTCCCGGCGACGAGGCGGCCCAGCAGGAGGCGATCAGGGCCGCGGCGGCCGCGGCTGCCAGGGGGGCTGACGCCGCCGCCGCGACGTCCGCCGGACTGGCGGCGGGCAGGTCGTTCCAGTCCTACTCCCACGCGATCACCCCGGCGGCGCCTCCGCCCGTGGCCACCGGGCTCACACCACCCCCGACCTTCCCTGGCGCCGCGCCACCGCCGCCCTTCCCCGAGCCGGCGAGGATGGCAATGCCGGTCGGCTGCACCAGGTCCTTCCTCCGCAACCCGACCGCCATGGTCGCGGCCGGCGGCGGCCTCATCGGGCTGTCCGCGCTGGGCATCATCGTGGTGCTGATCGTCGGGGGCAACCCGATCACGCGGACGGCCACCCAGGCGAGCACGCGGCAGCCAGTGAGCGCGCCCGCGGGGCAGGAGGTGGACGGCGCGCTCGCGCGGCGAGTCGCCATCGACACCAGCTCCCTCTCGCCCGGATGGCGCCTCGCCGATGAGGGCTTTTCCTCCCCGGAAGACCTCGCCCAGCATCGCTGCGCCTCGACGGCATTCGCCACTCCGACGTCCAACTTCTATCGTGCCTTCCAGTACAACGTGACGGCCCATGGCTACAGCGGGGACCTCTATGTCGCGGTGTCCACCGCCGCCACCGCCGCAGACAGCGACCGCAGCTGGGCGGTAATCACGTCCGATCAGTACCTTCCGTGCCTGACCAGCTGGTCGCAAGAGGGGCTTACCGGACCGGACACGTCGCCAACTGGCAAGACCATAGTGAGGCGGGTAGGGCCCGCGCCCGACGTGGCCGCTCCGTCGATCGTCTACGAGCTCCAAACGCCCTATCGGCTGCACGGCGAAAACAAGGTCATGCATGAGACCGACGTCCACGTCGCACAGGGACGAGTCACGGCCCACATGATTGTCGGCAGGTGCTGTAGCGAGGCTGAGGACGAGGGCTGGAAGACCATGATCCGGCAGCTCTCCGTCACCCTCGCTCACAACCTCGAGGGCAACACGGGCACCTGACGCAAGCCTCGGTAACGCGCGATCGGCAGGATGCGCGTGCCGGTCGGTAAGATCAGTCCCGGCATGAAGGTGTGGACGTTGAGCAAGGGCGGGCCGGCGGTGGAGGTTACTGACACCGGCTGGATCAGCGGCCCCGACGTGGACTTCCTGGAGGAGGTCCGGGTCCTGTTCGAGGAACCGCTGGATGAGTCGGGCGCCTTCCCCCTGCCGGGCATGAGGGGCTACCAGGAGAAGCGCATCGCCCAGCTCGAGCAGCAGGGCTTCAAGGTCCTCTCGACGCACGAAGGCTAGCGGCGCGGGGGGCGGCGGGTGATGGACTCAACCTCGGGCACACTCGAAGCCGGTCCACTACTCACCTTCCGCGAGCGCCTCATAGGCGCCTGCGCCACGCGCGAGTCGCACGTCTGCGTGGGGCTGGACCCCGACATGCGATCGCTGCCTGCCGGCTTCGCGCCCGACCCCGAGGACCTCCTGCGCTTCGTCACCGGGATCATCGAGGCCACCGCCGAGTTCGCCGCCGCCTACAAGCCGAACTCGGCCTTCTACGAGGCGATGGGACCGCCCGGCATGGAGGTGCTGCAGGCCGTGATCGCCGCGGCGCCCACGGAGATCCCGATGATCCTCGACGTCAAGCGCGCCGACGTCGGCAACACCGCCGAGCGCTACGCGCATGCGGCCTTCAATGTCTACGGCGCCGCCGCGGTCACGGTCAACCCGTACCTGGGCTGGGACAGCATCAAGCCCTTCGCCGACCACGCCGACAAGGGCGTGTTCGTGCTCTGCCGGACGTCGAACCCGGGCGCGGGCGACCTGCAGGACCTGCACGTCGGCGGTAAGCCGCTGTACCGCGCCGTCGCCCGCCTGGCCAAGGAGTGGGACACCAACGGCAACATCGGGCTCGTTGCCGGCGCCACCTGGCCCGAGGAGCTGGCGGCGGTGCGCGCCGAGTGTCCCAACATGCCGCTGCTGATACCCGGCGTCGGCGCCCAGGGCGGCGATGTCGCCGCCGCCATCAAGGCGGTGGCGGGGGAGGGGGGCGACCAGCCGTTCCTGCTGGCTTCGTCCCGCGCGATCATGCACGCCGGGTCGGGGCCGGACTACCAGCACGCCGCCGCCGACGCCGCTCGCGACCTCCGCGACCGCATCCGCCGCGCCCTCTAGGGCACAGGGCGGGGCCAGGCCCCGTCCGTAGAATTCGCCGCATGCACAGCGCCGTGATCGCCCTCGAGGGGCACGTGATCGACAGCCTGGCGCTGCCCAAGGTCTGGGACACGATCATGGACCTGGGCGGCGACTTCGACGTCGAGGAGTTCCGCGTCGGCAAGCACAAGGACGAGGGCTCCTACGTGCGGCTCCTGGTCAAGGCCGACACGGAGGCGCAGCTCACCGAGATCCTCACGGCGATCCAGCAGCACGGCGCCCAGCCGGTCGACCAGGAGGAGGCACGCCTCAGCGCCGTGGAGCAGGCGGGCGTCTTCCCCGAGGACTTCTACTCCACCAGCAACCAGCCGACCGAGATCCGCCACGGCGGCGGCTGGATCGAGGTGGAGCACATCGAGATGGACTGCGGCATCGCGGTGGAGGACGGCCGCGCGTTCGTGCTGCCCGTCGACGAGGCCGCGGTCGGCCAGCAGGTCGTCTGCGGCTACCAGGGCATCCGGGTACGACCGCTGGAGCGCGCCCGCGACCGCGAGCTGTTCGGCTTCATGCAGTCGCAGGTGTCCGCCGAGAAGCCGAAGAAGCTGGTCATCCGCGAGATCGCCAAGGGGATGCGCGAGATCCGCGCCGCCGGCGGCGACATCCTCCTGGTGGGCGGCCCCGCCATCGTCCACACCGGCGCCGGGCGCTACCTCTCCGCACTGATCAACGGCGGCTGGGTGCAGGTGATCTTCAGCGGCAACGCGCTGGCGGCACACGACATCGAGTCGTCGATGTTCGGCACCTCGCTGGGCATCAGCCTGGAGTCCGGCATGGGCACCGAGCACGGCCACGAGCACCACATCCGGGCGATCAACAGGGTCCGGGCGGCAGGCTCGATCGCCGCGGCGGTGGAGACGGGCGTGATCACCCAGGGCGTGATGTACGACGCCGTGCGCGGCGGCGTCGAGGTGGTGCTGGCTGGCTCGATCCGCGACGACGGCCCGCTGCCCGACGTCATCACCGACGTGGTGGTCGCCCAGAAGCGGATGCGGCAGGTGATCCACGACCGCGACATCCGGCTGGCGCTGATGATGGGATCGATGCTGCACAGCATCGCCACCGGCAACCTGCTGCCCGCGACGGTGCGCACCGTGTGCGTCGACATGGAGCCCGCCGTGGTCACCAAGCTGGCCGACCGGGGCTCCTTCCAGACGATCGGCATCGTGACCGACGTGGAGTCCTTCCTGCGCGAGCTGGCGGCGGACCTGGAGGCGGGGTGAGCGAGGCGGGGCCGCTGCTCCTCCTCAGCCCGGCCTCCCTCAAGCACCGCGCGCCCAACCACCCGGAGCGACCCGAGCGCCTCGAGGCGATCGTCGCCCGGCTGGACTCCGACCCAGGCCTCGCCAGGCTGCCCCGCCGGGAACCGTCGCCCGCGCCGCTGGACGCGCTGACGGCGGTGCACCACCCCGGCTACGTTGAGGCAATCCAGCGCGCCGGCGCGGAGGTGGAGGAGAAGGGCAGGGGCGCCTGGCTCGACGCCGACACGTGGGTCGGCCCCGGCAGCATGGAGGCCGCGCTGGCCTCGGCCGGGGCCACGATCGCGGCCGTCGACGCGGTGCTCGATGGCGAGCACGCGGTCGCGTTCAGCCTCTGTCGCCCGCCGGGGCACCACGCCACCCGTGACACCGCGATGGGCTTCTGCCTCTTCAACAACGTGGCGGCGGCGGCCCAGCACGCCCGCCGCCGCGGGGCCGAGCGCGTCGCCATCGTCGATTTCGACGTCCACCATGGCCACGGCACCCAGGACCTCTTCTTCGAGCGCGCCGACGTCCTCTACATCTCGAGCCACCAGAGCCCGCTGTACCCCGGAACCGGCGCGGCCGGCGAGCGCGGCCGCGGCGCGGGCGAGGGCTTCACGGTCAACGCCCCGATGGCGGCGGGAGGCGGGGAGGCGGAGTACCTCGAGGTATTCGACGAGGTGTTCGCGCCGGCGCTGCGCGACTTCCAACCCGACCTGCTCATGGTCAGCGCGGGGTTCGATGCCCACGCCGACGATCCCCTTGCCCAGATGGAGATGACGACGCCCGCATTTGGCACCCTGGCGCGCCGGATCAGGGGCTGGAGCGAGGAGCTCGGCGGCGGCCGCTCGGTGTGGACGCTGGAAGGCGGGTACAACCTCGAAGCCCTCGCGGGCGGGGTCGCGGAGGTCCTTGGCGCGCTCACCTGATCTCAATCTGTCTTGACACGCCCTTACGAGGCCCGTATGAATGAGAGTGAACCCCCATGCGCTCTAGCACGTATGTTCGCCTCGCTTTGAATTCCCGCTGCCATTCATGGGCCCGCCGCCGGCTCGCCCCGATGGTGGCGGCGCTGCTCGTCGTGTCGGCCGGGGCGGCGCCGCTGACAGCCCGGGCTGACTCCGTCAACGACCAGCTGGCGGCGCTGCAGGCCCAGGAGGCGAACCAGCGGTCGACCCTCAACCAGCTCGGCGGGCAGCAGGCCGCCGCCCGCGCGATCCTCAACCAGCTGCGCGGCGAGCTGGGGGCGAAGCAAGCCGACTACGCCGCCATCCACGACCAGGCCCAGGCGCTGACCGACCGCATCTCGGCCTTCGAGGCCCGCGAGAACGACCTGCTCAAGGACCACGAGGAGCACGTCCGAAAGTTCTCGCTGGAGGTCCGCGGCCTGTACAAGACCGGGCCGCTGAGCGCGCTGACGTTCCTCTTCGGAGCCGACAGCTTCTCCGACTTCCTCGACCGCACGATCTACCTGAGCCGGCTGAGCAAGGCCAACTACGACCGGGCCGAGGCCCTCCGCCGTGAGCGCGAGGACCTCCAGCAAACCCGCACGCAGAGCCAAGCGCTGCGGGCCGAGCTGGAGCCGCTGCTCCAGGCTGCCGCCGCCAAGCTCGCCGAGGCCCAGTCGACGTTCAACGAGCAGGCCGCCCTGACGTCGGGCATCGAGTCGCAGCAGCGCGCCCAGCTCTCCGCGCTGCTGGGCACGCAGAAGCGAGAGCGGCAGCTCGAGGCGGCCCTGGCGGCCGCGCAGGCCGCGGCCAACGCCGCCGCGCAGAAGGGCGCCGGCCGCTCGTACGGTCCGATCTGCCCGGCCGCGCCCGCGGGCAAGCTGAGCTTCTGCGGTCACGGCTGGGGCCACGGCGTCGGCCTGGCCCAGTACGGCGCGCTGGGCATGGCGCAGTCCGGGACCGCCTGGCCACAGATCATCACCAGCTTCTACAGCGGCGTCGGGATCGGGGCCGCGCCCGCGGAGACGGTCCGCGTCTTCCTCCACGCTGCGGGCCGCACCATCACCCCCCGCAACGCCGGTGCGACGATCCAGGACGGGGCGGGCGTCGTGGTGGGCAACGTGGGCCAGGACCAGGCCATGGCGATGACCCCCAACGGCGATGGCAGCATCACCGCGGCGTGGCCCGGCGGCAGCGCCCAGGCCCGGCCCCTGAGGGTGGTGCCCAACGCCGGCGGCATCTTCCAGACCAACGGTGGCGCCAACATCCGCTATCGCGGCGAGGCGTGGCTGGACGCGTCAACCGGCTACAAGGTGATCAACCACGTCGACCTGGAGGACTACCTGCAGGGCCTATCGGAGGTGCCCTCCAGCTGGCCGATCCAGGCGATCGCCGCCCAGACGGTCGCAGCCCGCACCTACGCCCTGTATCACCTGGGCGGAGGGCTGTACGACGTCGATGACACCACCGCGTCGCAGGTCTACGGCGGGGTCGACCGCGAGGCGGCATCGCAGAACCAGGCGGTCGCGATGACCCGCGGGCAGGCGATCTTCTACCAGGGCAGCATCATCAATGCCGTCTTCTCCTCCAGTGATGGCGGCCACACCCAGTGCGCCAGCGCCGAGTGGGGGAGCGGGGACAACCCCTGCACCCCGGCGTACCTCAGGGGCGTGATCGACAACCACGACGTCTCCCCGCTGCACACCTGGTACACGCCGCCGCACACCCTGGCCGAGATCCAGGGCTACCTCGGCTCGACCTACAACGCCGCCTCCTGCGGTCCGCTGACCGGCTTCGACCTGTCCAACCGGGACGCCTCCAACCGCCTCAACGTCGTCCGCATGGTGGGCGCCAACGGCACCTGCACCGCCACCCCGGGGGCCTTCATCCGCGCCATCAACGCGGGGTCACCCGCGGACTTCATCGTCTACGGCGAGATGTTCGGGACCACGACGGGGAACCGTGGCTGGCCCTACTGGTAGCTTCCGTTACTTCCTGAGGCCGTCGCCCGAGGCCTGAGCCGCCCCGTTTGCAGCCGGTCAGCGGTCGGCGTTATGGTATGCGGGTCGCTGCCCCCGAGGACGGGCTCGACGCTGGGATGTAGGAGGTTTCCATGGGTTTCGAAGACGTCACACTGCGCTGCCGAGATTGCTCCGCGGACTTCATCTGGACGTCCGGCGAGCAGAGCTTCTTCCAGGAGAAGGGCCTGCTAAACCAGCCGCAGCGCTGCCCGGAGTGCAGGTCGGCCCGCAAGCAGGAGCGGATATCCACGCGGCGCATGTTCGACGTCACGTGCGCCGACTGCGGCAAGGCGACGCAGGTCCCCTTCGAGCCCCGTGAGGGCCGCCCTGTCTACTGCAGTGACTGCTTCGACAGGGTTCGCGTCCAGGTCCACTGACCCGCGGGCGTCGTAGGTAAGCAGCTGCGATGCCGATGAGGGTGGGGCCGACGGCCCCAGGACCCGACCCGGGAGCCCCCGATCCCAACCGGGGTGCGCCCACGTACGCCGACAACCCCAACCGCAAGGAGAAGGCTCCCGATGACGACAGCATCGTCGGTGACGCGGTGCAGGCCGCCGGCTGGGGGTGCCTGGCCTTCGAGTGCTTCGACTGCCTCTCGTTCCTGGTGATCGCCGCGGTGGGGACGGGGGTCGTGGCGTGGCGGCGGCGGGCGGCCGCCCGGGCCGGCGCCTAGGGCCCGGGTTCATCCGAGGCGACGGCCACGGGGCCACGGCGGCGGTTGCCGCTGTGAAACTCCCGGTGAGTCGCGCGCAGCTGCGGGTTGGTCACGTGGGTGTACACCTGGGTGGTCGCCAGGTTCGCGTGGCCGAGCATCTCCTGGACGGCGCGGAGGTCGGCGCCGTTGAACAGCAGGTCGGTGGCAAAGGAGTGGCGCAGGGTGTGGGGCGTCGCCTTGATACCAAGGCCGGCAAGGCGCACGTACTTGGCCACCATGCGCTCCACCGACCGGACGCTGAGGCGCCAGCCCTCGCCTTCCATTGCGGCGCGCCCGCCCGCCGTCGCCTCGTCGGATGAGTGGCCCCGGTAGCGGATGAACAGTGGCTTGAAGCGGTCCTTGCGCATCAGCAGGTAGGCCCCGATCCGCTCCGCGGCGGCGTCGGTCAGGAAGACGACGCGGACCTTGCGGCCCTTGCCCATCACGGAAAACTCGCGGCTCTCGAGGTTCACGTCGTGCCGGTCGAGGTGGACCAGTTCCGAGACCCGGAGGCCGGTCGAGAAGAGCAGCTCGAGGATCGCGACGTCGCGCATGCCGGGCTCATCGGTGGTGTCGACGGCGGCGAGGAGGCGATCGACCTGGTGGGAGTCGAGGAACTTGAGGCTGCGACCGCCGCCCTTGCCCAGCTCGATGCGGTCGGGTGGCATCGTGTCCTCGCCGGACCGCGCGAGGAACCTCAGCAGCGAGCGCAGCGCCACCAGGTACGAGGTCTGGGTGCCGCGCGCCAGGTTCCGGCGGGTGACGGGGGAGAGGTAACGGTTGAGGTGGACCCGGTAGGCGCGGGCCAACTCCGGGGTGACCTTCTCAGCGGCGTCGGCGCCCTCGGCCTCCGCCCAGCGGACGAAGAAGTCGAGGTACTGGCGGTACATCCGCACCGTGAGCGGGGAGAGGTTGCGGTCGATCTCGCAGTGCTCGAGGAACGCAACCACCTGGTCTTGAAGACGCGTAGAGGATGAGACCACCTGCGCGCAGTGTACGCCCGCGGTTGCCGTTTAACGACGTTTAGTCGCCCGCGTCCTCCTGGAAGAAGCGGATCTCCGCCTCGCGCTCGGGGAGGTTGCGATCCAGCAGCACGGCGGCAAACAGCAGGCCCGTGGCGAGCAGGAGCGCAACACCGGCGCCCCCGGCCAGCACGACATTGCGGTCGTCGACGGTGCGGAAACCGAGCGCCAGCTGGGCGACGTAGCCCATCGCCACCGCGTGGGTTGCCGTGATGATCGCCACGTGGGGCAGCCACCACAGGTGGGCATGGTGCCTTGAGTAGCGGATGAACCCGATCACCGCAAACGGCGCCCACCCGACGACGAAGACGCTGAGGCCCACCGGCACCGGGGTCCGGGCCAGCTCACAGCTGATGTCGCACCACGCGGGATTGATGATGCTGAGGAAGATGAAGAAGACCCGGAAGGCGAGAAAGGCCGCGAACGCCGCCGCCATCCAGGCCAGCACCTCGGCAACCCGCAGGAGCCGGAATCGCATGCCTAGAGGCTACGCCTCAGGGCAGGTGCTGGAGGCTAGTAGCCCCTCAGGTCCGACAGGGCGCTGCCGCTGCACTTGGTCCCGGTGGGGACCGTCATCTTCACCGTCTGCGTGATCTTTTCGCCGTCGCTGCCGGCCTCAAGAACCCCGCCCTCGCAGTTCCCGCCGGTGTCGAGGACGGTGAACGCCAGGAACTCGACGCGCTTCGTCTTGGAATACACGAACGCGAAGCCCGAGACCGACTTGGTGGTCGCCTCGATGCCGTAGCCGCTGAATTTGACACCCGGGAGGACAGCCGACCAGGTGTCGGTCATCTCGCCGTCGCTGGGCACCTGGGTGCCGATCTTCATGGCGGCGACCAGCTTGTCGCGCGCGTCCGCGGCGTCCTTGATGGCGACACCGGTCGCGGCGCTGGCCGAAGGGGAGGGGCTCGCCCCGGACGCTGGGCTGGGGCTGCTGTTGGCCACACCTGACGAGCTACCACAGCCGGCCAGCGCGACAGCAGCAACCAGGACGGGGAGAACCTTCAATACCATGCGGCCGATCGTAGCAATCGTGTACTTCGGCGCAGCCCCCCGGGGTTGCGTAGGCTTGCGGAGATGGGCTTCATCGATGTCTTCAGCGAGAAGTACGCCGAGCTCCACGAGGCGCTGCTCGAGGTCGTCGACAGCCTCGACGCCGAGGGCCTCAACTGGTTCCCGTACGAGGGCTCCAACTCAGTAGCCGTGCTGGTCACCCACACGCTGGGCAACGAGCTGGAGACGCTGCGCACCGTCGCCGGCGACCCGACCGCCCGCAACCGCGCTGCCGAGTTCGAAGTGCGCGATGCGACCCCGGAGTCCCTGCGGAAGCTGATCGGCCAGGCCAGGGCCGTCCACGGCGACGTGGCGCCTCGGATCACCCCGGAGCGGCTCGAGACGCTGATGGTGCGGCCGGCGGCCTCGACCGACACGCCGTACAGCGGCCTGTACCACCTGGTCCACAGCCTCAGCCACGCCCGGGAGCACCTGGGCCAGGCCTGGGTCACCCGGGACCTCTGGAGGCTGCGCTCCTAGAGAGGGGAGAAGGGCTCGGTCCCAAGGGCCAGCGAGACCCTGAAGGACGTGTGCGAGGCGAGGTAGTTGAGCTCATAACCCAGGTCGCCGACGCCGTTCGTGCCACCGGCCGCCGAGATCGTGCTCAGCACGCCGAACGCACGGCCGTCCTTGTCGAGGAAGCCGCTACCGGAGTCGCCAGGGATGCCGGGCGTCGCCGTGTACACCGTGTGGGTCCAGCCACCGGCGCCCTCGCTGAGGATGACACCGCGCTTGGGGCTCAGCTTGGCCACTCCAAAGCGCAGCTCCGAGTTGCCGTAGCTGAAGACCTTCTGCTTGAAGCCCACCGCCCCGGAGCGAAGGCCCGTGGGGCCGCCGAAGTACGGAACCGACGGGTTCACGCGGCCGACGTCGGCGGGGTCGAGCCGGACCAGGGCGAGGTCGTTGTACTGGCAGGTGTTGGCGTCGGACTCGCCCACCGACTGCATCGTCGCCCACGAGTTGTAGACCATCGTCCCCAGGCGGCTTGCGCCCGTGACCTGCACCGCTGTGCCGACGGGCAGCGTCCCGCTGTTGCAGCCGTTGGTGGCGAACGACCCGCCGGTGCCCGAGCAGTGGGCCGCCTGGCCGATGTACGTGGCACTGCCATCGGTGAACACGAAGTTGGAGGTGCACTGGGCGCCGGCGGTGAACGTCTGTACGCCCGGGTGGATCGCCGCGGTCTTTGCGGGCGCCCACGTGGCGGCCACGGCCCCCAGCGGCGCCGAGGCGCCACCGATGGCGGCTGTGGCGGCGCACACGGCCGCGATCAGGGCAAATTTACGGACACGCATCAGCCGGCAATCTCCTTCGCATCACGATGAACAGGACTGGACCACGTCGCAACCCCCGGACGCGGCGACCTGCAGCGCAAATCTATCACCCCGGGGCCGGGGCGCTCCGCGGCTACAGGGTCAGCTGGTGGGCGCGCGAACGCAGCCGCCGATCAGACCTGGCGCGCGTACGCGATGTAGGGGAACGCATAGTGGTTCGGGCTGTACGTCGGCCACACAACATTGGCGCGGCCCTGGGTGTCGATCTCCACGGAGGTGTTCAGGTTCTCCGGGCATAGGGCGGCAGGGACGCAATTGGGGTTGATGCGGGCCACGTTGTCGTCGACCGTGACCAGGCTGGTGAAGGAAGCACCGCCGTCGTCGCTCTCCAGGTAGCTCATCCTGTAGGACGCATACTCGGTCTCAGGGTCCACAGGGGCGTCGGCATGTAGCAGGCTCACCGACACCTTGTCGCCTCTTACGGCAATCGCGGGGAGCAGCGAGGTGCCACCGGCCACCAGCACCGCTGGTCCGCTCCAGGTCAGGCCGAAATCCATGGACTGGCTTGACACCAGGGTGGTCCGACCGCCTGCGAGCTCGACCCATACGGCGGCGAGTCGGCCGTTGCCGCCGTTGGCGATCCTGGGGATCCCGTGGACCCGTGTCGCTGCCCCGGCGAAGCGAACGGTGGACTGGGTGAAAGCCAGGCCGCCATTGGTCGACCGCGCGAAGCCGACCCCGTGGGCCGTGGTGTAAGCGAACCCCACGCGGTCACCCTTGCCCAGGTTCTTGGTGCCCTCGGCGACTATGTTCCCCGGCAGGCAGAGGCATTTCTTCAGTTCCGCCGGGCTGACCGCGACGGTTGTGATTGGGTATGTCAGGCCTGTCTGGGGGGACTTCGAGACTGTTATCGCGTCCCCGGTGGGCTCCACCACGTACTGGGCGCTCGCGGAGGACGCAAGCCACGGCCGGTTGGGCATCGGACCGGTCGCGGCGGGGTTGTATCCCCACGTCGCGCCCCCGTCGTGGGTCACTGTCGCGGTGCTGGATGCGTCCGAGCTGTCGAGCATGTACAGGCTGTTGTCCGGGGACGCCGCGATCGCGACGTGGGCGTTTCCTACATCGGACGTCGCGGGCCGCCTCCACCAGGTCGAGCCGGCATCGGTGGAGCGAAGGAGGAAACTCTCGCCCCCGACATCGACGTCACTCTGCGCCATCCACAGGGTGCCGTTCGGCGCGATCTTGAGGTCAGGCTCGTACTCGCCGCCGCCAAGCAGCAGCGGGGTGGTGAACCCGTTGGCAGCGGCCACCGGGCTCGCCGGTAGCGCGCCCGCCGTGCCCGTGGCCAGGATGGCCGCCGCGCAGATCGCCTGCCGCAGTCGTCGGAAGATCAGCCCCGCCACTCTTTCTCCTGGGTACCCCGCCCACCCCCGGCGCGTCGTTTGACGCGCTGTTGCCGTTGGTAGCCGCCCGCCGCGCTGTATTACGCCAGCGAGGCAATCATCGTGCATCCCGGCTACGCGCGCAACACGGTGTTACATGGCCGGGCTGCTACGTAGTAGTCCTGGTGGTCGGAGATGGCGCCGCTCCAGATGTCAGTCATCTCACCGCCGCTGGCGCCTGACCGTAACCCCGGCGCAGCCGGCGAATTAGTACGGAGTGATGGATGAGTCGAGGCCCGGGCTGTTCACCGCCGTCCTGTTTGTGCTGGCGCTGGCGCTCACCATCGCCGCCGGGGGCCTTGCCGACTACGTCAGCCGGCACGGCCAGGGCGTCGGCTCGCTCGACGCACGCCTGGGTCTCATCGTGTTCGGCACCGGCGTCGTCCTGACGGTGGCACTTGGGGTGGTGGCGGTCCGGCAGATGCGCTGGCGGGAGCCGGAGGTGTCACTGGTGTTCGGGATTGTCCGGGCGCGGGTCACCGCCATCGGGCTGATAGCGGGTGGGGCGGTCACGTTGGCGGGCACGTTTGGCCTTCTGATGCTGGGAAACCAGGCCCTCGTCGCCGCGGGACTGTTCCCGTCGAGAGCCACTGTGGCCGGGTTGGTCATCTTGATTGTCAGCGGCATCGTCTTCGCGCTGGACCACGACGCCCTCGTGTCGAGGGTGCTCAAACCCGATCCTGGAGGATCGAGGGGGTCGGGCGCGGCCGATGCCCTCAATGTCCTGAATGGCTTCGAAAGCACGGACGAAGGGCTTCTTTTCATCATCGCAGCAGCTATCCTGCTGGCGGCGATATGCCTGCTGCCGGGGAGGCTGCTCGGCACGATCCTCATGGTGATCGGCGCCTTCCTGGTGATACTCGGCTTCGCGTGAGGCGGGCTAACGCGTCAGGTTGTAAGCCCGCGTGATCCAGTCGATCAGCTCGGCATCCACGTCGCCAGGCCGCTCCAACCGGACCTCGTTGTGAACCCGGTTCCGGGACAGGCGCTCGACCTTGGCCATCCGCGGGCTGTCGATTTCGTCGTCAGTCACCACGTTTACCAGGAGCCCGGCGCGGCGGGGATGTATCCCCAGGAAGGCCCGACCGTTGCGGACCAGGAAAGAGGCATGACCGGGCTCAACGGTGTATGGACCGATCGCATCCAGGGCAGCTAGCAGCCGTTGGTAGATGGCCCTCGCGGCTTCGTCGGCAGCAACCCGCTCGAGGGCGTCCACCGGGACAAGATAACGCCGTTGCATCGATGGGCTGAAGATAGGCCCGATTCGGTGTCGAGGGCTGACGAGGCCCCCTTTTGCCCTGATATCTCTAGAAACGTCGTAAAAGATACCATTTACGACGCTAAGTGTTTTCCGGAGCGAGGGTGGCGCCGTGGCGTCCCCCACCACACCACGGGACGCTTGAAGCCGTGGTTGATCTGACGGCGTTAGGGAACTGGGGGCGGGCAGAGAACCGGGCGGCCGCTCCAGATCGAGCCGATCCTGATCTGCATGCCTTCACGCTCTTCCAGGCGCCGGAGCTGAATGCCCACCGCGATGTATCCGCTGCCGACGCCCATCAGGATGCCCGGCAGTCCTATGGCTGCACGGAACGGGGCAAAAACGCTGTAGACGATGACGACGACGCCGAGGCCCAGCATCACCAGTGCGAACGCCAACCAACTCGCTGCGGAGAGTGACGGCGGTGGCTCGGTGGCGGGAGGTCCTGCCCTGCCCCAAACGCGGCGGGCCAGCTTTCCTGACAGGGCGACATTCAGCACACCAACGACCAGACCGATGGCGATGACGACCATCAATACGCCCGATTCCCCTGTCCGGGCGAAGTTGAGGAGAGTCGCGACAGCGGCGACCACGACTACGGCGGCGCCGAGGGTCACGTTGTACCTGCTGAGCCTGGGCGTCATCGACGGCTCTGGGCCCGAGGAACGAGGCTATCCAGTCGTACCCCCCTTGGAGATGGCTGAAGCCCGCGCCAGGTAGGGGCTGCCAACCCACAGCGAGTCTTGCTTCAGCTCAAGACCCTCGCGGCGCTCCCGCTGGCGCAGGCGCAGGCCTGATGCCGCCGTCGCCGCACCCCCGGCGACGAAGCCGGCAGTGGCGTAGACAGCAGGCAGCAGCGGCCCCAGCGTTGCGAAGGCCAAGACCGGCGCGGCAGGGGCGATGATGGCCGCCGCGATCACCAGACGTGCCGTCGTAACGCTCGATGTGGCGGCCTGCCGAGGGGGCTCGCGCTCTTCTGCCGCGCTCCACGCCCACCGCGCTGTCAGGCTGCCGAGGGGGACGGCCACGCCGGCCGCCACGACAGACATCACGGTGACCATGATGACCTTGTCGAGGTCGGCACCTCGTCCGACGTCAACCAACACAGCTAGCCCCGCGGCGCACATCATGCTCAGGCCCGTGAGGAGGCGGACGGTGCTGACGCGGGGCATCAGGCGGCCATCGTTGGTCGTTCGGCCGGCGGGCCCATCAGCTCGATGTAGATCGGGGTCCCCTCCCCCGCCGGCCTGGCGGTGAACGCCTCCCGGAGCCAGATGTACGCAAGGAACACACCCTGCAGAAGCATCGCCATCGCCACCGCCCGTCGGGTCAGACCCCGCCGCCCCATGACGGCAGTTTAGGCCCCCCGCCATGCCTGCCGGCGACCGAGACCCGCCTCGGCGTTCGGAATTTCCAGAACGTAGCGATGGTTGGAAGTTATGGAGCTACTTCCGAGATGTTTTTGGAAGAAGCAACCGAATAGAAGGAAGAGCAGATGGCTGCTACATCGGTCTCTCCGTCCAAGTCCAGGTTGCGGGCACTTGCCGCCCCCGTGGCGGTGCCCCGCATGGGCGCCTTCGTCGGTCTTGCCACCCTGAGCGCCGTACAGGCCTGGGAGTGGCTGTTCTCCGGGCTCTCCAAGGTGCAGAACCCGGTCTTCGTGCGCCAGTTCGTCGGCTTCATCGCCGGCTCACACGTCCCCTACCGAGACGAGATGCTGGCGCTGGTCAACCTCGCCCCCGGCCTGTTCCCCCGGGTGGTCGAGGGCGTCGAGCTGGTCCTCGGGGTCACGCTGTTCGTGGCCACGGTCGTCGTCCTGCTGCCGGTTGGGCGGGTGCGGCGTTGGGCCATCCTGGCGGCGGGCTCGGCCTCCTTGATCGGTGCGGTCACCGCGGTCAACATCGCCTTCCTCGCCGGCAACCGGCCGCCCTGGACGATCAGCACTGCGCCGTTTGGCACCGGGGTCCCCGTCGAGGCGCTTCTCGCCGGCATGAGCATCGCCGGCGTTGCCGAGGCCTACTCAGCCTGGCGGATGCTCAGCGTCTAGTCGCACGCCGGAAAGCACCGGCTGGGGTCGCTACAGGTGAATGATCCCAGCCGCCTGCGCGACCAGCACCCCCAGGCACACAAGGACCGCGAACAGCACCAGCAAGCCGACGTACTCCCACTCGATGGTCTCGGCGACCTGGCGCCACCTGGGCTTGACCTTGGGATAGCCATCAGCGACCCAGCCACAGATGGGACATGCGCCATCCGTGATGCTGGGGTCGAAGTCCCAGTCGTCGAGGCGGCAGTGCGCGACCTCCTTGGTCCGCGACGCCCTCGAGACGACTGCCATCAGGCCGTTTTCAGCCGCCCGCGGCGCGCCCAAACCCAGGACGCCGCTGCCCCAAGGACAAGGGCCTCCCATAGGAAGAAGAGGTACGCCAGCGGGATCCTTTCGGCCGCGCTCAGCAGGAAACCAGGGCGAGTCGCAGTTGCTGTGCCTGGCTTGGTCTTTGTGATGATCGTACTTGGCGCCGCGCCGGTGAAGCTCTCCTGGAACGCCGGGCTGGAGGAGCTGTCGTTGAGTCCGAAGTCGCTGCCCGAGCCTGAGGTGAAGTCGGAGAGCGGCTGCGATGGCGTGTGGCTCCCCACCACCTGTCCCTCCCCGAGGATGTACTCGATGTACCAGGAAGGGATGCCGTTGACCTCGGGCGTCGTCATTCCGATGTGCAGGCCAGTGGCGAACATGCTGCCGTTACCACCCTCCGTCTGCCGCTCTGGCTTCACTGTGAAGATATGAAACACGGGCGTCTGCAGAGCCGATCCTGTCGGCACGACGACCTGACCCGGAAGCGTGGGCACGTTGGGAACCGGCTTGATCAGCTGGCTCGGAATCGTCACACCCTCATCAGTAAGGGCGATCGGGTGTTCCTGTCCGTTCTCGGTAACGGTCACCGAACCAACGGTGATCGTGTCCGCCACCACGGCGCGTCCGGCCACCGACTTGAAGTAGGTGATGACGTCAACGTCTGATACCTTCACCACCCCGTTACTGAAGCTGGCGGAGCCAACATGCGAGTGGGTGTTGATCTCAATCGAGCCGTCGGCGTTGACCTTGGTGTGGCTCTCAGCGGTTGTGTTATGGAATGGGCTGCTGGCATCGCCGCTATAGGTGGCCAGGGCATCGGCGGAAAGCTCCTTGGCGTGAGCCTCGGCGTGGTCAGGGGTGGCGGCCGGTGGATTCGCGTTCTGACCGCTGGTGTAGGTCGAATCCGCAGGCGCTCCCGGGTACTGCGCGTTGGCGTAGAGGTCGGGTGGTGGGGCATGCGGCGGGAACGGAATCTTGGTGCAGGGGAAGCCTGGCGCCGGCGGCGGGTCCGGGCACAGCGGCTGGGGCGGATCCCCGGAGAAGATATTCCCGGCCAGCGGGCCGTAGTCTTCGACCGCCCCAGTGGCATGGGTTGAAGGCGACGAATCCTGGCCCGCCGCGGCCAGCGGGTAGCGATTATCGATCGCACCGGTGGAGAAGTTCGGCAGCTGGCTCGTGCCGCCAACGACGTGAACGCCGGCCGCATGAGCGACGCCCCCATAACTGTCGACACCCGCGGGAATGTCGGCGAACGCCGCGGTCGCCGCAACCACCAGGGCGAGGGTGGCCAGCAAGGCTCCTATCGCCAACACCCTGCTCAACCTCAGAACCGTCATTTCTTCGCCTTACCCCCCAGAAGTTCCATTGCCAATGTATCCGTGTCCTTGCCTTCCTGCAACGCCCGCTCCTGCAGTGCCCGCTTTATTTCTGCCGGCAGCTTCACCGACAGCTCGTCCATCAGCCCCGGCTCGAGCTCGCGAGGTTCCTCGCCGCCCGTCGAGGTCACGTCAACCGCAGTCCCCAGGTAGGCGCTGGCGATCAGGGCCTGGTCTCTGCGGAGCACGGAGGCGACCGCCTCGTGGGCAACGTGGCCCTGCTCGAACACGTACACGCGGTCCGAGATCGCCAGGGCGCTGTCGACGAACTGCTCGACCAGCAGCACCGCGATCCCCTGCTGCTTGAAGATCGACAACCGCTCGAACAGCTGGCTCACCACCGCTGGGGCGAGGCCCTGGGACATCTCATCGATGAGCAGGAGCTTTGGCTTCACCAGGAGCGCCCGGGCCATGGCCACCATCTGCTGCTGGCCTCCGGAAAGCGTGCCAACCAGCTGACTGCCGCGGTCCTTCAACGCCGGGAAGGCCTCATACACGGCATCGAGGCCGCCGCCGGCCTTGCCGCTGTACGCGGACAGGGCAAACGTGTCATCGACCGTCAGCTTCGGGAAGAGACCGCGGCCCTGGGGTACGTGGACCATGCCCAACCGCACGATGCTCTCGGAAGTCTTCTTGGTGATGTCGACGTTGTCCAGCATCACCCTGCCTGCGGATGGTCTGACCACCCCCGATATCGCCCGGAGCGTGGTGGTCTTTCCGGCCCCGTTCGCACCGATGCAGGCGACCACCTCGCCCACCCCAACGGTCATGGAGACATCGCGAATGACCTCGATCCCGCCGTAGCCGGCGCGCAGGCCGGAAACGACGAGGAGGGGCTCTCGCTCTGGCAGCGTGTCGGACTCGAGCGTTCCGCCCTGGGACTTCGTCCTCTTTCGCCCATTACCCGCGGCAGGCGCCTGGTCCGCGGCGCCGCTCCCCTCCCCCAGGTACGCGGAGATGACGATGGGGTCCTCCCGTACATCCTCGGGGCGCCCCGTGCTGATGACCTCACCAAAGTCCAGCACGTAGATGTAGTGGCAGGCGCGCATCACCAGGCTCATATCGTGGTCGACGAGCAGAATGCTGACTTTGAACCGGTCGCGAATGACCTGGAGGGTATCGGCGAGATGCTCCGTCTCGCCAGCGTCCAGACCGGACGCCGGCTCATCCAGCAGCAGCAGCTTGGGACGCATGCAGAGTGCGCGCGCCAGTTCCACGCGGCGCTGGATCCCGACCGGAAGATCGCCCGCGAGCTCATCCCTGTGATGGAGCAGGTCGAGGACGTGGAGCACAGCACGGGCGCGCTCGTCCCCCGCCCGCTCGGCTCGGGTCGCCCACGGCATCCGCAGCGCGTCGCTGACAATACCCCTGTTGCCCAGGGCATCCATCGGGGTCTTGCAGTTCTCCAGGACGGTCATGGTCCTCCACAGCTGCAGGTTCTGGAACGTCCGGGCGATGCCCCGCGCTGCGCGCTCATGCGCCTTCAGCCCGAGCAGGCTTTGGTCTTCGAATGTGATCTCGCCCGCGGTGGGCGTGAGCACCCCGGATATGCAGTTGAACATGGTCGTCTTGCCTGCACCGTTGGGGCCGATCAGCCCCAGGATCTCCCCACGGTTGAGCTGGAAGGAGACGCTGTCGAGCGCGAGGACGCCGCCGAAGTTCAGGGAGACCTTTTCGACCGACAGGAGGCTCACGTGGTGATCACCTTGGTGGGTTCGGCCACCACTCTCTTGTTCCGATGTAAGAGGTGATGGATCCGGGCTGCTGAGTCGCCCCATACGCCCTCCGGCGCTGTGATCAACTGCAACACCAGCAGGGCGCCGAGGACGATGCTGAAGTAGTCGTACGAGATCTCAACATGCATGGCCCCACTGAGGCGGATCAAGAGTTCGGGGACAAACGCCATGAAGACGCCGGCCATCGCTGCCGCGGGCACGAATCGAACGCCCATGAGCACCGCGAACGCCGCGAATTGGAGGGAGTAGAAGAAGGAGAACGGCTGTGAGCTCACCCTTCCCAGGACCACTGGGAAGAAAGCACCTCCAATTCCAGCCACCGCCGCCGAGATGCCAAAGCCGAGCAATTTGTACTTGGTGAGGTTGACCCCCATGGTCGCGGCGGCAAGCTCCGAGTCCCGGATTGCCCGGAAGCGGCGGCCGCTACCGGAGTCGTGGAGGTTGACCAGCAGGATCGCCACGACAGCGAAGACCGCAAGCAACAGCCAGTAGGTGTGCAGAACGTTCTCGGGGTTGATGGCGTCGAGCTGAAGGCCGAACAGGGTGGCGCCGTCGACGCCCCAGCCGCCGCCGCCGCCGTTGAACCAGGCAAAGGCGTCGTCCTGGAAGAAGTAGACGTCGAAGCTCAGGGCGACGCCCACGGTCACGATCGCCAGAAGGATTCCCCTGAGCCGCAGCGCCGGAATGCCAACCAGGACGCCAAGGCCGAACGCGAGGATCACACCGACCACCGCAGCAACCCAGTAGTTGACGCCGCTGTTGACCAGCCAGGCCGTCCCGTAGGCCGAGATCCCCATAAAGGTTGCCTGGCATAGCGACACCTGGCCCACGTAGCCGGTCAGCACGACGACCGAGAGGATCCCCAGTGCGAAGATCACGGCAAAGGAGGCGTCAGCCCGGATCGCGATGCTGCCGCTCAGCGCCGGCAGGATCCCGGCGACCACCAGGGCGAGGAGCCCGCCCACCATCCGGACGCGCCGATCGGCGACGAGCTCCGAAATGCTACCCATCGTCGGTGGCGCCCACGCGCAGAAGGTTCCGATCCGTCCGCAGCAGGAGGACGGCCAGGATCACCGCGATTGCAACCACCTTAGAGAACCCGGGCGACTGGATCCAGATCTTCGGGTACGACTCCATGAGCCCCAGGACGAACCCCCCGAGGACAGTCAGGGGTAGCGACGTCAGCCCCCCGATCAGGGCTGCCGCCAGCGCATCGATGATCAGGACCGTGAGGCTGACCGTGTCGAAGTTGATAAAGGGTGTGATCAGGATGCCCGCGATCGCGGCGATGAGACTGCCGACAATCCAGGAGACGCTGCCCACGACGTTCACCCGGATGCCCCACAGCCGCGCCGCCACGGGGTCGTCCGAAACGGCCCGCATCGCCTTGCCGAACCGGGAGAACCGCAGGAAGGCGGCCATGCCCAGGGCCAGGGCCAGGGCCACGACGATCACCAGGATCTGGTCATAGCTGACCGCGAGGTCACGGGTCACATGTACCACCCCCGCGAATCCCGGGAAGTGGATGGCGTCGTGGTACTGGGTGCTGCCAAACCGCAGGGACGCCGCCGCCTGCAGGACGAGCAGGATCCCCACCGTTACCACGGCCTTGGTGACCTGGGGCCGGCCACGGAGCCACCTGAAGATGACGTTCTCCACCACGAAACCCAGGACAACCGCGAACAGCAGAGCGCAGGCGACGGCCAGGAGGATCGAAGGCCACTGGGTGGCGGCTTCGGCCCCGCTGGCAGCGAGCGGATGCCACTCATAGATCACCGACCAGGCGACGAAGGTGGAGAACATGCCCATCGCGCCGTGGGCAAAGTTGAGCACGCCGGTCACCCGGTAGACGAGGACCATGCCCAGGGCGGCCAGGGAGAAGATCCCGCCCGTCGCAAGGCCGAAGATCGTAGCGCCCTCCAGCTGAAGCAGCATCCTAGGTGCGCGCGCCTAGAACGGCGGGTCGAAGCACTGCCAGTCCGAGATTGTGTGCCAGGTGCCGCCGTGGTCGGCGTCCTTCTCGTCGTGGTGCGTCCACGTAAAGCAGTGGTTGGGATCGTGGTGATCCTCCGCCTTGTAGGAGAGCGGTTTGGACCACCCGGTGTCGAAGTTCTTGATCGTGTTGAGGGCGTCGACCAACGACGCTCGAGTCACGTCCTTGCCGGCGCGCTTCAGCGCCTCGACAAACACCATCGCCGCGGTCCACGAATGCTGGGTGTAGATGTCCAGCGCCTGGAACTGCCCGGGGTAGTACAGCTGGACCGTGCTGAGGTAGTCCTTGACGGTGGGGTTGTTCGGGTTGTCGTAGGGAGAAAGGAACGGCACCAGCGAGTTGGCGTTCTCGATCTGGTCGTGGTAGCCGGATTGGGAGCTGCCCTTGTCCAGTCCACCGCCAATGATCTTGGTGTGCCAGCCGGCACGGTCCATTGCCTGGAAGAGCCGCGAATAGCTGAACGGGTCGAGCGCCGGGAGAAGAGCGTCGGGGCAGGGGTCCGGCGGCTGGTTGGCACACGGCCCGAGGTCGTTCTGGTGCTCGAGTGCCAGGACGTCCTGGTCGTAGCTCTGCTGCGTGGCGCTGGCCTGGTCGATGTGCGTCTCCTGGATGCCCTTGGCGTGAAGGGCATCCTGGAGCGCCTTGATCACCGGCTTGACCCACGGCACGTCGTAGATCGCGACGATTGCCGGGTGCTTGATGCCCAGCTCTGCGGCGCGGGCCGCAAGACCCTCCCCGTAGCGGGTGAACGGCGTGGAGACCGGGTACGAGAGGGGCGAGTTGTACTCATCCGGCGTACCCAGGCCACCGATCATGGGGATGCCCTGCTGTGTGAAGTACGGGACCTGCTCGTTCTCGCCCTTCGGCGCCGTCCAGCCCACGATCGAGAGGACGTGCGCGTCGACCATCTGCGAGGCACATCGGCGGGTCACGACCGCGTCGTACTGGGAGTCGCACTGGATCATCTGGAGCTTGCGGCCATTGATGCCACCGGCTGCATTGACCTTGTTGAAGTACGCCCTGACGGTGTCGCGCTCAACCGAGGAGTCCACCGCGTTGGTCTCATCGAAGATCCCACCCACCGTGATGGTGTCACCGGTGACGCCCGATTCAGCCTGCGACGTGGCGAGCTTGCCCGCCTTCGCCACGGCACCACCGCCACCACCGCCGCTGTTACCACCCGCGGACCCGCCACTGGTTGTCACCTGGTCGGCGCCCCCGGCATCAGCGGGAAGCGCGCCGGTGTCTCCGCCTGCAACCGCCACCGGTCGCTTGTTCGAGTTGTACGCGCTCACAACGAGGACGGCCATCAGGCCCGAGAACGCGACCGATAGCGTAATGAACGCGACGGCGACCTTGTCGCGTACAGACTGCTTCATGCTTCGCCCCCCCTATCGCGCTCGCGCACCGACCGCTCTTCGCATTCCCGCCGACTCAAGCTTCTAGAACCTCCCGCCCGGCCCGCACCGGGTGTCCGTCATGCCAAATATGACGTTGAGGAAGTAGTTGTAGCACCTGTGGGGGGCCTAACGCGAGTGCCGAGTTGAATTCGGCACCTGGCCGGCGAGTCTAGCCGGCCGGAACCTCCAACTCGTCGCCCGAGTGGATGGGCCCGTCGCCGAGGTTGTTGAGGCGCACGATGTCGCTCACGCGGGCCCGGGTGTCGTCCTCGGGGTAGCGCTCGGAGGCGATGCTCCACACCGTCTCGCCGGGCCTGACGGTGACCCTCTCGGTACCCGTCCGCCCTCCCCCATAGGCCACCTGGGTGAACGCGGCGCACAGTATCCCGACGACCACCACGATCCGCCCGACCTTGATGCGGGCTGCCTTCCTTCGGGGCACCCGCGGCGCGTAGTAGCGCGATCGGCGGTATCCCTGGTGGACGTCGGCATACGAACTCATGTTCGCCATTATGCACGAACGCCTGTTCGTGTCAAGTTAAGGGATGATCCACCTCACCCAGACGAGGAAGGAGGACAGCTTGCCCAGATTCAGCTCCGGCGCTGGCCCGAGCCCCGGTCCCGGCCAGGCGCCCGACTACAACCAGTACATGGCGCAGGCGATCCAGGTGCAGTTCGGGACCCTGATGGCCGGCACCGACGTCCAGGCCCAGCTGGAGCCGCCGCAGAAGGCGCTCGCGGACATCACCGCGCACGACCCCGGCTTCGACGAGACCCGCTTCCTGTCCCGCGCCGAGTGGGCCTACCACCTCGTGCAGCAGGCCATCCAGACGGGGCAGCCGGCGATGAGCCGGCAGGTCATGGCCGACACCATGTGGCTGCAGCATCGCGATGCGATCCTCGCCGCCCAGCGTGGCGGCGCGGCCGTCCCCGTCCCGCTGAACGCGACCGCGGCCATCGCCGCAGCCCACACCGACCCCTCCTACGACACCATCGTGGTCCGCTTCACCCCCCAGGGCGGCGGCGAGGCCCAGGACTGGAGCTTCCAGCGCTCGGCCGGGGCGGTCACAGTGGTGGGCGCCGGCGCCATGGCGGACAAGTGCCCCAACTGCGGCGCGCCCCTCAACCTCAACGAGAGTGGCGCGTGCAGCTACTGCCAGGCGGCCGTCACCAGCGGTCAGTACGACTGGGTGCTGGTGCGAACCCAGCCGGTGCAGAACCCCTACGCCCAGTTCACCCGGCTGTCGGACATCCAGCTCGGGACCGTGATGCCGGTGATGGAGACCGTCGCCCGCACCGGCCGGATGATCGCCTGGATCGTGGGCGCGATCATCATCGTGCCGATTCTCCTGGGCGGCGCGGGCGTCTTCGCGGCCTTCAGCCCCCTCGCCAAGCCCGCCATCAGCAGCGGCGGGGCGACCAGCACCCTGTCCGGTCCCGGCACCCGTTACACCAACACCCTCACGCTGGCGGGGATCACCCCCTCCCCCAAGACGTCGTCCGGCACCGAGAGCACCTCGCCCAACTGCACGGCGCTCGCCAAGAACAGCACCGGCCTGACGGCCACGTTCCAGCTGCCCGAGGGCGCCGCCACGATCAAGGTCAAGCACCCCTCCGGCCCGGGCTCGTATGACCAGACCAACTCGACGGTCACCATCGACCTCGTCGCCCCCGGCGGCGAGACGTCGAAGCAGTCCCAGTCGTGGGCCAGCAACGGCGGCTCGGTGGTGAAGATCAACCTCGGCGCCGACGGCAACGACACGGTCGCCTTCGGCAACCTCCCCGCGTTGAAGGCGGGCAACGCCCACGCGACGCCGCTGAGCGGCGCCTACACGGAGACCTGCGCCAACCGTTGACGGTTAGGGGCTAGCCTCCGCCGGGACCGCTGGCGCCCGGCTCCGTCATACGCGCCGGGTCCAGCAACTCGTCCAGCTGCGCATCGGAGAGGTCGGTCTTCTCCCGCGCCAGCTCGCGGATCGTCTTGCCCTCCTTGAAGGCGGTCTTGGCCAGGTCGGCGGCCGCGTCGTACCCGATGGCCGGGGCGAGGGCGGTGGCCAGCATGAGCCCTCGCTCCACCATCTCGGGGCCGTGGCCCGTCTGCTCGATGCCGGTGACGCACTGGTCGGCGAGGTTGCGGGCCGCGGCGGCGAGCAGGTGGATCGACGAGAGCAGGTTGTGGGCTGCCACCGGCATCATCAGGTTCAGCTCGAAGATCGAACCTGCGGCGCCGGCGAAGGCGACGGCCGCGTCGTTGCCGACCACCTGGGCGACGACCATCGTGGTCGACTCCGAGATGACGGGGTTGACCTTCCCCGGCATGATCGAGCTCCCCGGCTGGACCGCCGGGATCGACAGCTCGCCGAGGCCGGCGCGAGGCCCCGACCCCAGCCAGCGGATGTCGTTGGCGATCTTGTAGAGGCTGACGGCGACGGTCCGAAGCGCACCCGAGGTGGCCACGACGCCGTCGAGGCTGGACTGCGCCTGGAAGTGGTTCTCGGTCTCGCGCACGTCCACGCCCAGCTCCTTCGACAGCCGGGCGCACACCCGTGCGGCGAACTCCGGGTGGGTGTTGACGCCGGTGCCCACCGCGGTGCCGCCGAGCGCCACCGCGCCGAGCTCGGCCTGGGCCGCGCGGAGGCGGGTCACGCCCAGCTGCGCCTGGCCGGCCCAGCCGCGGAACTCTTGCCCCAGGCGGATGGGGGTGGCGTCCTGGAGATGGGTGCGACCGGTCTTGATGACGTCCCAGAACTCGACCGCCTTTTTCTCCAGTTCGTCGCGGAGGTGCTCCAGCGCCGGCACCAGCTCCGTCTCGATCGCGACCAGGGCGGCGACGTGGATCGCGGTGGGAATGACGTCATTGCTGGACTGCCCCATGTTGACGTGGTCGTTCGGGTGGACCAGCTTGCTGCCGCGCTCGCCGCCGAGCACCTCGGTGGCGCGGTTGGCGATGACCTCGTTGAGGTTCATGTTGGTCGACGTCCCCGAGCCGGTCTGGTAGACGTCGATGGGGAACTGGTCGGCCAGCCCGCCCTCCGCGACCTCCCTTGCCGCGGCGGTCACCGCCTCGGCGACCTCAGGCTCGAGCAGCCCCAGCTCCAGGTTGACCTCCGCGGCGGCCGCCTTGATGCGAGCCCCGGCGCGAACCAGGCCCTCGGGCATGGTGAGCCCGCTGATCGGGAAGTTGAGCACGGCGCGCTGGGTCTGGGCGCCGTAGTACGCGGCGGCGGGTACGGGCAGCTCGCCCATCGAGTCCTTTTCGACGCGCGTGCTCATGCCTGGTGAGACATCGCCGGGTCCCTCATCTCCCCGTTCCCCGGGGCGCCGGTCAGAGGGTGTTGCGGCCGGTCTTGAAGTAGTCGGCGTTCAGCTCGGTGTACGCCTTCCACTGCTCTGGGACGTCGTAGTCCACGAAGATCGCGGTCACCGGGCAGGCCGGCTCGCAGGCGCCGCAGTCGATGCACTCCTCCGGGTTGATGAAGAGCATCTGGTCTTCGTCGGCGCCGTGGATGCAGTCCACCGGGCAGACGTCGACGCAGGACTTGTCCTTGGTACCGATGCAGGGTTCGGCGATTACATAAGTCATCGGTGCGTCACTCCTTGTGGGTGGACGGTCAGTACGGTGGCAATTGTATACAAGGCGAGCCTCGGCGAAGACCGAAATCTCGCCCCGAACATGCGTTTGCAATACGCAAACAGATGTGCTAGTTTCGATTCACCACTCACGAGGGGGTCCGGGACGCCCCGGCCGCCCGACAAGCGGAGGAAGCTAATGCCAGAGGTCCTGACCCAGCGCCAGCGAGAGATCCTCGACTACCTCAAGCAGATGCTGCGCGAGAAGGCCTACCCTCCCACCGTTCGTGAGATCGGCCTGGCCATCGGGCTCAGCTCGAGCTCCACCGTCCAGAACCACCTCAACACGCTGGAGCGGAAGGGCTACATCAAGCGCGACCCCTCCAAGTCCCGCGCCATCGAGATGGTCGAGAAGGACACCAGCGGCGCCGGCGACCAGTACGGGCGGATCGTGGCCCTGCCGATCATCGGCTCGGTCGCCGCCGGTACGCCGATCCTGGCCGAGGCCAACGTCGAGGACCGGGTCGAGATGTCGGGCGGCCTGTTCGGGGACAACTCCTTCCTCCTGCGCGTGCGCGGCGACAGCATGATCGATGACGGCATCCTTGACGGCGACCTCGTCGCGGTCAAGCCCGGCGGCGAGCCCTCCAACGGCGCCGTCGTCGTGGCGCGGATCCAGAACCCCGAGACGGGTGAGTCAGAGGCCACCGTGAAGCGTTTCTATCGCGAGGCCGGCGGCTTCCGCCTCGAGCCCGCCAATGCCAAGCACCAGCCGATCCGGGTCAGCGACCTCAACATCGAGGGCCTGGTCGTCGGCGTCGTCCGCGTCAACCCGCGCGGCCTGTAGGCCTTAGCTTCGAACGAAGTCCCGGAAGCGGGGCGCATCGCTAGAGGGCACCTCGGCCACCAGGTGGGTGCCCTCATTGAGGTACTCCCGCTTCAGTACGCGGCCGCGCTTCAGCACCTCTGACTCCAAGCCCGCCTGGTCGTAGGGCAGCAGCAGGTCGAGCTGCACCAGGCCGTCGCGGGTCAGCCGCTCGATGGCGGCCAGGAGCCGGTCCATCCCCTTGCCCGTCCTCGCCGACACCGGCACCACCTCGTCGTACGGCGCCCAGTCGCCGCGGCGCTGCATCATGGCCACTGTGCCCGGGTCGAGGAGGTCGACCTTGTTGAGGGCAAGCACCATCGGCTTGTCGAGCGCCTCGAGCTGGTCCAGCACCTCGTTGGTGGCCGCGAAATGGGCCCGCATCGCGGGGTGGGACGCGTCCAGGACGTGCACCAGGACGTTGGCCTCAGTCACCTCCTCCAGCGTCGCCTTGAAGGCCGCCACGAGGTCGGTGGGCAGCTTCTGGATGAACCCGACAGTGTCGGTGAGCAGGACCTTCCGGCCGTCCGGCAGGTCGACGGCGCGGGTGGTGGGATCGAGTGTGGCGAAGACCTGGTCGGCCTCCAGCACGCCCGCGCCGGTGAGGGCGTTCAGCAGCGTGCTCTTGCCCGCGTTGGTGTAGCCCACCACCGCGACCACGGGCACCTGGTTGCGGACGCGGGCCTGGCGGTGGAGGCGGCGGGACTTCTGCATCTTGGTCAGGTCGCGGCCCAGCTCGCTGATGCGGTTGCGGATCCGGCGGCGGTCGACCTCCAGCTTCTGCTCGCCGGGACCGCGGGTGCCGATGCCGCCACCGAGGCGGGACAGCTTGCGACCCCCGGCCAGGCGCGGCAGCAGGTGTCGCAGCTGGGCGGCCTCCACCTGGAGGCGGCCCTCGTGGCTCCGCGCGTGGCGGGCGAAGATGTCGAGGATCACCTCGGTGCGGTCCAGCACCTTCATGTCGAGGATGTCCTCGAGGTTGCGCTGCTGCCGCGGCGCCAGGTCGTCGTTGGTCACGACGGTGGTGAAGCCCAGGTCCGACTTGAGGCTCTTCAGCTCCTCGACCTTGCCCTTGCCGTAGCAGGTCAGCGGGTTGGGCCGGTCGAGGTGCTGCACGTCGGCGCCGACCACCTCCGCCCCGGCGGTGACGGCAAGCTCGCCAAGCTCGCTCATCTCCTCCTCCAGCTTCTCGTTGCTGACCCCCGGCAGGCCGAGCCCCAGGAGGTAGACCTTCTCGGCCTCCTGGTCGGGCGCAAAGACGAACTCGTCGAGGCGCGGCATCAGTGGCGGCCGCCCGGCCGGCGGGCTACAGCTTCAGGCCGCGTAGCCGTTCTAGGGCCTCGTCGAATCGGTCGTCGGGGACGGTGAGCGACACCCGGAAGTAGCCCTCGCCATGCTCGCCGAAGCCGTTGCCCGGGGTCAGGTTCACCGCGGCCTCGTCGAGGACGTGGGTGGCGAACGACACGGACGTGAACCCGTCCGGTACGGGCAGCCATAGATAGAAGGTGGCGTCCGGGGGCCGCTGGTCACTCCAGCCCAGCTCCGCGAACACCGCAAGGGCCCGCGCCTGCCGCGCCTCGTACTCGGTGTTGAGCGCGTCGTTGGGAGGGCCGGTCAGCGCCGCTATGGCGGCGTGCTGGACCACCGGGAAGATCCCGGAGTCGATGTTGGTCTTGACCTGGCCGAGGAGGCGGATCACCTCCGCGTTGCCCACCGCCATGCCGACCCGCCAGCCGGTCATGTTGAACGTCTTGGACAGCGAGTGGAACTCGACGGCGACGTCGGCGGCACCCTCCACCTCCAGCACGGACGGGGCGCGATAGCCCCGGAACGCGATCTCCGAGTAGGGGAAGTCGTGGCAGAGGACGATGTCGTGGCGGCGGCAGAACTCGACCGCCGACCGGTAGAACTCGATCGGCGCGGTCGCCGCCGTAGGGTTGTTGGGGTAGTTCAGCCACAGGATCCGTGCCCGCGTGGCGACGTCCGCCGGGATCGCGTCGAGGTCTGGCAGCCAAGCGTTGGCGGCGGTCAACGGGAGCAGGTGGGGCTCGCCGTCGGCCATCACCGTGCCTGTCAGGTAGACCGGGTAGCCGGGGCTGGGCACCAGGACCACGTCGCCGGGGTCGACCAATGCGAAGGGCAGGTGCGAGATGCCGTCCTTGGAGCCCAGGGTGGGCAGGATTGCGGTGGCGGGGTCGAGTTCCACCCCGAACCGGCCGCGGTACCAGCCGGCGACGGCGTCGCGGAGGGCGGGCATGCCGTAGTACGAGGCGTAGCGATGGTTGGCGCCGTCGGCCAGCGCGAGGCGCGCGGCCTCCACGATGTGCGCGGGCGTCGGGGTGTCGGGGTCGCCGATGTCCAGCGCGATGACATCGACACCCTCTGCGCGCTTGGCCGCCACCTTCCGGTCGATCTCCGCGAACAGGTACGGGGGGATGCGCGACATCCGCCGCGCGGCGAGGCCCTCAGACAGCCGCGTCAACCCGCGAAGTCACCGGTGAACGCCGTCTCGGCGGGACCCGTGAGCATCACGGGGCCACCCTCGTCCCAGCCGACATGGAGCCGTCCGCCGGGCACGTCCACATCGACCTCGGGGCCGGCGTCGCGGACCAGCCGGGCGGCGACGGCGACGGCACAGGCGCCGGTGCCGCAGGCCATCGTCTCCCCCACCCCGCGTTCCCAGACCCGCATCCGCAGGTGGGCCGGGCCGAGGACCTCCACGACCTCGAAGTTGGTGCGCTCGGGGAACCGCGCGTGGCGCTCGACGGCGGGCCCTATGCGGGCGAGCTCATAGCCGTCGACGCTGTCCACGAACGTCACCGCGTGCGGGTTGCCCATGCTCACACACGTGAGGGTGATGGCCTCGCCGGCGACGTCGAATGGCGTCTCCCGAACATCGCTGCCCTCGGCCTCCACCGGGATGTCGGCCGGGGCGAAGCGCGGCGGGCCCATGTCCACGCGGACCAGCGCAGACGCCCCGTCGTGGGCCAGGACCTCGGTGGCGATCGGGCCGGCGAGGGTCTCCCACCTCAGGGCGCGCTGGTCTGTGACACCGGTGTCGAGGGCGAACTTGGCCAGGCACCTGATGCCGTTCCCGCACATCTCCGCGGTGCTGCCATCGGCGTTGTGGTAGCGCATGCGGAAGTCCTGTGCGGTGCTGTCCTCGAGGACCAGCAGCCCGTCGGCACCCACGCCGCGCCGGCGATCGCAGAGCGCGACGGCCAGCGTCGCCCAGCGCGCCTCGTCGCCACCGCCCGCCGCGGCGGCATCGGCGGCCACACGGCCGTCGACCACCACGAAGTCGTTGGAAGCCCCGTGGAGCTTGTGGAACCTCAACTCGAAACCGATGCCACGACCCGGTCAACGATATCCGAGAGCGGTAGGGCAGTCACGTCGATCCACCTCACGCCCGGGTCGGCCCGAAACCATGTCATCTGACGCTTCGCGTAATTGCGCGTCCGCTGCACGATCACCGCCCGGGCGTCCGCCAGCGCCATATCACCGCGCGCGACCGCCGCCAGCTCCGCGAGCCCGATCGAGGTGAACGCCTGGGCGCCCGGGTCGATGCCGGCCGCGATCAGTGCCTCCACCTCATCGCGCCACCCGCCGGAGAGCATCTCGTCGGCGCGGGCCTCGATGCGCCGGTACAGCACCTGGCGGTCAACCGCGAGACCCACCTTGATGGTGGCGACGAGGCTGGCCGCGGGGGCGCCTGGACCGTGGGCCCCGCGCGCCAGGGCCATCTCCATCCGTCGCACCACCCGCGCCGGGTTGTCGACATCGACCACGTCGGCAGCCGCCGGGTCGAGGTCGCGCAGCCGTCCAACCAGCGCGGGAAGGTCGGCCAGGGCCTCCGCCTCCAGGGCGGCGCGGACAGGTGCGGGCGGGGGCGGTTCGCCCAGCTCGAGCCCGTCGACAAGCGCCTTGAGGTAGAGCCCGGTGCCGGCGGTGATGACGGGCGTGAGACCGCGGCCGCGGATCTCGTCCAGCACTGGGCGCGCCATGGCCACGAAGCTCGCCACGTTGATGCGGGTGCCCGGGTCGACGATCCCCACCAGGTGGGCAGGGATACCCCTCAGATCCTCGTCGGTCGGCGCGTTGCTCGTCACCCGCAGGCCGCGGTAGAGCTGGCGCGAGTCGACCGAGACAATCTCGCCGCCGAGCCGCAAGCACGCCTCCACGGCCACCGCGGTCTTGCCCGCCGCGGTGGGACCGATGATCGCCAGCGCCGGCGACGATCCCGTGCCGGCCGGCCGCGCCGGGCTCAGCTGCGCCTGAACTCCCGCCGCAGCTGGCCCTCGCCGATCTCCAGCAGCGTCGGCCGCCCGTGGGGACAGGTGATCCCTGGGTCGGCCACCTCCAGGTCGCGCAGCAACCCCTCCATCTCCTCCCGCGCCAGCCGCTGCCCGAAACGGATCGCGGAGTGGCAGGCGACCGTGTATGTCGCCCGCTCCAGCCTGCGCGCGTGGTCGATCTCGCGGCCCTCCGCGACCAGCGAGTCCAGGACCTCGATCACCACGCGGTCGAGACCGCGGTCGGGCAGCATCGGCTCGTGGGCCAGCAGCCGGGCCGCGTCAGGACCGAACTCCTCGAGGACGATCCCAGCGGCGGCGAGGTCGGGGGCGACATCGGCAAGGCAGGCGGCCTGGATGGGGGTGAGATGCAGCACGGGCGGCACCAGCATCGGCTGGATGTCACGGCCGCCGCGATCTCGCGCGGCGACGAGGCGATTGAACATCACCCTCTCATGCGCGGCGTGCTGGTCGACCAGGACCAGGCCGCTGGGTCCCTCGGCCACGATGTAGGAATCGAGAACCTGGCCGACGAGGCGGAACGGCCCGCGCAGCAGCCGCACCGCCCCCAGAGTGGCATCCGCTATCCGGGCATCCGCCGGTCCCGTCTCTGCCGAGTTGGCTGCGACGGCGATGGCGGGCAGGCGCAGCTCCGCTACGGCGGGCTGCCGCGGGGGCGGCGGGACCGCCTGCGCGAACCCCTCGGGAGCAGGACCCGGGGCGCCGGCGAGCGGCGCGTACGGCTCTGCCGCGCGCTCCCGCAGCAGGCCTGACCCGGCGTACGCGGCGCTCCCCGCCAGCGCCGCGAGGCACGCCTCCTGGAGCACCCCGAAGACCTTCCGCTCCTCGCGGAAGCGGATCTCACGCTTGGTCGGGTGAACGTTGATGTCAATGGTGTCGGCGGGCACCTCCAGGTTCAGCGCGCCGACGGCGAAGTGCCCCGGCTCGACCAGCCCGCGGTACGCCTGCTCGACGGCGAAGGCCAGCGAGCGGCTCACCACCGGGCGCCGGTTGACCGCCAGGTAGAGGTGCTCGCGGCTGCGTCGCAGCGCCGCCGGCTCGGCCACCAGCCCCGACACGGCGATACCCTCGCGGCGACCCGCCACCGCCAGGGGCGCCGCGGCGCCGCGCTGGATGGCACCGAAGCGCGCGGCGAGGTCCTGCTCGCGCCGGAGATCGAGCGCGCGGCGCCCGTCGACGCGCAGCTGGAACGCAACCTCCGGGTGGCAGAGCCCCAGGGCCGCGACGACGCGGACCACCGCGGCGGCCTCGGTGGCGGGCTTGCGCAGGAAGGCCCGCCGCGCGGGGGTGTTCTCGAACAGGCCGAGCACCTCCACTCGCGTCCCCACCAGCGGCGGCGCGACCTCGACATCACCGACAATCCCGTGCTCGGCACGAACAACCGCGCCCTCCGGCGCCCCGGGCACGGTGCTCCGAAGCTCGACGCGTGCCACCGCCGCGATGCTTGCCAGCGCCTCGCCCCGGAACCCCAGCGTGGCGATCGCGCCCAGGTCCGTGATCGACGCCAGCTTGGACGTGGCGTGGCGGGTGAGCGCGAGGGCGAGCTCCGGCGCTGGGATGCCCACCCCGTCGTCCACCACGACAACCCGGCCCTGGCCGGCGCCGTCGACCTCGATCGTCACGCTGTGGGCGCCCGCGTCGAGGGCGTTCTCCACCAGCTCCTTCACCACCGACGCGGGGCGCTCCACCACCTCGCCGGCGGCAATCGCGTCGGCCACCTCGGGCGCCAGTTGCCGGATCGTGACTACGTCAGGCACCTGCCTCCGCGCCGATCCGCTTCAGGATCGCGAGTCGGTTCAGCGCCTCCAGCGGGCTGAGCTTGTCGATCTCGAGCTCCTGCAGCTCGCGCACGAGCCGGTGCGGCAGCGGCATCGGCAGGCTCAGCTGGTCGCCGGCGGGCACCACCTCGCCCGGCGGTGCCTCGGCCTCCAGCGACGCCAGCACCTCCCGCGCCCGTGCGGTGACGCCTGCAGGCAGCCCCGCGATCTCGGCCACGTGGATGCCGTAGCTGCGGTCGGCCCCGCCCGGCACGATGCGGTGCAGGAACGTCACCTTGCCGCCCTCCTCGCTGACCTCGACGCGGAAGTTGCGCAGCGCCGGGAGTCGCGCCGCCAGCGCCGTCAGCTCGTGGAAGTGGGTGGCGAACAGCGTCTTGCACCCGAGCCCGGGGGCGTCGTGGATGTGCTCCACGACCGCCTGGGCGATGCTCATGCCGTCATAGGTGCTGGTGCCGCGACCGATCTCGTCGATGACCAGCAGGCTGCGAGGGCTGGCGTGGTTGAGGATGTTGGCCGTCTCCACCATCTCGACCATGAAGGTGGACAGCCCCCCGGCGATGCTGTCCTGCGCCCCCACGCGCGTGAAGATCCGGTCCACCAGCCCGACGCGTGCCGACGCGGCGGGCACGAAGCTGCCGACCTGCGCCATCAGGACCAGCAGCGCCGTCTGCCGCAGGTAGGTCGACTTGCCTGCCATGTTCGGGCCCGTGAGCAGCACCACCCGGCTGCCCTCCGCGAGGTGGGCGTCGTTGGGCACGAAGTTTCCCGGCCCCAGCGAGCGCTCGACCAGCGGGTGGCGCCCGTCCTCGATGTCGATGTCAAAGCCGTCGGTGACCTCCGGGCGCGTCCAGCCGTGCTCGACGGCGGCCATCGCCAGCGACACGAGGGCGTCCAGCTCGGCGACGGCCTCGGCGGTGGCCAGCAGGGAGGACGCGCGGCGGCCGACGGCGGCGCACAGGTCCATGAAGACCTCGCGCTCGCGCGCGAAGATGGCCTGCTCGCCGTTGAGCACAACGCTCTCCTTCTCCTTCAGGGCGGGTGTGATGTACCGCTCCCCGCCGGCCAGCGTCTGCTTCCGCAGGTAACCGTCCGGGATGGGCAGCCGGTTGGCGTTGCTGACCTCGAGGTAATAGCCGAACACGCGGTTGAAGCCCACCTTGAGGTTCTTGATGCCGCTTGCCTCGCGCTCTGTGTGCTCCAGCCCCGCGATCCACTCCTGCGCCTCCCTGATCGCCAGCCGCAGCTCGTCGAGCCGGGCGTCGTAACCGGGGCGGATGATGCCCCCCTCGGTCACGGGGATGGGCAGGTCCGATTCCAGCGCGCTTGTCAGGGTGTCGTGCAGCGCATCCTCCGGCTCGACAGCGGCGAGCAAGGAACGCAGGCGTCCACCCCTCACCTCGCCCCGCAGCGCGGTCAACCGCGCCAGCGAAGGGAGCGAGTCGCGGATCGCGCCGAGGTCGCGCGGCGTCGCCCTGCCCGCGGCGACGCGCGTGGTCAACCGCTCCAGGTCGCGCACCCGGCGCACCTCGTCGGTGAGCGACTGCCGGAGGCCGTCGCCGGCCACCAGCTCCTCGACCGCCACCAGCCGCTGGTCG
Source organism: Chloroflexota bacterium (assembly GCA_034666445.1). GTDB lineage: Bacteria > Chloroflexota > Dormibacteria > DASZGP01 > DASZGP01 > JAXDLV01. The sequence continues at coordinate 2,515 of JAXDLV010000079.1, read as the reverse complement.
ATGGCGCCGGCGTCCAGCAGCGGCGCCAGCAGCCAGGCGCGCAGCCTGCGCGCCCCCATCGGCGTGCGGGTGCGGTCGACCAGCTCCAGCAGCCCGCGTCCCTCGGCGCCCATGGTGGCCACCAGCTCAAGGTTGATTACCGTTGGCACGTCGAGGTGCATCGTGTCGCCGACCCGCGTCCGCCGCAGCCGGATGACCTCCCCGGGGAGCGTGAGGTGGTTGCGCTGGAGATAGTCGAAGGCAGCGCCCAGCGCGCCCAGCGCCGGCTCGAGGTCGTCGCAGTCGAAGCCGCCGAGGCTGGCGACCCCCAGCACCTCCATGGCTCGCATCCGGCCGCGGGCGCTCTCGAACCGCCAGTCGTCGAGGCGGGTGAGGGTCCAGGTCGCCCCCACCGGGCGCCAGGCGGCCACCGCGGCCTCGGCGGAATCCGAGACCAGCACCTCCGACGGAGCGATCCGCCCGAGCACCTCGGCCAGCAGCGGCAGGTCGTCGGCGGGCAGCTCGGTCAGCTCGATCCTCCCCGTGGAGGCCTCGAGGAGGGCGATGCCAATGGCCGTGTCGCTCCATGCCAGCGCCACCAGCGAGTTGTCCCGGCCGGGGTCGAGCAGCGCGCCCTCGACGAGCGTCCCCGGCGTCAGCACCCGGGTGACCTCGCGCCGCACCAGGCCCTTTGCCGCCGACGCCTCCTCCACCTGGTCGCAGACCGCCACCGAGCGGCCGCCCGCCAGGAGCCTGGCGATGTAGCCCTCGGCGGCGTGCGCCGGGAAGCCGGCCATCGGGTGGCGGCCGGCGCGGCCGAAGTCCCGCGACGTCAGCGTGATCCCCAGGATCGCCGCGGCGACCTCGGCGTCCTCCTGGAATGTTTCGAAGAAGTCGCCCAGCCGGAACAGCAGGACATCGGTCGGGTGATCGGCCTTGGCTCGGAGGTACTGCTCCAGGACGGGGCTCAGGGGCGGCTTGCCGCGACTGGCGGACCCTTTCGTCCCCGGCTTCTCTCCTGTCAGCCCCTGCCCCATCGGGGCAAGCTTATCGGTCGCGCGCGGGACCGGAGGCGGCGGCTCGAGGGCCTAGCGGGACTCGACGAGGAGGCGGATGCCGGTGCGCTCCTCGCCGTCGATCGAGATGTCGATGAACGACGGGATGCACACCAGGTCGATGCCCCCGGGGGCGACGTAGCCACGCGAAATCGCGATCGCCTTGACCGCCTGGTTGATGGCGCCGGCGCCGATCGCCTGCACCTCCACCCTGCTCTGGGTACGCACCACTCCCGCGATCGCGCCTGCCACTGCGACCGGCTTCGATGTTGCTGAGACTTTGAGTATTTCCAAAGTGGTGATCGTCTGCATCGTCAGGCGGAAGGTGAGGGGTCGACCACGTGGTCCACGCGCTCGATACTCTCAGCCCGTCCAGAGGTGCCGCTGATTGTAACCACAACCGAATTGAAAGTCACCACGCCCCCGGCGACCTTGAAACGCTGCGGGATGCCCGTCAGCAGGCGCGCCAGCGAGCCCTCCGGCTCCATTCCGATGACCGAGTCGCGCGGCCCCACCATGCCGAGGTCGCTCACGTACGCGGTGCCGTTAGGCAGCACCCGCGCGTCGGCGGTGGGAACGTGGGTGTGGGTACCCCATAGCAGGCTGACGCGGCCGTCGACGTAGTGGCCCATGGCCATCTTCTCGCTGGTCGCCTCCGCATGCAGGTCGAGGAGCCGCACAGGTACGTCCTTCACCGCCTCGAGGTAGGCGTCGACCGTCCGGAAGGGCGACTCGATTGAGGGCATGAAGACCAGCCCCTGGACATTGCCAACGGCCACCGAGCCCTTGGCGCCCAGGTCGTGGACCAGCCAGCCCCGGCCCGGCGTGCCGGCCGGGTAGTTCATCGGCCGCAGGATGGGCAGCTCATCGAGCGAGGGCAGCACCTCCCGCTGGTCCCAGATGTGGTTACCGCTGGTGATGACGTCGACCCCGGCGCTGAAGAGCTCCCGTGCCCCGGCCCCCGTCAGCCCAAAGCCCCCCGAGGCGTTCTCACCGTTGGCGACGACCATGTCGATGTCGTGCTCACGGCGCAGGCGCGGGATCAGCCTCACGGCCGCGTGCCTTCCCGGGCGGCCCACGATGTCGCCCACCGCGAGCACCCTGATGGTGTCGCTCACTTGGCGTAGTCCACGACGCGGGTCTCCCTTATCACCGTCACCTTGATCTGCCCCGGGTAGGTGAGCTCGCCCTCGATGCGCTTGACGATGTCGCGCGCGATCACCTGGGCGGTGGCGTCGTCGATCTCCTCGGGCTTGACGATGATCCGGATCTCGCGGCCGGCCTGGACGGCAAAGGAGCGCTCCACGCCCGGGAAGGAGTTGGCGATGGTCTCCAGGCGCTCCAGGCGCTTGATGTAGTTGCTCAGCGTCTCCCGGCGGGCCCCGGGCCGCGCAGCCGAGATGGCGTCGGCCGCGATGACGAGCATCGCCTCGAGGGTGGCGGGCTGCTCGTCGTAGTGGTGGGCGCGGACGGCGTGGACC
>JAXDLV010000078.1:0-36186 GCA_034666445.1 Chloroflexota bacterium | reverse complement strand
GTCGTAGACGTACGCCCACGATGGGGACTCGCCGTGGATCAGCTGCAGGGGCTCACGGGTGCAGCCATCCTGGTGGGATTGCCCATTGGGGCCGCTGGGGTCGGGGGGCGGCTCCTGGGCCATCGCGGGCGCGCCCGCCGCGAGCGTCATCGCCCCGGCCAGCAGCAGGATCATTGCCCCGAGTCGCCCGCGCATCTCCACAACGTACTACGGCCGCAGAGAGGGCGCCATCGGCGCGATTACGACCCTCGGCGCAGATGCCCGCTCCCGGCAGCACCTATCATGGGCCTGGATGCGTGGCGGGATGAGCTCGAATGGGGGCGCGCGGTGGCGCGTCCTGGGAATGGCGCTCGCCGTGCTGGCGGCGCTCCTGGCGGTGGCCCCCGCGATGGCCGACGGCCCGACCTACCGTGCCAACGACTACGGCAACGTCCTCAACATCCTGCCTGCGGGCGAGGCCGGCAACGCCAACCTGCTGCAGGCCGCCCCATGGCTGCCGTCGAGCGTGCTGCCGAAGAGCTACCCGGCGCACTTCAACGACCAGTACGACATGTACCAGGACGTGCTTTACGGGTACCCCAACCTCACTGACGACGGGCTGAGCGCTTACTACAAGGACGCCTCCTTCGGGGTGCGGCCGGAGGACATCGAGAGCACCACCGTGCCGGCGGGGGCGCCCGCGCCGGTGACCATCTACCGCGACAAGCAGTTCGGCGTGCCCCACATCTACGGCGACACCGTCGAGTCGATGGCGTATGGCGCCGGGTACGTCGCCGCGCAGGACCGGCTGTTCATGATCGACGTCCTCCGGCACTACGGCCGCGGCCACCTGTCGGAGCTGATCGGCCCGTCTTGCGGCAACATGGCGATGGACCACGACCAGCTGCAGCTGACGGGCTACACCCAGGCCGACAAGGACGCGCAGCTCGCTTACATCGACACCCTGGGGCCGCTGGGCCACGAGGGGCGCCAGATGATCCACTCCTTCGTCCAGGGCATCAACCGCTACATCACCGAGGCCGAGACCAGCCCGACGATGATGCCGGTCGAATACCCGGCGGCAACCGGCGGTCTGCCCGAGACCTGGCAGGACTCGGACATCATCGACATCGCCTCGCTGGTGGGCGGCATCTTCGGCAAGGGCGGTGGCAACGAGGTGGGCGGTGGCAAGCTCCTCACCTTCCTGCAGCAGAAGTTCGGCGCCGTCCCGGGGATGCACATGTTCCAGGACTTCCACGAGGTCAACGACCCCGGCGCGCCCGTGGTGGTGGAGGACCAGGCCTTCCCCTACGAGCTGCAGGGGCCGTACAACCCGACCAAGAACGTGCTGGTCGACCCCCTGGCGACCACCACCGACCCGTCGACCAACGAGGTCCACCCCGACTGCGAAGGCTACGAGAGCTTCCTCCAGGACTTCCACCTGCCGAGCCTGATCAGCAACGCGCTGCTCGTCGACGCCAAGCACTCGGCGTCGGGTCGCCCCATCGCGGTGTTCGGCCCCCAGGTGGGCTACTTCGCGCCCCAGATCCTGATGGAGGTCGACCTGCACGCCCCCGACTACGATGCCCGCGGCGCGTCCTTCCCCGGGACCAACTTCCTGGTGGAGCTCGGCCACGGCCGTGACTACGCCTGGTCGGCGACCTCGGCCGGGAGCGACATCGTCGACCAGCGACTCGTGGAGACTTGCGCCACGCCGGAGGCCGACACCGATCCCGACGCCCGCTACTACCTGCTCAACGGCGCGTGCGTGAAGATGCGGTACCACGACGACGCGGAGACTGCGGTGACCAAGCCGGGCGGTACCGGCGTCATCATCACCATCCACCACAAGATCTACAGCACCGCCGCCAACGACCCGGTGCAGGGCAACGTCCTGGGCTTCACCACCACCCTCCCGGCGCCCCAGCAGGAGCTGGGCAAGCAGGTGGCCATCGTCACCCAGCGCAGCACCTGGCAGCACGAGCTGGACTCGGCCGAGGGCTTCCTCCACTGGCAGCACCCGTCGCTGACCTACGACGCCAGGTCCTGGATGGAGGGCGCCGACAAGATCGGCTACACGTTCAACTGGTTCTACGCCGACGACCGTGACATCGCCTACAAGCTGAGCGGCCACGACCCCGTCCGCCCGGCCGACCTCGACGCCACCCTGCCAACCTGGGGCGGCCACGCGGACACCGACTGGCAGGGCTTCCTTGCCGACGACGCGCATCCCAGCGCCATCAACCCGCCGACCGGCTACCTCTCGTCATGGAACAACAAACCCGCGCCGATGTTCGCGGCGTCGGACGCCAGCTGGGACTACGGCCCGGTCTTCCGCCAGCAGACGCTGGTGGACAACATCAAGACCCAGTTCGCCCTGCACAACAACCAGATCACGCGGGCCAACCTGGTGCAGGCGATGGAGGACGGCGCCTCGGTCGACCTGACCGGCACGCGCACCGGCGCTGAGCTGATGCAGTACCTCGACACCACCGGGGTCAGCCTCAGCGCCGACGAGCAGCTGATGATCGGCGTCCTGCGGACCTGGATCGCGAACGGCGCCCACCGCCGCCGGGCCCAGCACGGTGACGCCGAGTATGCCGACGCCGCGGGGGTGGCGATCATGGACGAGCTCAACCCCCACCTCATCGAAGCGCTCTTCGACCCGGTCCTGCTGGACGCGCCCAACGGGGCCACGGTCAACACGCGCGACGGCCTTGCCAGCGGCTACTCCAAGCACCCGATGGGCTTCACCGACCTCCCCAGCGGCGGCGTCGGCAGCTCCTACGACGGCGGCTGGGAGGGCTACATGCTCAAGCTGCTGCGCCAGCTCCGGGGCGCCCCCGTCGCGCAGCCCTACTCCGCCACGATGCTGGCGAAGATCTGCGGTCCGGGCGGCGCGGCGGACTGCCCGGCCGCAATCAAGACCGCCATCACCGACACCTTCAACGCCCTGGCAGCGGTCAACGGCAGCAGCACGCCGGGTTCGTGGACCAGCAGCACGGCCAACGACAGCGCCGGCAAGCCGATGCCCGCCTACGACGCGATCCATCTCAGCGCCGTCGGCCTGGTCACCCACGATGATTTCGACTGGCAGAACCGGCCGACGTTCCAGCAGGTGGTCGACTACCCGTCGCACCGGGACCGCGCCGGGACCGTGGTGACGCCCGTGATCCCGGCCGCCGGGCTGCCCAACACTCTGGCCGCGACGCCGGCGTCCCAGCTGGCCGCGGCCACCCTGCTCGGCTTGGCGCTGGCGGCGTTCGGCATCGGCGCCCGGGCCCGGCGCCGGAGAAAGCCCCTCCCCTAGCCCAGCGGGTCGGTTTCGCGGAACGGGTGGCGCGGCGGCACCCGGCACATATCATGTTGGCCTCATGACCAAACCGCGATGATCAGCGCCGAGAAGGTCAACACCACCGCGGTGCTGGTGGTCGACCGCACCCCGGTGGCGCTCCGCCGGATAACCGACATCCTCAAGGAGCACGGGCACACCAACGTCATCACCGAGACGGACCCCTGGAAGGTGGTGGACCTGGTCGCCTCCGCCGACCCGGGCGTGATCATCATCAACCTCGAGCTCTCCCCCGAGCTGGACGGCTTCGGCGTGATCCAGATGGTGTCCAAGGAGGTGGAGAGCAAGGTCCCGATCCCCTTCATCGCCTCCGCCGACCGGATAACGCCGGAGCTCCACGAACGGGCCATCGCCATCGGGATCTACGACTTCATCTCCCGGCCGATCGACCCCGGCGAATTGGCGCTGCGCACCCGCAACGCCGTTCGGACGCGGCTACTCCACCTCCAGCTGATGACCGGCCACCGCGACCTCGAGGATGAGATCCGCGCCCGCACCGAGGAGCTCGACGCCGCCCAGGTGGAGATCCTCGACCGGCTGGCGATGGCGGCGGAGTACCGCGACGACGACACCGGCGACCACACCCGCCGGGTCGGCGAGATGAGCGGCAAGCTGGCCCACGCGCTGAAGATGAGCCCTCGCGTGTCGTCGATGATCGAGCGCGCCGCCCCCCTCCACGACGTCGGCAAGATCGCCATCCCCGACAGCATCCTTCTCAAGCCCGGGGCGCTGACCGAGGAGGAGTTCCGCACGATCAAGACCCACACGACGATCGGGGCGCGCATCCTGCTCGGCTCCCACCCCGTGCTCTGGCTGGCCAGCGAGATCGCGATGACCCACCACGAACGGTACGACGGCAGCGGCTACCCCGAGGGCCTGCGCGGCGAGGACATCCCGCTGCCGGGGCGCGTGGTGTCGGTGGTCGATGTCTACGACACGCTCACCCACGACCGCTCCTACCGCGAGGCCTGGCCCAAGCACCAGGCGACCGCCGAGATCCTCTCCCAGAGCGGGAAGCAGTTCGACTCGCGCGTCGTCGACGCGTTCCTGCGCATCGTCAACGACTGAAGCGCGGGCGCGCCCGGCGTTGCGGGCTATGCGCTCTTGCGGGCGGACACCGCGCGGGCGGCGGTCCTGCGCGCCGCGGTCTTGCGCGCCGTCCTGCGGGCGGCCCTCCGGTGCGCGGCGGCGGCGCGGCGCGCCGGCTTGGCGGCGCGCTTGGGACCGCGGGCGCCGGAGGCGCGCTCCAGGTTCTCGATGCCCGTGCGCAGCCCGGCGGTCATGACCTCGAGGTCCGGGAACCGGTCGTAGTCGCCCACCAGCCCGAAGTACAGCCCGCCGTTATAGCTGACCACGCAGACCACCACTCCCATGTTGCCGCCGATCGGCAGCAGGGGGTAGGCCTCCAGCATCTGGGCGCCGCCCGCGTACGCCGGCACCTGGATACCGGGCACGTTGGAAACCACCATGTTGACCATGCGCTGGCCGGCGAAGTCGAGGCGGCCGGCGAGAGAGTGGAGGGCCGCCGGGGCCCACGCGGTCATCGCCATCACCTGGTCGGATGCCTCTGATTGGCGCCGCTCCTTGAGCTCGGCCATCGCGCGGCTGACCAGCTGGAGCCGGCGCCGCGGCGCCATCCGCCCGACCGGGAGGTCGACGAACATCGCGGTGACCTGGTTGCCCATGGCGCTCTTGCCCGACTCCTCGCGCGCGGAGACCGGCACCATCACGCGGTACCGAAGGCCCTCAGGCACGGCCTCACCCCGGTGCAGGAGGAAGACGTGGACGGCCTCGGCGACGATGGTCAGCACCACGTCGTTCACGGTGCCGCCAAGGGCGTTCTTGATCGCCTTCACTCGGGTCAGCTCCACCGACGACGTGTCGACGCGGCGCGCCCCGCCGATCTTGACGTTGAGGGGCCCGGCAGGCGCGGGGCGCAGCATGCCGAGCAGGTCGCGCGCCTGGGAGAGGCGGAGGGCGCCGTCCACGACCTGCGACGAGACCTCGGATGGACGCCGCAGCAGGGTACCCAGGCCCCCGATGACCGCCTCGGCGGCCTCGCGGACGACCTCGCCCACCAGCTCGGCGCCGCCCGGCGGCCGCGGTGGGTTGAACGCCTCCACCCCGGCGGGGCGCCAGCCCTCGGCGTCGAAGTCCATCAGCACCGTGGCGAGGTCCACGTAGGAAAGGCCGTCGACCATCGCGTGGTGCGACTTGCTGTAGACGGCGACGCGGCCGTCGGAGACGCCCTCGATGATGTACATCTCCCAGAGTGGCCGGGCGCGGTCCAGCGGCCTGGCGTGGATGCGCGACACCACCTCGAGCAGTTCCTTCCACCCCCCGGGGTGGGGCAGGGCGAGGCGCCGCAGGTGGTAGGCGAGGTCGAAGTCGGGGTCGTCCACCCAGAGGGGGTGCCCCAGCCCGAAGGGAACCGGCTGGACGCGCTGGCGGTAACGCGGCACCAGGTGCAGGCGTTCCTCCACGGTCTGGAAGATGCCCGCGACGCCAGGCCGGCCCTTGATCTCCGGGGTGTCCTTGAAGATGAAGAGGCCGGCCACGTGCATCGGCATGTGCGGCTGCTCCACGTTGAGGAAGGTCGCGTCGAGGGCGGTGAGGCGCTCGGGCATCTATCTACCTTACGACCCCGCTACCAGCGCAGGTCCCAGCCGCCGAACTCACCCCGGTTTGGCTCCCAGGCGACCTCGACCTGCCCCACCTCGGCCATCGGCGGCCCCTGGCGGAGGACCCGCAGGAAGCCCTCAAGCGCGGGGCGGTCGCCCTCCGCCTCCACCTCAACGCTGCCGTCCGAGGCATTGCGGACGTAGCCACCGAGGCGGAGCCGGCGCGCCTCGCGGGAGACAAAGTCGCGGTACCCGACGCCCTGGACCCACCCCCGCACGACCGCTCGCAGCCGGACGCGTTCCGCCTGGGTCATCGCCACGGGGACCCCGCGTGGGGGCTCATGTGTCGACCTCGCGATGGTGATCGAAGCGGGCGGCGCCAAGCGCGGCGGCGGCACCAAACCCCAGGGCCGCCATGCCGACCACCGGCAGGGGCGCGGTGGACGTGGTTGGCGTGCCCACGGCGCCGGGGACCGCTGCCACCGGCGGGTGGTCGTCGCCACTGATGATGCACGCGGCCATGTGTAGGGCCAGCGACATGATGGTGTTGGTGGGGTTGAAGCCGCCGGCGGTGACAAACACCGAGCCGTCGGCGATGTAGAGGTTGTCCACCTCGTGCGCGCGGCTGCAGGCGTCGACCACCGACGTCATGGGGTCGTCGCCCATGCGCGCCGTCCCCATCACGTGCGCCGTCGAGGCCGGTCCCGCCGCGGCCGAGCCGACAGGGTTGCCGGGGCCGGTCTCCGCAAGCAGGCCGACGGGGATGAAGGCGCTCGCCAGCGCGCCGGGGGACGCCGCCCCGATGGCGGCGAGCCTGGGGCCGTAGTAGGCCGAGGCGGCCAGCTCGAAGGCATGGGCGCTATGTGTGACGCGGGGCACGGGGTGGCCGTAGACGTCGCGGATGCCGGGGTCGAGGTCCACGCGGTTGGCGGCCTGGGGCATGTCCTCCCCCACCATCGAGAAGCCCGCCAGGTGGGCCCGTAGCGGCGAGGCCTTCATCAGGTCCTTGTGGCCCTTGCCGCCCTGGGGGAAGAGGATGCTGTAGAGCGAGGCCTCCTGGAACAGGCCGATGCCGCCGCCAAACTCGAGGATCCCTCCCTTCAGGTAGGGAAGGCCGGCCGCGGTTGCCTCCGGGGGCGTGTCGGGGCCGATGAAGTCGTCGACCACGAAGGTGGTATTGGGCCCCCTGAAGGCGTGCAGGTCGTCCTGGAAGAGGGCCGCCCCCAGCGTGAAGAAGTGGAACATGAGGTTGCGGCCGACCTGGTCCGAGCGGTTGGCGAGCCCGGTCGGATGGTCCGCGTTGGCGGACATCAGGAGCAGCCGCGGGGTCTCCATTGCGGACGCCGCGAGGATCACGATGTCCGCCGTGACGGTGTGGCTGACCCCGTCGGCGTCCAGGTAGGAGACGCCCGCAGCGCGGTTGGCCGAGGCCATCTCGATGCGGTAGACAAAGCAGCGCGAGCGCAGCTCCGCCCCGGCGCGGAGAGCGTGGTGCAGGAAGGAGACCGCGGCGCCGCCGCGGGCGTTGATGGGGCAGCCGTAGCCGGAGCAAAAGCCGCATGAGTTGCAGCGGGGACGGCCGTCGAAGCCCTCCACGGAGTTGACCGCCATCGGGAACGGGTAGGCGGTGTAACCCAGCGCCGCGGCGCCCTGGCTCATGACCAGGCCCGCGTAGATCGGCGGGTTCGGTGGCATTACGAACTGACGCGCCCGCGGTGCCTGCTCGAGGGTGCGAGGGGGCATCCGGGTGATGTCCCCCTGGACCCCCATCTGGTACTCGATCCTGTCGTAGTAGGGCGCCAGGTCGTCGTAGCTGATGGGCCAGTCGGCCAGGTTGGCGCCAGGCACGGGGCCGTGGCTGGAGAGCGCCTTGAAATCCTGGCGCCAGAGCCTGGGACACTTGGCGTCCCAGTGGACCGTGCCGCCGCCCACCGTGGTCGGCAGGCTGTTCACGTCGCCGATGTAAGAACGCTCGGTCCCAATCGCCGCGTCCTGCTGGCTCCGCAGGGTGCGGGGTTCCAGCAGCGGGTCCTGGTTCTCGAAGCTGCGCCCCGCCTTGACGTCGTCGTTGCCGAACGTCGAGCCGAGCGGGGCGACGCCCCCCAGGCCCGGGATGAGGTTGCGGCCCTTCTCCAGGATCATCACCGGGAAGCCGGCGGCGGTCAGGGCCCACGCGGAGACGCTGCCCCCCGCCCCCGAGCCGATGATCAGGACGCTCGGACGGCGCATCAGCCGCGCTTGAACGGGCGCCGCGCGGCCCACGGCGACGAGTTGCTCGCGGCCCGGCCTGCCAGCCCCGGGGCCAGCTTGATGGCCGCCAGGGCCGCCGCGGGGTGAAGCGGGGGCACCGGGCTGGCCCCAAGCGTCGAGACCTGGTCGTCGGTGTAGCCCTGCGGCTGGACGTCGCCATCCCAGTTGGTGTAGCCCCAGCCGGCCAGTCCCTGGTTACCGCCGTACTCCGGCGGGCCGTAGATGGCGTCGAAGACATTGGACAGGGCGGTGCCGACAAAGCCCTGCAGCTGCTGGTCGGACTGGTCGGTGAGGAGCAGGTCCTGCTGCACGCTGCTGAGGTCCTTGAAGTCGGCGCCAAACCGGGATTGGGCAGTGGCGTCGAGGTGGGCCAGCCCTGCCTGGTATGTCTCCTGGAGCCCCTCCACCGGCCCTGCGAACTCCCGCTCCGGCAGCCCCAGGCTCCCCTCCAGCCGGATCCGCCAGCCGAGCTCGGCATGCTTGTCGAGGGCGACGAAGTCGGCGAAGTCGTTGTGCGTGGGGCCGTGCCGGTCCGAGAACGGGCCACCGGCGTGAACCATCGGCGGGTCGAAGTTGAACGCGCCGAGCAGGATGTCGATGGCCTCGGCGCAGAGAGCCTCGCGGGCCCCGGGGTCGGGGGACCCGGGTGGGGGGTTGAGCAGCCCGGGCCCATCCAGCGGGCCAGGCACCAGCCGCCAGCACAGCGCGCGCAGGGTGTCCAGCTGGTCAGCGGACAGGAACTGGCCCGCCTGGCCCGGGCCGGGGGGCGCCGCCAGGAGGTCGAGGACCCGGCCGGGCGGCAGCAGCCCCAATAGGCCGACCGCCCCCGCCGCCTTGATGAACGATCGCCTGCCAATGTCCATGTGATCAGCGGGGTCCAGTCTCCCTTAAGCTCACTCCCGGCTGCAGGAGGGGCCGTGAGTGGCGGACGGGTTCGATGTGATCGTGGTCGGCTCCGGGAGCGGGGGCGGGGTGGTGGCCTCACGGCTGACGGAGGACCCCAACCTGCGCGTCCTGCTGCTGGAGGCCGGTCCGGACCCCGGTGAGGCGGTCCCGGACGACATCCGCCACGTCCGCCTCGGCAGCGGCGTCGCCGGCTACGACTGGGAGTACAACGACCCCAGCATCGGGAGTGCCCTGCCCCGCGGCCGCGTGCTGGGCGGCAGCAGCGCCGTCAACGCGTCGGTGGCGCTCCGGGGGCAGCCGCAGGACTACGACGCCTGGGCGGCCATGGGCGCCGACGGCTGGGGCTGGGACGACTGCCTACCGTACTTCAACCGCCTCGAGGACGACGCCCAGTTCGGCGACGCTCCCTACCACGGCCGCGGCGGCCCAATCCATGTGACCCGGCAGCTGCCGCTTTGGGAGGCGGAGGCGCTGTTCGTCGCCGCCTGCCAGGAGCGCGGCCACGAGGCCGTCGACGACCTCAACCGCCCCGGCGCCATCGGCGTCGGGCCCCTGCCCCGCAACATCCGCGACGGCGTGCGTCAGAGCGTGCTGCTCACATACCTGGCAGCCGCCCGTGCCCGCCCCAACCTCACCACCCGGGCGGACGCGATGGTCGACCGACTGCTGCTGGAGGGCGGCGCGGCCACCGGGGTGCTGCTCGCCGGCGGCGAGGAGGTTCGCGGCGGCCGCGTCGTGCTGGCCGCCGGGGCCTACAACACGCCCCCGATCCTGCTGCGCTCCGGTGTCGGCGCCCCCGAGGACCTCGCCGCCGCGGGCGTCGAATGCCGCCACCCGCTGCCGGGCGTCGGCCGCAACCTGATGGACCACCCGGTGACGCTGATGGCGGTCGACATGGACTACCCCGCCGACCCCGACCTCATGCGGATGGCGGCGCTGGTCAAGTTCCGGAGCGCGCCGGACGAGGAGGTCGACGACCTGAAGATCTCGTTCTACCCCGGCGAGATCTTCAACATGGGCGGGCTCACCGGCGTCTACCTCGAGGTCAACCGGGTGCGCTCGCGAGGGACCGTGGGGATCCGCGACATCGACCCGGCGAGCGCGCCCGCGATCGACCACCGCTACCTGTCCGATGCCCGCGACGTCGACCTGATGGTGGCGGGGATGAAGGAGGGGGTGGCGATCGTCGATGTGATGTCGCGCAGCACCCGCTGCGAGCTCCTGCTGCCCGACGCCGCGACCGCCGCGGACGACGAGCAGCTGCGCGAGCACGCCGCGCAGTTCCACGGCACCGGCTACCACCCGAGCGGCACCTGCCGGATGGGCGCAGACGACGACGAGCTGGCGGTGGTTGACGCCCGCCTGCGAGTGCGCGGCATCGACAGGCTCCACGTCGTCGACGCCTCGGTCATGCCCGACCTGCCGCGGTGCAACATCAACCTGCCGACGATGATGATCGGCGAGCGCGGCGCCGACCTGGTGCGCGATGAGCTCTGAGATGGAGGCCGGCGGCCCCGTCGCGGCGCGGCCCCGCCCACCGCGGGAGGTCCACGACGCCATCCTTCGCGACGGCACCAGGGTGCGCTTCCGGCCGATCAGGCCCGCGGACAAGGCCCTGCTGCAACGGGGGATGCGCCGGCTGTCATCGGAGTCGCGCTACAAGCGCTTCTTCGCGGCCATCGACGAGCTGTCGCCCGAGCAGCTGCGCTACTTCACGGAGATCGACTACCACGACCACTTCGCGTGGATCGGGGTCATCCCCGGGCGGCGCCCGTCGATGGCGGTGGCCGTGGGCCGCTGGGTGCGGCTGGCCGACGACGCGGAGGCCGCCGAGGCGGCGATCACGGTCCTCGACGAGTACCACCGCCAGGGCGTGGGATCGGCGATCCTCCTGCTGCTGGCCCGCAGCGCGATCGAGCGCGGTGTGAAGCGCTTTGTGATGTCGGTGCTGGGCGAGAACGAGGCGATGATGCGCCTGCTGACGGAGCGCGGCGCGGTCCTCGACGGCTACGAGGACGGCGTGGCCCAGCTGCACGTGCCGCTGCCGGCGTCCATCGAGGAGCTGGACCGGTCGCCGCTGCCGCGGATCCTGAAGGCTGCCGCCGAGGGCCGCTTCTTCGGCCGCTTCGGACCGCTCGGGGCGGGCCTCCGCTTCGACGCCGGCGAGGCCCTCGCCGAGGTCCGGCGCGCGATGCGCCGCCGCGGTGGCGAGGAGTGACGGAGCGCGCGGGCCATGCGGAGCCGGCCCGGCCGCTGGTGAACTAGGGTGTGTCTGTGAAACCGACCTCCACGAGCGGCCGCAAGGCGGCGCCCGCCGTCCCGGCGAAGGCGGCCCCCGCCGGCACGGCGAAGGCGGCGCCCACCAGGCCGGCGTCCAACGGCGCGAGCCGGCCCGAGGGCCTGGGCGCGCCGCCGCCCTCCGAGCACTCGCTGGCTGAGCTGGTGCCCGCGGCGGCAGCGCGGGACCCGGAGGGCATCGCGGCCGTCGCCGGCAGGGCGCGCATCACCTACGCCGACCTCGACCGCGCCGTAGCCTCGCTCGCTGACGACCTGCTGGACCGGGGCATCACGCCGGGCCGGCCCATCGCGGTGCTGGCCGGGACCGGGATCGAGTTCATGGTCGCCGCCTACGCCGTGCTCCGCGCCGGCGCGGTGCTGGTGCCGATCTCCCCCACCGCTCCAGCGCCCGAGGTGACGGGCCTGCTCCGCGCCGCCCGGGTGGAGATGGTGCTCACCGACGTCGAGCACGAGGAGGTGGCCTGGGCGGCGGCGATCGGCTACCACGAGAGCTGCGGGGCGATCACGCTGGACCTGGAGGCGAAGCGCAACAAGGCAGACAGGCTGGCGCTTTCCGTGCTCACCAACGGCCGCCGTCCGGGGCCGCCGCCGCGGCTTCGCGCCGGCTCGCCTGCGGTGATCCTCTTCACCAGCGGCAGCACGGCGCGGCCGAAGGCCGTGGTCCACAGCCATGACGGCCTCTTCCGCAACGCCCTGGCGGTGGCGTGGGAGATGACCGCGCTGACCAACCGCGACGTCATGTTGGGGGCGCTGCCGCTGGCCCACTCATTCGGCCTGAGCGGGGTGATGAACGCATCGATGCTGGTGGGGGCGCGAATCGAGCTGCTGCCGCGCTTCGATGCCAAGAGCGCCTGGAAGGCGATCCGCAACCGCGGCGTGACCGTCGCCACCGGCGTGCCGACGATGTTCCGGCGCCTGGTCGACGACCCCGACGCCAGCCGCCACACCGACCTCCGGCTGGCGGTGGTGAGCGGCTCCAGCTGTCCCCGGGACCTGGCCCGCGATATCCGGCTGCGGATGGGGGTGCACACCGTCGAGCGCTACGGCATGAGCGAGGCCTCGCCACTGGCGTGGCGGGTGGTTGTCGACGACGCCCCCGAGGGCGATGTCGGCTGGCCGGGCTGGGGGGTCCACTTCCGCGCCGTCAACGACGGCGGCAAGGACCTCGGGCGGGGGAAGGTTGGCGAGCTGGAGGTGCAGTCGCCGTCGATGCTGCTCCGCTACCTGGCGGCCGAGGACAACCAGTCTGGCTTCGACCACGGCTGGCTCCGCACCGGCGACCTCGGCATGGTGCGCGAGGACGGCGGCGTCACGCTGGTGGCGCGCCTGAAGGACATCATCCTGCGGGGCGGCTACTCGGTGGCCGCCAGCGAGGTCGAGCGCGCCGTCCAGGCCCACCCGTGGGTGGCCGAGGCGGTGGTGATCGGCATCCCCGACCCGACCGTCGGCGAGGAGATCGCGGCGGCGGTGGTGCTGAAGCCGCGGCGCTCGGGCAAGCCCGCCGAGTGGGAGGTGGTGATGGAGCTGGAGCGCCACATGGGCGAGCGGCTGGCGCCGTGGAAGCGGCCCCGGCTGTGGCGCGTGGTCGAGGAGGTCCCCCGAACCCCCCTGGGCAAGATCAAGCGCGACCTGCTGCGCCACCTCTGGGACGTCGCCGGGACCCCGACCTCGCCGGGCCCTCGCAGCCCCGCCGAACCTGAACGGCCGGCCTAACCGGCGTCCGTCTCCCAGCCCGGCTCGCCGCTGGACAGCACCACCGTCACCGGCCCGTCGTTGACCAGCGCCACCGCCATCTGAGCGCCGAAGCTGCCCGTGGCCACCTCCAGGCCACGAGCGCGTAGCGCGCTGGCAAACACCTCGCAGAGCCGCACGGCGAGCTCTGGTTTGGCCGCGCTGAGGAACGATGGTCGGTGCCCGCGGGTGGTGTCGGCGTAGAGCGTGAACTGGCTGACGACCAGCACCGCGCCGCCCGCCTGGGCAACGTCGAGGTTCATGCGCCCGGCGTCGTCGCCGAACACCCTGAGAGTGGCGACACGGTCCGCCAGGTGGGCGGCGGAGGCGTCCGTGTCCGCCGGCCCGGCCGCGACGAGGACGCACAGCCCGGGCCCGATCGCACCGATCTCGTCGGTCCCAACCGTCACCCTCGCCCGCCGCACCCGCTGCACCACCGCGCGCACGGATCAAGGTTATGCCGGACACCCCCGCTAGGATCGGGGCAGGTTGAGAGACGTTTCCGAGGCGCTCCGCGCGCCGTCGAGAGCCCCCGACCGGCCCGCTGGACTCCCGCGACGACGTCGCGGCGCCGCGCGGCGGCGAAGCGGCCGGCGCGGCCGCAGGCTGCTGCCAGGTGGTTGGCGCCGCTGGTCGCTGGCGCTGGTCGGGCTGCTGACCCTGGCCACCGTGGTCGGGCTGCTGGGCGCCGACGCATACATCAACGCCCAGCTCGACGGCCTGCCCGCGCCCGGGAGCGCGCCCGTGCTCGCCAGGTCAACCGTCATCTACGACCGCAACGGCCGCGTCCTCGCCGAGCGCAACGACCAGGGCAGCTACCATGTCGTGCTCCGGCTCGACCAGATGGGCACCGTGGCGCCCGCCGCCACCCTGGCGGCGGAGGACCGCGACTTCTACCGCCACGGCGCCCTCGACGGCTTCGGCATCATGCGCGCACTGGCGGTGGACGCTGTCAACCAGCAGCCGCTGCAGGGCGGCAGCACGATCACCCAACAGCTGGTGAAGATCGAGACGGGGCAGCCCGAGAAAACCTTCAGCCGCAAGCTCCGGGAGGCCCTGCTCGCCAACGCCATGGAGCGCCGCTACAGCAAGGACCAGATCCTCGAGCTGTACCTGAACCGCGTCTACTACGGCCACGGTGCCTACGGCATCGGCGCCGCCACCAAGACCTACTTTGGCGCCGACAGGCAGGTGACGGACCTGACGCCTGCGCAGGCCGCCTTCCTCGCGGGCCTGCTCACCGCGCCCAGCACCAACGACCCCCAGGCGCACTACGACCTCGCCCGGGCCCGCGAGCTCGACGTCCTCGGTGGCATGGTCGCCACCGGCGCGCTGACCCAGGCGCAGGCCGACGCCGCCGCCGCGGAGGACGTCCAGGCGGCGCTCAGGTTCGACCGCAGCTACGCCCAGACGGTGGCACCCCACTTCGTGGACTACGTCCTGTCGCGGCTGGAGTCGATGTTCGGCGCGGCCGCGGTGCAGCAGGGCGGCTTCGCGGTGCGCACCACGCTGGACTCCGACCTCCAGGCGAAGGCCGAGACCGCGGTGCGCGACGGGGTCGCCAGGCTCTCGGGCAGCGGCGTGAACAACGGCATGCTGCTGGCGGCGCGGCCGTCGACCGGCGAGGTGCTGGCGTGGGTCGGCTCGGCCGACTACGCCAACCAGGAGATCGGGGGCCAGTTCGACGTCGTTCTGTCACCCCGCCAGCCGGGGTCGTCGTTCAAGCCCTACGTCTTTGAGGCGGCCCTGAAGGACCACACGATCACCCTGGCCAGCTGTCTCCAGGACCGGGCCACGAGCTTCGACGGCTACCGGCCCCAGGACTTCGACAACCGCTACATGGGCCCGCTGACCGCCCGCCAGTCCCTGCTCCTCTCGCGCAACATCCCGGCGGTGCAGGTGGCCAGTGCCGAGGGCATCGGCAAGGTCATCGACCTCGCCGCGACGATGGGTATCCGCGGTGACCTACAGCCCAACCTGTCCACCGCGATCGGCGGCAGCGAGGTGACGATGTTCGACCACCTGCAGGGGTACCAGGTCTTCGCCAACCAGGGCCGCAAGGTCCCGCTGATGAGCATCACCAGCATCACAGACGGGACAGGGGCAGTGCTGTTCCAGGCCGACCCCGGCAAGCAGGAGGGGCAGCAGCAGGTGCTGGCGTCGGAGGAGGCCTACCTCGTAACCGACGTGCTGAAGGGCTACCAGTCGGAGTGGAACCTGGGCTGGCAGCGCCAGATGGCCGGCAAGTCCGGGACCTCCGGCGGCGGCGCCACCGGCATCCGCGACGCCTGGATGATGGCCTACAACCCCGACGTCGTGGTGGGCGCCTGGGCCGGCAACACCGCGGCCGGCGGCGGCAAACCGATCAACACCTACGGCGTCAACACCGGCCAGTCGATGCTCGCGTCCTTCATCAACGGGCTGCCGGCGGATTGGAACCACTGGTACCCACAGCCGTCGGGGCTGGTGTCGAGCCGCGGCGAGCTGTTTCTCAGCGGGACCGAGCGAACCACCGCGTGCGGCCGCGAGCAGCCCTCCGACCAGCCGGGCGACAACGCGAACACCTCCGAGCCACCGAAGACCAAGAAGCGCCGGCGCGACTGACTACCCCCGGCCGGCCTCTCAGCGGCGGCTCAGGCGGCGCTAAGGCCGGGGCCGGGGTGAGGCCACGAGGCTGTTGACGCAAGGGCGGGCGGTGCCCGCGTCAACATCAAGGAGGTTGCCCATGGTCTTCCAGAGGTTTGCCCTGCTCGGCTCGGCGCTGTTCAGCGTCGGCGCCGCCGGGGCGGGGTTCATCAGCAACAGCGCCACGAGCCTGGCGGCCGCACCGGTGGCGGCGACGTCCCCGGCGGCGACGCCCGACGGCCAGGCGCCGGCATGTGACGACGGGCGCTGGAAGGGCGCCGGTGGGGTCAACATCGAAGGGCGCCCGGAGGACTTCAGCGCCGGCGACCGCGGCGCGATGTACGTCTGGCACGACGGCGACGGCTGGCACCTGCGATCCACCGACATCCTGCCGACCGACCACCACTACAGCGGCGAGATCCGGCTGTCCCGCGGCGCGTCGTTCAGCGCCTTCCGCACCGTGCGGCTGGACCGTGAGGACGCCGTCTGGGTGACGGGCGACAACGTCCTCCACTATCGCTTCGACACCCACAACGGCATAGACGGCATCGACTACCGCGTGAGCGCCTGCGACCACGACCGCGACCACGAGGTCATGGTGTTCAACCTCAAGTACAACGGCAGCAACGACGACGCCGGCCGCATCCGGCTCGGCCACGACCGGGAGCATCCCCGGAGCGTCCCATTCATGGTGCACCGCACCGTCGACAGCTGACCCCGATCCCCCGACCCTGACAAGAAAGGAGCCCCTGGCCCATCAGGCCGGGGGCTCCTTGTCTGCTTCCTGCCGCAGCAGGAGAAATGGCTAGGCCTGGCTACCGCCCTCGCCGCCGCCGGTGTCGCCGCCGCCGGTGTCGCCACCGCCGGAGTCATCACCGCCGGACTCGCCACCCTCTCCGGGCTGCTGGGGCTCGGTCTCGGGATTCGGCATCTCGCTCATGGAAAGACCTCCACAACGGGAGCGGTCGCCCTTTGTGGCGCCATCACTCCGCCTTAGTATGTGATAGGCATGTTATCAGGTTTTGCACCAGTCGAGGTGGATACTGGGGACAACTGCCCAGCACTCGGGCGCTGGTAGATTCCAGCGATGGCAAGGCGAACGGTGCTGACCACGGGAGCGAACTCCGGGATCGGCCTGGTGACCGCCCTGGAGCTGGCCCGGCGCGGCTTCCGCTCCGTGGGCAGCGTGCGGTCCGCGGCCAAGGCCAGGCAGGTTGAGGCCGCCGCGGCCGCCGCCGGCGTCAGGGTCGAGACGGTGATCTTCGACGTCACCGACGCCGCCGCCGGCCGGCGCATCATCAACCGGCTGCGACCGTACGCGCTGGTCAACAACGCGGGCTTCCCGGCGACGGGCGCGGTGGAGGACGTCGACGACGACGAGGCCCGCATGGTGCTGGAGACAATGGTGCTGGCGCCGATGCGGCTGGCCCGCCTCGCGCTGCCGCACATGCGCCGTCGCGGCGAGGGCCGGATCATCAACATCTCCTCGATCTACGGCCTCACCACCACGCCGCTGTCGGGCTGGTACCAGGGCGCCAAGCACGCGCTGGAGGGCCTTTCCGACGCCCTCCGGATGGAGGTGGCCAGCACCGGGGTGAAGGTCATCCTGGTGGAGCCCGGCGGGTTCAAGACCGGGATCTGGGAGGAGAGCAGCGGCGCGCTGGAGAGGCGGCCGAAGTCGCGCTACAGGTCCGCCTACAGCCGGGCGCTGAAGGGCTTTGGCGCGAGCCAGGTCCTGATGGGCGAGCCGGAGACGGTGGCGAAGGTCATAGCCGGCGCGGTCGAGTCGAGCCGCCCGCGTACGCGCTACCTGGTCGGCTACGACGCGATGATGCTGGCGGCCATGGACCGGCTTACGCCGACCGTGATCAAGGACCGGGTCAGCCGCCTGACGCTGGGGCTCTGACAGAGGGCCGGGAGGAGTCCCGGCTCAGCCCACCAGGTGCAGGGCGATGCCCGACGCGAAGATCAGCAGGCCCACGCCAAGGCCCGTCAGCGCGACCCGCCGCACATTGCGGCGCTGGGCCTCGAGGTACTCCTCGTGGTCCAGCCGGGGGTCGAGGGCGCGCCGCACCGCGAGGTCGAGGCGGGCCAGCCAGTCGCGGAAGACGAAGGCGCCGGCGGCCCACGCGATGATCACCAGGCCGAGCTCCGGGGTACCGAGCATCGCTGCAGTCTGACGGCTGGGGGCCGGGAAGTCCTCAAGAAGCGCTCAAGATTTGTAAAGGGCCATGGGTCCCCGCGGGCGGCGCCTCGGGACGCGCGGCGATCGGCGCCGCCCCACGGGTGGAGCCGGCTAGTTACGCGAGGCCAGGCTCTGGAGGGCGGCGTCGACGCCGGTCGGGTTGCTGACCGTGCGCGAGCGCAGCGCCAGCCGGAGATCGGGGTCGCTGGCGCTGCCGGGGAGATCCGAGGCCTGGGCCACGGTACGCAGCTGCTCGGCCACGCGCTCCGCCACCTCGCGGTCGGCCTCGGGGATGACGAGCGCAAACTCCGCCTCGCCGACGCGCGCCAGCGAGTTGACCTTGCGCGTCTTGCTGCGCATCTGCTCCACCATCCGCGAAAGCACCTCCTGGGCCACGCGGTCGCCGAGCCTGGTCACGAGGTCGGCGTAGTTGTCCAGCCGGAAGATCACCACGCTGAGCTCGTGGTGGTGGCGCCCCGCGCGGCTGATCTCCTTCTCCAGGAGCTCCTCGAGGAAGTGCGTGTTGTAGGCGCCGGTGGAGTGGTCGACCATGTCGCCGTCACCCATCTCCACCAGGCGGCGGGCCACGAACAGCGCGCCGGCGCCGGTCTCTGCCAGGACCGCAAGCGCGGCGTGCCACTCCTCCAGCCGCGACGTGTCCGTGCCGCCGACGACCAGGGCGCCGAAAACCCGGTCGCCGTAGGTGAGGGGCGCGCCGTAGATGGCGGCGGGGGGCGGCGTCGAGCCGGCCAGGTGGCGGCACCAGGCGCTGGCCGAGACGTCGGGGATCTCAATCTCGGTGCCCGCGGCGACGGCCCACTGGGCCGTGCCCTGCAGGATCCGCCACCACCCCTCCTCGACCTTCAGGTTGCTCGCCTCGGCGACCTCCCCGCCGGCGTCGTCGAGCAGCTGGATGTAGGCAAACTCCGCGCCCGAGACCTCCGAGACCGCGTCGAGGATCGCCTGTGGCACCGTTTCCAGCGACGCGCCGGCGACGTGGCGGATGATCAGCTCCATCGAGCCGGCGCCTTGGGCGCGACCGGCGGCCAGCTCGTGCATCCCGGCGAACAGGATCTGGGCGGCGAACAGCAGGCGCTCGCGGGCGACCATCGGGACCGCCTCGGCCTGGGCGGCCAGCTCGTCGGGGAAGACCTTCAGCTTGAAGGAGCGCTCGGTGATCGCCTCCATGTCGACGGGGCCGAAGCGCGCCGTGGCGGTGACCAGGTTGGCCACCTGGCGGCCGTCCGGGCCGATGACCGGGACCACCGCGTGGCCCAGCCCGCCACAGGTGTCACGCACCTCGGGTGCGGTCGCGTAGTGGTAGCGGGGGTCGAAGTACAGGGGGCAGTCCATCCCCGACTGCAGCGTCTGGCAGTACTGGGGCGGGTCAAACGGCACCGTGACGGGGACCGCCGCCAGGCTGTAGGCGTGGAGGTCCAGCCCAGTGGCGTTCTTGAACCCCTGGACGAGGTGGCGGTACTGCGGTGACTCGAGAAGGGCCCCTAGGGCCTCCTCGGCCGGGTCTGTCGTTTCGATTGCCATGGCTTACGCGTGTTCATGTAACGGTTCAGGAACCCGAAACATGCGTGCGTTTCTGGAGCCATTCGTCGAGGTCCGCGAAGACCTCCTCGCGGTGGACGTCGTTGTGGCTCTCGTGGTACCCACCCTCGTAGCGCCTGATCTCGCCGGCAACGGTCGCGCGGTTCTCGAACTCGTCGGCGACGGTTGGTGAGACCAGCTTGTCGGCAGTGCCCTGGATGACAAGGAATGGCACCTTGAGGTCCTCGATGCGGGCGAGGGCCGCCGGCATCGCCTGCAGGTAGGTGTCCGTGTAGAAGCGCGGTGTAATCGCCTGTGACACCAGCGGGTCGGCCTTGTTCGCCGCGACCACGGCCGGGTCGCGCGACACCGACTCCGGCGGGAACCCCGCCTGCATCCGGAACCCCGGGGCGATGCCGGCCAGGGTGCGGCCCACCGCCTGCTTCCACTTCGGCGCCTCAAACGTCAGCTTGAGGCAGGGCGCCGACAGCACCACCCGGTCGGCGGCGTCGGGGTGGTCGAAGAGGTAGGTCATCGCGAGGATCGCTCCGGTGGAGTGGGCGTAGATGACGCGCTCCGCACCGGGCACCGCCTCGGTCGCCAGCTTGACGAACCGATCGAGGTCGTCCAGCAGCTGCGCATACGACTTGGTATGACCCTGCTTGCCCGGGCTGTGGCCGTTGCCGCGCATGTCATAGCCGTAGACCGCGGCGCCGCCCGCGACCAGGTGCGGGATGAGGAACGAGTAGCGCTCGATGTGGTCCGCAAAGCCATGCACCAGGACGACCACGCGCTTGACCTTGCCGGCGGGCATCCAGGCGCGGTAGTGGAGCCTGAGCCCGTCGGAGGCCTCGAAGGTAGATGGGACGCCGCCCTCGCCCTCGAACTCCTCGTCCGCCTCGGCCGCCGGTGCCGGCGGGTGGACGTCCGCGGCGGGCAGCACCGCCGTCGCGTCGGCATCGGCCAGCGCCGGGGCGGCATCGGCGATCGCCTCAGCGGCCACCTCGACCGCCTCGACAGCCGCGGGGGCGGCGGCGCTGGCGGCGGACCTCCGCGGCGCGCGGCGGGCGGGAGCTGCTTTCGTTGCCGCCCGTCGAGGCGTGGTGACCGCCGGCCTGGCCGGTGATGCCTTCGGCGCGGCCTTTGGGGCGGATGGCCTGCTGGGCCCGGCCTTCGGCGAGGACGGCTTGGCCGCCGCGGGCTTGGCCGCCGCGGGCTTGGCCGCGGGCGCCTTCGCGGGCGCGGCCTTCGCTGCCCTGGCGGGAGCCGCCTTCGCGGGGGCTGCCTTCGCTGCCCTGGCGGGAGCTGCCTTGACCGGGGCTGCCTTCGCGGCCCTGCCGGGCGCTGCGTTGGCCGGGGCTGCCTTCGCGGCGGCGGCTGCGCGGCGGGGGGTCGACTTCGCCTTCGTCAATGCAGTCCTCCAAGGTTGCCGGCTGCCGGGGGGAGCCGAGCAGCAAGTCTGCCACGACCGGCGAGGACGGTTTCAGATAGGCGCGGCCCGGCCGAGGATCTCCGACTGCCACGGCGGCGCCTCGACCCGGACGCGGTGCCGCCCGTCGCCGGCCAGTAGCAGGAACTCCCCCCTCCGCGCGTTGGCGAGGAAGTCCGCCTGGCCGTCGGTGAGCCCCACCGCCCGCTGCAACCGCTGGGCCTCCGCCTGCCGCTGGGCGCCCAGGAAGAGAGTCGCCGGGTTGGTCGCCAGCACGAGTCCCTGGTCCGAGCTGAGCAGGTCGCCCGCGTTCTGGGTGACGAGGCACAGGGAGCCCTGGTACTTGCGCACCCGGCGCGCCAGCCGGACGAGGAAACGCCGCACCAGCGGGTACTCGAACAGCAGGCCGACCTCGTCGAAGAGCAGGCGCCGAGGGCGCTGGTCGGACCGCACCCGGGCCCAGATCCACTGGGCGATCAGGAAGTACGCCACCGGCAGGATCTCGTCCTTGAGGTCGCGGATGCCGAAGACAACGACGTCGGCGTCAAGGCTGAGGTTGGTGGGCCGCGCGAACATCTCGCCCAGCTGACCCTCGGTCCAGCGCCGCAGGGCGCGGGCGACGCGCGGCGCCAGGCCCGCAGCCTCCAGGCGCTGCCGCACGTCCAGCAGGGTCCCGCCGCCGCGCTCCAGCAGGTCCCGGAGGACCTCGTCGAGGTCGACGCGGTCGTCGTCGGAGACCGTCCCGCACATCGTGCCCAGCAGGTCGATGAGGTCGATCACCTGGTCGCCTACCGGGTCCCGCCCACCCGGCGCGGCGAGCGCTGGGTCCAGGACGTTGATGCTTGCCCCCGCACCCAGGGCGAGGTCCACCCACTGGCCGCCCAGCGCATCGCATACGCCGCGGTACTCGGCCTCGGGGTCGACGATGAACGCGCCGACGCCGGCGTCCGCGTCCGCCAGCAGGAGGCTCTTCATGAGGTGAGTCTTGCCGGCGCCGGAGTGGCCGAAGACGCCGACGTTGGCGTTGCTGAAGCGACCTTCGTCGAAGGTGTCGAGCAGCACCGGCCCGCCATCGCGAACGCGGAAACCGGCCAGCCGGCCGGCGGGGTCCTGGAGGCTGTCCCAAAGCCACGGGTACATCGTGGCGACCACCGCGCCCGGTAGCAGGCGCTGCCTGCCGAGCGGGTCGAGCCCGAGCGGGAGTGTGCACAACCGCGCTGGTGCCATCTGCACGGTGGCGGGCAGCACGCGCGCCATGGCCCGCGCCGCCGCGTCGTGAACCAGCGCGGTGGCGACGTCGAGCTCGGCCTCATCCGCGGCGGTGACCGTCAGGTATGCCGCGATCGAATAGGCGTGCTGCTGGTTGGCGGCGATCTCGCGGCGCAGGCCAACGGCCTCTGGGAGCCCAGCCTCGGCGAGGGGGTCGCCAGCGCTCCCGCTCGCGGCATCGGACATGCGGGTCGCCTGGAGGTCGCGAATGCGGGTGCTGAGGATGCGGAGGACGCTGGCGGGGGCCACCTTGAACCCGTGGATGGCGAGGTCGTAGGCGCACGGGAGATCGACGAAATGGCCGAGCCACCCCGGCGCCAGCTCCACGCCCGGGAAGGCGTCGAGGAAGAAGGTCCGGCTGAGCTCGCCATCCAGGGTCAGCCGGTTGGCGTCCTCCTGCCAATCGACGCCATCACCGGTGCGAGCGAGGATCCCGGGGAGGCGGGCGTCGAGGAAGCGGAACATCGCCACCCCCCGAAGCAGGCGCGGCTGGAGGCCCATCGCGGTGAGCTGCCTGGTGAGCCCGTCGGCCTGCCGGAGGAGCCCGTCAGCGACGCCGGCGTCCGGGGCGGGGCCTACCAAACCCCGGCGCCGCCGCCAGCGGTCGGCGAGGTGATCGATGCGAGGTGCCTCGTCGCTGATGACGATGCTGACATCCCGCTCGAACGCCGGGTGGGTACCGGCGCGGTCCTCGAGCCAGGTGCGCAGCCGGGCATCGCGCGCTGTGATGATGGCGGGACGCGAGCCCACCAGGACCTCGAAACGAACGCTCAGCCCGGCGAGCAGATCCTCGAACATGTTGACCTGGCGGCGCCGCACCTCAGGCCCGGCTTCGAGCAGGTCGAAGGTGCCCGTGGTCACGACAGCGTGCTGACTGGCGTCGCCGGTGCTGAACAGCGCGCCATTCCCCGCGGCGCGCAGGTCGAGGGCGAACGGCGAGACCGCGTGGCGCGCGTACAGCACGTCGGCAGCCGCCGCGCGGATCGAAGAGAGGTGGACCATCGTCAGTCCTGCCTAGCGGGCGTGGTCAGCCCAGGTCGAGCACCACCGTGAAGGACGACGTGGCGGACGCGGCGGCGTAGCGTGCCTGGTCCTCCGGCGCGACCGCCAGGACGATGCTGGCAATCTTGCTGTTGGAGAAGTTGAGCCCGCGCACGCTGCCCGTCCCTCCGCTGGCGTCCAGCGCCTGCCCCTGCTCGGTGCGCAGTCCCAGGACCAGCACTCGCCTGCCGAGAGTGATCGCCGGCGCGGGGCTGGCGCCGGGAGCCTGGTTCTTTGCCACCGCCAGGATGTCGACAAAGTCGCCCGCCCGCAGCACCCCGCCGACCGCGTCCGACGCCGTCACCGGGATCGACAGGGCGTGGTAGCCGGTGGGCACCTGGAGGCCACCGGCGATCAGTGCGCTGCGGTCGGCGCTCACCGCCCGCGTGGGGATGTACTGGCCGTCGAGGATCGGCCACGCGACGAACTTTCCGTCGACGTCGGCGAGGCTCATCGCGCTGCCCGGCGGGATGGCGGACGGGTGCACACGCTTCACCGTCACGACCGCGTCGCTGACCTGGGTGCCCACCTGGAGGTCCCCCCTGGCCACCACCACCGCGACGTCGCGGGTGTTGACGTAGTAGAGCCCGCCCGCCGCCAGCGAGAGCACGAGGAAGATCGCCAGGTACATCGCGCGTATCAAATCGCCACCCCATAACGACTAATCAGTATATCAGTCGGCGCCACATGACACAGGATCATGGTGAATCGACCCGGATCTCGGCGTCGGCTGCGACCGTCAGGGTCTGAATCGAGCTGAGGCCGGCGAGGTGCAGCAGCCCAGTGCGAATCGGGACCTTGAGCCGCGCGCAGATGGCGGGGCGGTCGAGGGCATGGCCGTTGAAGGGATTGAGGCCCGGTGACTGGTTGACGATCACCACCTCCGCCGTGTCGGCGATGGACTCCGGGGTGCTGCCCTCGGCCAGGACACCGCGCAGCGGGTCGAGGTTGGCCACGAGGTACTCGCGGAACACCCCCTCCGCCGCGGGGGCCAGGCGCAGCCGCCCGTTGACCGCGTAGGCGGGTGCGTCGATCTCCGTCACAGCGTCCACCAGCGCCATGTCCTCGGCCCAGCGCAGCCGCACCTGCTGGACCTGCAGCGAGCCGACGTCCGCCACAAGCGACAGCGTCATCAGGAGGATGGGGAACAGCAGGATCGCGTAGAGCGTGCTCTGCCCCGATTGGTTCAATGGTTGACCTCGCCGCGCGCGGTGAACTGCGAAGTCAGGTCGATGTCGCGGGAGAACAGGAAGGGCACCCCGAAGTGGCGATGCGAGGTGATCCGCACCGTGATCGGCTGGTGCCAGCCGACGCGGCCGGGGGTGACTTCGATCGTGCACCCCGCGGGGTCGATGCCCGCACCGCGAAGCTCCGTCTCGATGCGATCGCGGACCTCGATGTCGTCCTCGCCCAGCTCACCCGCGATGCGGGCGCCCGCGGCCGCGGCCGAGTGCTGCCCAATCCACAGGTGAAGGATGTTGCCGATCTCCAACGTCGAGAACAGCACCGGCACGAGGATGAAGGCGACCGCGAGGATCGCCTGCAGGGTCTCCTGCCCGCGCTGGTCGGAGAGTCGCACGCGGCGCAACCCGCTACGCCGCTACTGGACCCCCGTCAGCTCCTGCACCATCGACCCGATCTTGGTCACCATGCCCTGGTTCCAGGCGATGATGCCCACGACGAGCGTGCCCAAAATCACAGCTGCGCCGATGACCCACTCAAGAGTGGATTGCCCCCGCTGCCCCATCCGTGTTCCCCTCCTACACGGGTCCCCGCCAGGACCTTCTTCTGTTGTCGCCACCGGTGGATCTGCTGTGCGGAGCGGGATCAGGACGATGCTGGTGGTCGGTGGGTAGGAGCCGATTCTAGCCCTTTCCAGATGTTTCTGTTCTTAGCGAGCTTGTATGTTGGTACCAGCCTAATCCAGGGGGGCATCATGCAGCGCTTCAGCTCGTGCCACGGCGGTCCCACGGCCGGTAACCCGCACGGGTAGGCCTTGGTATTCAGTTGGCAATTCTGGGGCAGGCGCTGTCTCAGCGAGACAGACCCCGATGAACGGCTCACCGTCGACGACGCCTATACCCGAGCTGGTGATGCCGCTCCCAGAGCCCCCGAACCTTCGCCCAAAACTGCCTGAGATGTCGCGCAACTCATTGTCGCTGAACGCCCTAGCCTGCACCGTCAGTGCCCCGCCAGATCGAAGTCCCCAAACGACCCAGCCAACATATCCGGCTCCGAATCCGCTGACGAATACTCCAGCGATGAGATGTCCCGTCGCCGAAACACCGATGACAAAATAGACTCCCATCGCGATCATCCAGCATCCGAGGGCAACTCGGAGCAGCACAGCGACGATGCTCCGGCGACCTCCGCCCGCTCCTGAGCTCATCACGACAGAGGTTACGCGGACCCAGCCGCCCGTCGCAGGGCCACGGCAGCGGCACTCTGCGACTCGGTCAGAAACGTCCCGGCGACGATCAGTGCTGCGAACCCGATTATCACCAAGCACGAGGTAGGCAGGATCAATTCATACGGGTCTCCAAAGATCTCGCTCCCGCGCTCCTGAGCGCCAGGAGGATCTCGTGTTGTGAGGCGGCGCTGTACACGGTCCTCATGTCCAGCAATCGCTTCCCTGACGCGTGCCGGATCCGTACGCAATAGTCTTTGCCGGCCGGTATGAGTCCAACGACAATGGGCACGGCGTACAGTTCGACCTCGACCTCCCGGGCAGGGATTCGCAGCGGAGGGCGGAACGGCCGTCGCAGTTCCAAAGTATTGCCCTCGATGACGATGTCAACCGGGAGAGCCTCGCGGCCGACCAACCAGGCGACCAAGACCAGAATGCCAGTGCCGATGACCATGAATGGTCCCGCGGGGTTTATGGCTTCATTAACCGCCAGAATCCTCACGATCCCAGCGGGAGCCAGCACGATTCCAGCGGCTACGACCACCACCGCAGACTGTGCCAGCCAGGATTTGTGCACGGCAACCCTCGCGGCTCCCGCGGGCGCAATCGGGCCCGATGGATCACCGCCGCGGGTCATCTGGACAGCCTAGCGTCTGCCCCTCAAGACTCCAAGACGGGGCCCGTTGAGTTCAGAACCCGTGGTTTGGACCAATGGTCCCGTTGCGACGTAAGCGTCCCCAAAATCACAGCTGCGCCAATGACCCACTCAAGAGTGGACTGCCCCCGCTGTCCCACCCGTGTTCCCCTCCTACACGGCCCCCGCCAGGACCTCTTCTGTTAGTCCGAGCCGGCGAGAAGGGTGCTGCGTCGTAGAAAAGTCGGAGCAGGAATTCGGCTCGCGAATTGGTAGTGTACGCCCGGGCGGGTTACGCTATCAAGTAGTTAGGCGGTCACGTAGTCCCGCGAGCCCGTTCGAATGTTTCGGTGGCACACATTACGAGGCAGGGGATTGATGCTCGGGGCGGGGTGATGGATCCTTAGCGTCACCTATGGATTGGCCGATCCGGTACGCGGAGCACGAAGGCATCCACATCGCGTACCAGGTGGTCGGCGATGGGCCGATCGACCTCGTTTACACCCCCGGGATCTGGTCCAACCTCGATGTCATGTGGGAGTGGCCCGAATGGGCTCGTTACCTCAATCAGCTTGCATCGTTCTCCAGGCTGATCCTATTCGACATGCGGGGTGTTGGTCTCTCTGACCGAGGTCGCGAACCACCGGTACTGGAGCTGCAGATGGACGACATCGCGGCGGTGATGGATGCGGCCGGCTCCCAGAGCGCCGCCCTCTTCGGAGGCGCGCGTGGAGCCGCGATGTCGCTGCTTTTCGCTGCCTCACACCCCGAACGGGTCCGCGCCCTGGTTCTCTATGCGCCAATTGTCCGGACGTTGCGTGCCACCGACTGGCCGTATGGACGCACCGAGGAGCAGCAGGAGGCCTTCTTCGACAGGTTCACCCGAGAGATGGGAACAGCCGCCAATCTCGACCTTCAGGGCCCCACTCATGATGAGCGGTTCAAGAAGTGGTGGGCCCGGTTCGAGCGCCTGGGAGCCTCCCCGGGCGCATGGCGCGAGCTTGCCGAGATAATGACCTTTGTTGACGTGCGACAGGTCCTGCCCAACATCCAAGCTCCGACGCTGGTGCTCCACAGGACCGGGGATCGCATCGTCGACGTGGCGCAGGGCCGCGACGTCGCGGAGCGGATTCCGGCGGCGAAATTCGTCGAGTTACCAGGCGATGACCACATCGCGTTCCTTGGTGACCATGATCTGATCACCTCCGAGATCGAACACTTCCTGACCGGGCGGCGCCACGCGCCGGAAACAGATCGCGTACTCGCCACGATTCTCTTCACGGACATCATCGGCTCGACCGAGCGCGCCGCCGTCGTCGGCGACCGTGCTTGGAAGGAGCTCCTTGAGGACCACTACGCTGTCGTCCGCCGCGAGCTCGATGCGTACCGGGGACGCGAGATCGACACCGCCGGCGATGGCTTCATGGCGGCTTTCGATGGACCCGCGCGCGCGATTCGTTGCGCCCACGCAATCTCAGCGGCCGCTCACGGGGCGGGATTCGAGATACGCGCGGGCTTACACACGGGTGAATGCGAATTGATGGGTGAGAAGCTTGCCGGGATCGCGGTCCATGTCGCCGCTCGCGTGGCGGCCGCAGCGGGGCCGAGCCAGGTCCTGGTCTCGGGCACCGTGAAGGACCTGGTGTCGGGGTCCGGTATCCAGTTCAAGGACATCGGCCCCCACGTCCTAAAGGGGTTGCCCGGCGAGTGGACGCTCTACTCCGTCGAGGCGTGACGGATTGGTGGCATCGGATTGAAGATCAAAGGCGTCCCGGGGACGTGGACCCTGTCTAGGGTCGCCGTTCCGTAGTTCGATTTGACAGCAGCGCCGCGACCCTGGGGGCCGCCGAGCACGACACGATCAGTCGGCGGAACTCCGCGCCCTCCAGCTCTACCACAACAGCGGCCTGGCTCCCGTAGAGCGCGGCAAAGTCACGACCGAAACGACCCCGCCACGTCCCGAGGGCGATGACCCCTGGAAACCCGGTTCCAGGGGCCCGGATACCACGCAGTTCGCTCCAAGGGTCGATGGATACCCGCACTGCATGGACACTCGAAAGCGGCACCCTGACGTCGCCGCGAAGGGCACCGAGGTGTTCAAGGCCACTCATGACGACCACCAGGTCCTCGCGTTCGACTGAATACTCGGCCATGGCCCGAATCATCCGTCAACCAGGATGACGACGCAGGAGCTACGAGACCGCGCGTTGCAGAATTGCTGCATGTTCGAAGATCTCTTGGAGTCCAACCGGCAGTACCAGGCGACCTATCGCGACACCGGCGCGGCGGGAAGGGCGCGACGAGGCCTGGCGGTCCTCACCTGCATAGACTCGCGGGTCGACCCGCTGCGGGCGTTGGGTTTGCGAGTGGGCGATGCCAAGATAATCCGAAACGCCGGCGCTCGCGTCACCGACGACGCCCTGCGGTCGCTAATCCTCGCCACGAACCTGCTCGGCGTGACGCGGGTCTGCATCGTGCACCACACGAACTGCGCAGTCATGGGGACGTCCAATGCGGAGGTCGCAAGGCGGATTGAGGCGGCGCGTGGCGTCGATGCCTCGGGATGGGACTTCATGGCCAGCACTGACCAGGTAGCGACAATTCGTCGCGACGTCGCCGAGCTCAAAGCCTGCTCGTTGCTTCCCGATCTTGAGGTGGGCGGGTTCATCCTCGAGCTCCATAGCGGAGAGCTCGTGCCGGTTGACGTCTCTTAAAGCGCCCTTGTTATCACTGGGCTCATGCTGGCATGTCAGCGCCGGTCAGACCCTCCGCGTGACCGGCCGGCCACTGAACGAGCTCGATCCGGTTCCCATCCGGGTCTGTGATCCAGGTTGTTTGAAAGTCGCTTGACCCGTCGGGGTGAAGCGGCGCGTCAGAGACGATGCCACGCGCCGCGAGGTCCGCAATGGTCTCCTGCACGGATTCCACCTTGATGACGAAGTGGCTCAGGCCGGCGCCGCCCTCGACTGGACCCCTGGTGGGGTCGTGGACGAGTTCGATGCTGACGAATTCGTCCGCCGGCAGCTTGATCATCGTCAGGTGGCCGAGGGGAGTGTCACGGACGCTGCCCACGACCTCGAAACCGACTGAGGTGTAGAAGGCCAGCGACCTGTCGAGGTCAGCGACGTGAATGCCGAAATGGAGGGTTCTCACTCGCCTCCCCAGGCCTCGGCGCGGCTTTCGCCATTGAGGAAAGGCAGCACGGTGGGGACCAGCTGGGGCGACAGGAACATGTCGTAGTGGGTGGTGTCGGGCAGTATCGCCAGCCGGTTCTGGGACATGTTCTCGCGCTGCCACCCGGCGTCCCTGAGGTTACCGCCAAGCAGGTTGTAGAACTCGGCGACGTGCGGGGTGGTGAACATGTCGTGGTCGCCGAAAACCAGCATCACCGGCATGGTCAGCCGCTTGACCTCGTCGGAGAAATCGAACGGCTCGCGCATGTACTCACGCATGCGGTCCAACAGCTTGGGAAAGTCCTCGGGGTGCGGAGCGACGGCGGCGTATCCCTGGTACATCGGCGTTTCCCTCATGCTCTCGGCCGCCTCGGCGCCTAGGGCGCCCTGCATCGGCAGCATTTCGGGATGGAAGCCGGCTGTGGAGAACCCGGCCGACACGATGACCAGCCGGCGGACGAGCCCAGGGTGCTGGACCGCCAACATGAAAGCGACCCCGCCCCCCAGCGAGTAGCCGAGCGCGTCCACGTTCTCGTGGCCCAGCTGCCGGACGATGGTTGCCATGTCATCGCCCATGTCGCGAAGGCTGATCTTGCGATCGCCGATCGCGGTGCGGCCGTGGCCGTGCAGGTCGACCGCGATGACCTGCCGCGTCTCGGCCAGCAGGGGCAGGGCCGATCCGAACATGTCGATCGAGCCCAGGCCACCGTGCAGCAGCAGCAGCGGCTCTCCCTGCCCGTGGATCTCGTAGTAGTAATTGACCTGGTTGGCTTCGACATACCCGGTGCTGGTCATCTCTTTCTCCTTTTTGTCAGCGACGAGGGCGAGCGCCACCGGGTCGAGGCAGACGACCAGGGCTCGACGGACCGCGCCGCCGAGCCCCGGGGTCGGGTGGCCTAGCGCCTGCCGCCGGCCGGGCCGTCCTCGACGCCGGTGACCTTGAAGTCGCCGTCCATCTTGACGGTGACGTGGCTACCGTCGCTCTTCACCATGTGCGCCTCGTAGGTGGCCCCCTCGGCGTCGTTCTCGACGCGCTCGATGGTCCCACCGGGAACCGCGGCCATCGCCGCGGCGCGGGCCTTGTCGGCGGTGTCACCCGTCAGCAGCTGCTCGGTGACTCCGTTGGCGACGTGGCCGCCCTTGGTGGGATCGACGTTGGGCTGGGCGGGGGTGCCGCTCGCCGGGCTCGCCGCCGGCGATGGCGTGGTGGCCGCGCTGGCGAGGATGACCCCACCCACGAACGACCCTCCGATGGCCCCGCATGCCGCCATCGTCAGGAGGGCTCGCCGCGAAAAACCGGCACCCCTCTTGTTGATGTTGATGCTTTCGTTTTCCATTTCTGGCTCCTCTGTTCTTCTCTGTCCGGCTCGGTGGCCGTTGAGACGAGCATCGCGTGGCGGACTGGGAGGCACGTCATAGGGACCTTCGAGCTTGCTGGGAAAGCCTCAGCAGGATGGCCGCAGTTCGCGCCCGGCGGCCGCGTCTCACCCGCCTGGCGAGCAGGGCCGCCGCGGCCAGCAGCAGGACCACGATCGCGATGATCGCGGCTCCCACGACCGTGGAGGGCTGGTGGGAGAACGAGAGGGCCAATGAGCTTGACGTGAGCGTCGCGACGGGCTTCCCGCTGGCCAGGATTGTGACGGTGGCGACGGCGGTGTAGTCGCCGGAGGTCGGCAGGGAGTCCTTCCAGGCGGCGCTGAGCGCGACCTGCCCCGCGGGCACCACGTAGGCGTCGCCGGGCGTCAGCGGAAGGCTGGCCAGCTTTCGCCCCGCGCGGTCGAACACGTCCACCGTTCCGGCGTAGGTGAGCAGCAGGTTACCGGTGTTGGTCAACGCGACCTGGAACTCGATCGGTCCAGGCTCGTTGTCGGCGCGACCCAGTGCACCCAGGCTCGCCGATGGGCTGGCGATGCCGGGGACGGTGATGACGACGACCAGGGCGGTCCGCGCCTCAATGGCACTGCCCTGCGGCGACCTGCCCACCACCGCGGCCGCCACGGCCGCACCGAGGTGCTCGCCGGGGTCGACCGCCGCCGGTAGCGCTACCGAGAAGGCCTGGGTGGCGTGGCTGTGGGCGGGAATGGTCACCTGGGTCCTCGCGAAGGCAAGCCAGGTGCCGGCCTCACGCATCGTGTCGGTTGGCTGGGCCGGGGCAACGCCCCCGCCCGGTACGGTCAGCAGGTCCGCGCCGTAGAGGTGGAAGTCGATCGGGTGATCGGAGAAGTTCTCCACCACCATGCCGTCGGAGATCCTGTCCCCGGGCTTCAGCGCGAAGTTGAAGTGCCCGCCTGGCAGCGTCGTCTGGCCCTGCTGCACCGGGTGGACGCCAAAGACCTGGGCCTGGCTGAGCGTCGGTGCAGGGGCCGCGTGGGCCACTACCGGAGCGGCTGCCGGCACTGCCGCGAGTGCGGCACTAATCGCCGCAACCCTGAGCAGGCGGGAGCGGTTGTCCGCCCCCGGGGGATGTGCGGGCAGCCTGGAGGGCCGGTTGGCCCAGCTCCATCGCACGTCGTGGTTCCTCACCCGCCGGCGGTCAGCCGGTGATGGTGTATTGGATGGTGGATGTGAAGGTGGTGCTCGGAAGGGTATTGGCCGGCACCCCGACCGTGACCTTGTTGGCAGCCTGCGACCAGGTGCCAACCGCGACCGTGTTCGACGTGACCAGGGTTATGGGTGCGGAAAACGTGGTACCTGGTGTGGTGTCGGCGCCGGTGAGAACCTGCGACGCTGCGCCGGAGGTCACTGCGCCGGTGTTCAGGGCGTTGCCCGTCGGTGCTTGGTCGACGCTGATGGTGAACTTCGTGAACGGGATGTAGCTACCCACACCAGCCGCGTAGTAGAGGTCGGTTGCGGCCATCGTCACGCTGTGGGCGGTGGCGGTGTTGAGGGTGTCGGTCCAGCTGAGGCTGCCGAGGTCCGTGGCGGCGGTGTTGCTGCCGCCGACGAGGGCGGGCAGGTTGACGTCGGCGGGTGCGCTCACGCTGAGCACGCCGGCACTGGTTGTGCCGGTGAGGGTCTGGGTGTCGCTGCCGCTGGCGGCGAGCGCCGCGCCCGAGCCGGCGAACATGAGGACGGCGGCGGTGGCTATGCCTGTGACGAGGCCGATGGGTCGCCTCGTGAAGGCCCGGATGGAAGTGTTTTCGAACATCAGGTTGGGAGCTCCTGGGGTTGCGCGGTGTGCGCGGTGGGCCCTGAAGCGGGCCCTACTTCATGTTCCCGAGCGGGCCACCCGGGCGCCACGTCAACCGATATGGCTTCTGGCCCCTCCCCCGGGAGGGGGGGCCGGCCTCGCGGTCAGGCCTTCTCAGGCCGCGCTGGCGAGCAGGCGCACTGGCGCCACCGCCGCGGGGCTGACGGGGACGGTGGGCCCGAGGGCGAGCAGGGTTGCGACCCGCTCCGCTATGGCATCGAGCCGGGCCGGCTTGGCCAGGAAGAACGGGTCATCGGGCTGCTCCAGCGCCGCGGACCCGTCGTGGGATGGGGCCATGAGGAGCACGGGCACCCCCGTCGTCATGAAGTGGCTGCGCAGCAGCCGGTAGCGAATTCCGTCGCCTGCCTGGCCGGCGTCCATGACCACCAGGTCGGGGGGATGGGCACGGGCGGACGCCAGCACCCCCGCGGGGCTGGCCGCGGTTCGGACAGCGCATCCCGGCCCTGAGAGCCGGCTGGTGAGTATCGTGCGGACGAGGGGAACCTGGGCCGCCACCAGGACGTTATGTCCGGGGAGCCGGCTGATGTTGGTGTCAGTCATGAGGTCCACGTTAGACGCGCCCCCGGTGGACTCCGCCATCAGAACGGCTGGTTCGCGCCCCCTCCATTTGTGAGCAGCAGGACCGTCAGCCTGGGTGGGGGCGCGGACCTCTGCGCCACCTAGCCTTGAAACATGTTCCATTCCATCCGCAGGCGATTCGGTTCGCGCGCCGTTAGGCCAAACCTGCACGGGGTTGATTCGCCGCGCAGCCGGTCTCCCAGGACGTCGGGCTCCCCCTTGCTCCGGCCCATCACCACCCGGTTCGCCATCGTAGGGATGGCGGTTGTCCTGGTCACCCTCTGCTCCTTCGCAGTGTGGGCGGGACAGGCCACGAGGAGGGAGCTGGCGATCGTCGCCTCCGCGAACTCCCTGAGTGACGCCTACGACGCGGGGCTGTGGGCGATCACGTCGGAGCAATCGCTCACCCGCGAGTACCTGATCACGCGCGAGGCAAGAATCAGGGGTTCCATCTCGGCCGACGACCGGGTCTTCCGCGACTCGCTCGATTCGATAGTTGCTGCTGACGGACCTTCAGAGCAGGCGGCCTCCCGAGCGATCCTTGCGGAGTACGAGGTCTTTGTCTCCGGGACCACGGCCGCGATGGATGCCGCCGATCGCGGCGACCTGGTCACCGCCCGAGCCTGGGCCACGGACCCGGCCCTTGAACGCCTTCCGGAGGAGCTGGTTGGTCTCGCGGATGCGCAGGATGACAGGGCCCAGGCCGCGACTGCAGCGATGGAGCGGCAGCAGGGGCTTCGAGTTGCCGCGACCGTGCCGATCTTCGGCATCGGCGTGGCGATGCTGGCCGTGCTGGCGCTGATCGTGCTCGCGTTCCGGCGCCGCTCGGACGCGCAGGCCGCCCAGTACGAGCACGACTCTCTCCACGACGACCTCACCGGGCTGCCCAACCGCGCCCTGTTCAGGGACCGCGGAGAGCGCGCCCTGAAGGCCGCCGAGCGGAATGAGCGGACGATCGGCGTGATGATGCTCGACCTCGATCGCTTCAAGGAGATCAACGACACGCTCGGGCACGACCAGGGCGATGGCCTCCTCCAGGAGGTCGCCGCAAGGCTGCAGGACACCCTCCGCCATTCGGACACGGTCGCCCGGCTGGGCGGTGACGAGTTCACGATCCTCCTGCCGGACGTCATTGGTCGCTCCGGCGTGGTGGCGGTGGCCAAGAAGATCCTGGTCGCCTTCCAGAGTCCCTTCATGGTCGGGTCCGTCGAGCTGGACATCGAGGCCAGTATCGGGATCGCGACGTACCCCAAGCACGGCAGCGATATCGACGAACTTCTCAGCCGGGCGGACGTGGCGATGTACCTCGCCAAGAAGGACCGCTCCGGGTTCGTCATGTACTCCGACGAGCTGGCCACCCAGGGGCCTCGTTCCCTCTCGCTCCTGGGAGATCTCCGCCGCGCAATCGACGCCGGCGACCTTGTCCTCCACTACCAGCCCAAGGCCGACATGGCCACAGCCGCGGTCGTCGGCGTCGAGGCACTGGTCCGGTGGGAGCACAGTACGCTGGGGCTGATTCCGCCGCTGGACTTCATCCCGCTCGCGGAGCGGACGGGCCTCATCTTCCCCCTGACCGAGTACGTGCTCAATGCCGCCCTGGCTCAGTGCCGAGCCTGGAAGGACGACGACCTCGAGCTGCCCGTCGCCGTGAACATCTCGGCGAGGAACCTGCTCGACAGCCACTTCCCGGCGCTCGTCGAAAGGCTTCTCCTGAAGTGGCGGGTGCCGGCCGCGATGCTGGTGCTGGAGCTCACCGAGAACTCGATGATGACCGACCCCGATGGCGCCCGAGAATGCCTCGCCAGCCTCAAGGACCTTGGCGTCGGCCTGAGCATCGACGACTTCGGCACCGGGTATTCCTCGCTCACCTATATCAAGGACCTCCCTGTCAACGAGCTCAAGATCGACCGCTCCTTCACGATGGACCTCAACGACCACGCCGCCAGTCGCATGATCGTCAACTCGATCGTCAGCCTGGGCCGCAACCTCGGACTGAGGGTGGTCGCCGAGGGAGTGGAGGACCAGGAGGCGTGGCGCCAGCTGGCGATGCTCGGATGCGACAGCGCCCAGGGTTACTTCCTGGCTCGGCCGATGCCTGCCGCCGACGTCGCCGGCTGGCGCGAGGCGTGGCGGACGGGACAGAACGTCGATGCCATGGCCGGCCCCGTAGGCGCCATCGCCTGAGGCGGCCGGGGCTAGACCAGGCCCAGCTCCGATGCCCGCAGGACGGCCGCAAGCTTGCTGTGGACCCCGAGCTTCTCGAGGATGTTGCGGATATGCCAGCGCACCGTGGTCAGCTCCACGAACAACCTCTCGGCGATGTCCTCGTTGTCGAGGGCCTGGCCCATCATGGCCAGGACATCGCGCTCCCGCGGCGTGAACCGGGCGACGACAACCCGGTGCTCGGCCTCGTCGCGGGCGGTCTGGTGCTGGGTCACGAGCAGTCGGGCGAGGACCCCGGCTGGGATGAGCATCTCGCCCTCAGCGGCACGACGGATGGCCCCGGCGATCTCCGACGGCGGCTCGCCCTTCACCAGGTACCCCACCGCCCCCGCCCGCACCGCCTCGCCGATGGCGTCCTCGCTGACCTCGGCCGTCAGGAAGATGACGGCAACACCCGGGTGGTCGCGGCCGATCACCATCGCCGCCTCAGCGCCTGACCGGCCGGGGAGTCGCAGGTCCATCAGGACGACGTCCGGCGCCTCCCGCCTGGCAATGCCCTCCGCTTCGTCCGCCGTGCCGGCCACGCCAACGACCTCGATGTCGGTCTCGGCGCCAAGGATCGCTGTTAGGCCCTCGGTCACGAGTGGGTGGTCGTCCACGACCAGGACCCTTATCATCGCCGTCCCGCCGCTGCCCTGGCCGGCCGGTAGCCGCCGGTGATCCTGCTTGTCAGGTCGTCGATCGGCGCCGGCGGCCCGAGGTGATATCCCTGGCCAAGCTCGATACCCAGCGTTCGCAGGACGCCCAGCTGCGCC
>JAXDLV010000077.1:0-23854 GCA_034666445.1 Chloroflexota bacterium | reverse complement strand
CTCCCGCCACGTCGAAGCCCGCTCCGACGCTCAAGCCCCCGGCGCCCCAAGCCAAGCCACCCGCCGGCACTAAGCCATCAGCCAGCTGCGCTGCGCATATGAGCAACCCGACGCCAGGCCGAGGAGGGTCCGACACGGTACTGGTTACGTCGAATGTGGGTGCCTCGTCGGTATCCATAACAGTTCACTACAAGACAACGACAAGCGACTATTCCGGAAGCACTGACTCGTCGGGGTCGGGCTCGATTACTTTCGGCATCGGGCGCCCCACAGCTGGGTACACGGTCAAAGTTGACGTTGTCGTCGGTGCGGCACGATGCAGCACCAGCTTTACGCCGAACTGACAACTACTGCCGCACGCGCACCGATTTGAAGCTCAGCAGACCTAAGCGCTGACATCTGACATCTGGCCTCTGCGGGCGTTGCCAATCCGATCGCGCCGACTCCGCTCGCCAAGGCTTTAGCGCGACATCGAGCCTTCACCTCGCTGGCCTGCAAGCGTCTCAGGAGCCTGGAACTCGATAAACCGCCGCCATGGAAGGCACGAGCCATCCACCCAACCATCCATTCATGTCGGCGATCGCGTTGTCAGCCTTGACCTCGCTCCCTAAGGTTCCCCATACAAGGATCGCCCGGATGGGAGGCTCGAAGGGCGTACGAAACGTCGTTCCCCCTAGCGAAAAACTGGGGTGGAAGGGCCTGGATGGT
The DNA here is from genome assembly GCA_034666445.1 of Chloroflexota bacterium. Classification (GTDB taxonomy): domain Bacteria; phylum Chloroflexota; class Dormibacteria; order DASZGP01; family DASZGP01; genus JAXDLV01. Next base: position 23,146 of record JAXDLV010000077.1, on the reverse strand, counting down.
CAGTTGCGAATTCAGAGGGCCCACCTCGGTTTTGAAGACTAGGCGTTCCCTGCTGCGTGGAATCCTGGATGGTGCCGTCCGCCCCAAGCCCCAAGCGGCGCCTTCCTCCTATCGCCCCACATGTCATCCTTCACGAGAGCTGTGGCAGCGGGACGCTCGCCGAGGTTATTCGTCGGCATCACAGACTGGGATTGGGTGCAGACGCTGCGCTCGATGTCGGGCCTCGACGAGGCTAACTTTTGGCAGCCCAGCCCGGGCGGGCGCTTCAGCGCCCTCGATGCGGGTGAACCATTTCTCTTCAAACTACACGATGATCGTGGCGGTCTAGTCGTCGGCGGGGCGTTTTTTCTACGCTATCTCACCGCGCCCATCAGCATGGCGTGGGAGGCCTTCGGGCAAGCAAACGGTGTGAGCTCTGAGGCGGAGATGCGCCTACGAGTGGATCGATATCGGCACGGGGCGATTAAGGAGTCCGGCGATCAAGAGATCGGCTGCATCCTGCTGAAGGATCCTTTCTTCCTCGATGAGGGAGACTGGTTTGACGCGCCGGAGTGGAAGTCAAACATCGTCCGTGGCAAGGGCTATCGATTGGATGATGAAGCTGGGATATGGCTCTGGGGTCGGATCGACTTGTTGCTTCGATCACGTTTGGCCCCCGCACCCGGGAACCACCTGGTCAGGGAATCCGCTGCCAGGTACGGTCCGCCCGTCTTCGTTCAGCCGCGGCTCGGGCAGAGGTCATTCAAAGTCGCCGTCGCCGACGCATATCATCGCCGCTGTGCGATCACTGGCGAGAAAGTCTTGCCAGTACTCGAGGCGGGACACATCCGCCCGTACGCCGAGGGAGGAGATCATCGGATAGGTAACGGTCTCCTAATGCGTCGCGACATACATCGGTTGTTCGACCGAGGTTATCTCACGGTCACGCCGGACCTTAAAGTACGAGTAAGTGACCGCCTTCATGCAGAGTTCAACAATGGGCACGATTACCTTGCACTCTCTGGCAACGAGATCAATCTGCCGGCGAGTTCGACCGAGCGTCCAGATCCCGCGATGCTCGATTGGCACAACCATGAGCGCTACGTGGCGTAGCGATTCTGTTGAGACTTTGGTTTCCATGTCGCGTTGGATTTGGCACAGTCCATGGACGTAGGACAGCCGGGCCTTGCCTGACAACTCTCATAGCCGAGAGCGGCCAGCGCTAGCTCCCGGAGTCTATGAGGCGCTCCTGACGCGTGACCTGCAGCAGCGGCTCTCAGACTTGGGCGACGCTTTCGATGCCGGTGCGCTCGACATTGGTGAAGCCCCGGCGACGCTGGCCGCCTACGTGGCAGCGGCTGCGCGGAGAGCGCTCTCAGCTCCAGGGATCTCAACAAATCTCGACGCTCAGGTGGCCGTCGTCAATGAGGTCGTCGCGCTTCTGGAGCGGCTTCAAGCTGGCGAGGTAGCTGTGGACGATGCGGTGCTGGCGCCCCCGCAGCTCTTGCTGGAGGTGCATCGTGATCCTCCCACCTTGGGGGCACACGCCCGGATCCTCCGACCGAATACTCCGCTTCGGGAGGACGCCCTCTTCGTGCGCGCTCCCGGCGAGCCGGCATTCGCCTCGGAGCTGAACCGTGAGCTCGCCTCGGCTGACCGGGTAGATCTGATCAGCGCGTTCGTCGTCTGGAACGGTGTACGGGTTCTGCTCGACGAAATCTCCAACCTCAACGCGCGAGGCGGCAAGCTGCGGCTAATCACCACTACGTTCACCGGAATCACCGAAGCGCGCGCCCTTGAGGAGCTAATCCAACGGGGCGCTGAGGTTAAGGTCAGTTACGACATCCGGAGTACCCGCCTGCACGCGAAGGCCTGGCTCTTCCACCGCGCCTCCGGCTTTGGAACGGCATATGTCGGATCTTCGAATCTGACACACACGGCGCTCCACGACGGCCTGGAGTGGAATGTCCGCCTGTCGCAGGTGCGTTCGGCTGAACTGCTGAGCCGTTTCGCCGCCACGTTCGAAAGCTACTGGCAAGATCCGCAATTCGAGGACTACGAGGCTGAGCGCTTTTCGGTCGCTCTACAGCCGCGCTCCACTGAGGGGGCGTTCGCGCCGGCCATGTTCGACATTCACCCGTTTCCGTTCCAGGCCGCCATCCTGGAGCGGCTGGAAGTGGAACGCGAACGGCATGACCGCTGGCACAACCTGGTTGTTGCCGCCACAGGCACTGGCAAGACGGTCATGGCGGCGTTCGACTATGCGCGGCAACCGGTGGTGAGCGGGCGCCGCCCCACGCTGCTGTTTGTCGCCCATCGCGATGAGATTCTCAATCAGAGCATGGCCACCTTCCGCACGGTTTTGAAGGATGGCGCGTTCGGGGAGAAGTGGACCGGGAAAGAGAAGCCAGTCCTCGGTGACCACGTGTTCGCCTCGATCCAATCGCTCCATGCCGCGGATGTCGCGGCTGTGCCTCCCGACCGATACCAGGTGGTCATCGTGGATGAGTTTCATCACGCGGCAGCCGCCTCATACCGACGCCTGCTCGATCACCTCAAACCTCGGCTCCTCCTTGGACTGACTGCGACGCCGGAGCGTGCTGACGGCTTGGATGTGACCAAGTGGTTTGACGGCCGGATCGCAATCGAGCTACGGCTGTGGGACGCGATCCAGCAGGATCTCCTGTGCCCCTTCCAGTACTTCGGCATCGCCGACGATGTCGACCTGTCTGAGGTGAGGTGGTCACGTACCGGATACGACACGACGGAACTGTCGAACCTCTACACCGGGAACCACGCCAGAGTTGCCAAGGTCCTCGAGGCGGTGAGCCGGATCGTGAAAGATCCGCTCGAGATGCGGGCGCTCTGCTTCTGCGTGAGCGTCTCACATGCTCAATTCATGGCCGCAGCGTTTATCACGGCAGGTGTCCCTTCGACGGTCGTAACGGGGGAGACGCCAACCGAGGCGCGCCAGCAAGCAGTGCGTGATCTGCGGGCGGGCACCATCAACGCGCTGTTCTCCGTGGATGTGTTCAATGAAGGCCTGGATGTGCCGGGTATCGATACCGTGCTCTTCCTCCGCCCGACGGAGAGCGCGACGATCTTTCTTCAACAACTGGGCCGTGGACTGCGAAAGGAAGAGGGAAAGTCGGGCCTGACCGTCCTGGACTTCATTGGCCAGCAGAACAGGAGCTTCCGATTTGCCCCCCGTTTCGCGGCGCTCGCGGGAACGGGGTCGACACAGCTGGTTCGAGATATTGAGGCGGACTTCCCTTTCCTGCCCTCGGGGTGTGCGATTCGGCTTGATCGAGTGGCACGACAGATCGTGCTGAACAACCTTCGGACATCTCTGCGGGGCCGGCGCGCCGGCCTCGTGAGCGACCTGGTTGCTCTGGGCGACGTAAGCCTGGGCGAGTTCCTGGCGCGGGCGCAGCGCGAGCTGTCAGACGTATATTCCGCGGGGGGGTGGGCATCTCTCCGACGGGAGGCGGGTCTTGGGGGAGCAACCGGACCCGACGAGGAGCGGCTGGCAGCAGCCATCGGTCGCATGCGCCACATCGATGATGAGGCCCGAACTCGGTCCTATCGCAACTGGCTCCAGCAATCCGAGCCACCCGCAATTGGGGCAGCGTTGCGGGACGATCGCCTGCTCGAGATGTTAAGCACCGATCTTTGGGGTCGGGCCCAAGGTTTGGGATCCTTGTTAGCCGCCTTGCAGCGATTCTGGGCCCACGTCGACCTCCGGAAGGAGTTGGTCGAGCTGCTCGAAGTCCTGGATGACCAGGCCCAGCACCTTCATTTGGACTCGGGCCTGCCGCCCGAGGTCCCCCTGTATGTCCACGAGCGTTACACGAGAGACGAGGTACTCGCGGCCCTGGGGGACGCGACTGTTCAGGCTCCCGCTTCCTCCCGCGAGGGCGTCCACTTCAACAGGAGCTACCAATCCGACGTGTTCTTCGTAACCCTAAAGAAGTCGGAAGAGCGATTTTCGCCTTCGACGATGTACCGCGACTACGCCATTTCGCCGACGCTATTCCACTGGGAGTCCCAGTCCCGCACCACCGCCAACTCGCCGACCGGGATCCGTTATCAGGAGCACGAGCAGCGCGGCAGCACTGTCCATCTCTTCGTCCGCGAGGCAACTACGAGCGACGGGGGGGAGACTGTGTCATTCCTCTACATAGGCCCGGCGACGTACGTCACCCATGCCGGCGAGCGCCCGATGCAGATAACGTGGCGGCTAGCGCACGCGCTTCCGGGCGACTTCTACCAGGCCGCTAAGGCTGTGGCTTAGATCGAGTCGTCGAGCTCCACGCTCACGGGGGCAGTGTCGTAGTCCGCCACCGGGAATGGGACCGAGTAGGTGCCCCAGGGTTTAGCGCGATCCAACAGCCTTCGGAGGCGATCGCCACCCAGAATCCGCAACGTGAACAGGTTCGGGTCGCCTTGGCGCACGTTTTCAACAACATAGACAAAGAAATTGGGATTGCGGCGTCCTTCCTCCACCTGACGAGCCTCCAGCGCCAAGGCTTCTCCTCGCATGGAGCCCTTACCTACGGCCTTGACCTCAATCACTCGGGGTGGGCTCTCAATGTCGGCGGGAGCGCCGCGGTATCGACTGTCAACGGGCTCGCGACCCGCCAGCCGTTCGAGCTCCATCACCCATTGGATCGCCGCGTCCTCGATGCCTTTGAAGGTTGTGATCTCGCCCAAGTAAGGAAGTGCTTTAGGTCGTTCGACGGGCCGCGGCCCGCCTGACCGGTTTCTTAGAGGCTGGCGCGCGCTTGGCGTTCGTCTTCCGCTTTGCGCGGCGATGCCCGTTGGCTCCATTGCCTTGTGGAGGAGTGGCGGCCACGACCGCCGTCTCGGTGGCCAAGGCGAGGTACTCATGAATACCGTCTTCAATCCCTGAACAGAGCACTTCAATGTCAGGTGCCGTGTCGTAGTCCCCGGTGACGCCAAAATTCAGCTGCCCGAGGTAACTAAAGATCGCGATAGCGATCCGGACGTTGCCCTGGATCGGGACGAACGGATAGGCCTCGACCATCTGGCGCCCGGCGATATAGAGCGGGATCTGGGGCCCCGGAACGTTGGTTGTGATCGTGTTCACGGTGTTCTGCGGCAGTCGCCCGCCGAGCCTGGTGCCCAGCGCTAGCAGCGTCGGCGGGGCCCAGCCGGCGAGCTGGACGAGCGCGTCGCCGCCGACGGCCTGCTTGGACTCCTTGAGGCCGTCCATCTGCCGGCGGATGTTTTCGAGGCGCTCCTTCGGGTCCTCGATCCCCACCGGCAGGTCGGGGAACATCGCGCTGACCCTGTTGTTAAAGGTTCCCTTCTCGGCGGCGCTCCGGACGGAGACCGGGACCATCGTCCGGACTACGCGGCCCTCGACGTCGAGGCCGCGGCCCAGCAGCAGGTCGCGGAAGCCTTTGGTGATCACCGCCAGGACGACGTCGTTAACCGTCCCGGGGAGGGCCTCTCGGATCTTCTTGACGTCTGCCAGCGACGACTTGGCCCAGCTCCAGCGGCGATGCGGACCGATCGGCCCGTTGAGATCGACGGTGCTGCTGCGGAACATCCCGAGGAAGGCGTTAGTTGCTCGCACCACGTCACCCGGGCCCATCCCGCCGGGCAGCGGGGAACGAGCCAGCGCCGGGAGACCGCGCAGGCGCTGCAACGGCTGCGCCACGCTGTCGACCAAGGCATCCGCCAGGACCTCGACGGTGCCGGGCTCATCCGGTGGCTCCCAGGGCTCCGCCTCCAGCGGCTCGAATTTGGGCGAAAGGTCCATCAGCACGGCCATGAGGTCGGTCCCGGAAACGCCGTCGACCATCGAGTGATGGACCTTGGAGATCAGGCCCCAGCGGCCGCCCTTGAGCCCCTCAACGATCCACATCTCCCACAGGGGCTTGCTCCGGTCGAGCATCTGGGCGAAGACGCGGCCGGCCAGGTTGCGCAGCTGGTCGTCGCCGCCCGGCGCCGGCACTGCCGTATGCCTGATGTGATACAGGATCTGGAAGTGGGGGTCCTCTACCCACACGGGGCGACCCAACTGGAAGGGCACCATCCGCACCTTTTGCCGGTAGCGCGGGACGAGGTGCAGCTTGCTCGACACCATACGGACAACGTCGCCGTAGCTTGGAGGTGGGCCCTCGAAGGTCGCGACGCTACCGATATGCATCGGGTTATTGGCTCCCTCGAGCGCCAGGAAAGACGCATCGAGGGGATTCATCCGGTCCATCTCTACCTCCGCTCGGGACGATCAGTCTACGCCGGTGCGATGCCCCCAGCCTCGGGACTTGGGTGAGGCCGGTCGCGGAGTTCTTCGGCGGCCGCCCAGAGCTCCTTGCCATCAACCAGTCGCACCCTGGGCCACTGCCGCCGCAGTCCACGTTCAAACTCGCGAGCTTCGGGGGAGAAGACTCCCGTGGTAACAAAGATCCCGCCGTCAACCGACGGCGTGCTAGACACGACGCCGAATAGCTGCTGCACTTGTGGTCGGCCGATCCACTGTCGCCACTGTTTGCATTGAACGACATAAGTTCGGCCGCTCTGTGTGGCCAGCATATCTATGCCGCCGTCCGCGCGCCCACCGCCCTTCCGGGTCACGTCAAACCCGCGCGCCTCGAGCAATTCAGCGACGAACTGCTCGAACTGCAGTCCGGTCATACGGCGGAGATCGGCGAGATCTACCTGGATCTCGAGGAGCCGCCACTTGGGGCTTTGAACGACAAAGGAAAGCACCACCATCGACGTGACCACGCATGTTGCCGTCGCGGTCAGAGCTGCGGCGAGGAAGCGCAATCCGACCGGCATTTCGTAGAAGGCTGTGACAAGACATCCCAGCACGATGACCCCAACGAGGAGGATCTCCTGAGCTTTTTCCGGCAACCGTTCGACGGCGCGATACATCGCGAACATCAATCGATCCATCCAGCCGTCGCCTTCGGTTGCCTCGACTACCGGCCGCCACTCCTTGCTCTTCGGACTCGCTCCCATGTCTGTGACCTCTCCATGTGCAGGTGAAGCCGCCGCCACGGCAGACCGGACCCGGTGAGCAAGACGCCGATCGCCCACAGAATGACTGATGCCGCCGCCCACTGTGTGGATGACTGACCTGTTCCCGTGTTCGGCAGCCCCCCACCCGCGGCATTCCCGCACACTCCGTTGCCCACCACCGCCGACTGGTTCCCCGCTGCCAGCTCCATCGTGTACACGCCATCAGCCGTTAGTAGCCTGACACTCACCGGCGTTTCTGAGTCCGACTCGATCGTCAGCGCGCAATCCAGCCGCAGTCCAGCTCGCGCAAGGTCAACCGTCAGCGCGGAATCATTGACAGCCACAATCGAAAGCGCATTCCGCGCCGGCAACGTCGGCCCATAGGCAGGCACGGTCTGCTTGAGCACCCCCATCCCGCGGCCGTCGGGGCCGTGCTCGTCGTCGTTCGGGTCAACCGTGCGCACGGCAGCGGCGGAGTCCAGGTCCGAATGCGCCACCCCGAAGCTCTCCACGCGTGTTGTCGAAGGCTGCCCTTCATCGGCGGGCACCAGCCCGGACAGCCAGTACGCGCGGTCGTAGACCAGGCCGATCGACGGGTCGTCCTCGCCCGGCAGCCGGGAGTAGCTGACCACCGGCGGGTTGGTGGTCCGCCGGTGCGCCGCGAAGAACGCGAACAGCCGCGGCAGCGTGTCGTAGATCGACGAGTACTCGTGGATCTTCATGTGGTACTGGAGCAGCGTCGCGTCATAACCGAGCGCGCCGATGCCGTCGTAGAGCTGGTTGGCGTTCGCGCCCATGAAGTCGAGGTCCTCGTCGGCCGTCATCACGAACCACGGCAGGTTGAGCAGGTTCGCGCTCAGCGGGATGGAGTCGGTGCCCTCGGCCGGCGCCAGCGCGGCGAAGAGATCGGGGTGGTGGATGCCGACGTTGTCCGTCCCGTAGCCGCCCATGGAATGGCCCATCAGGTAGATCCGGTCGGGGTCGACGTTGTAGTGCGCCTGGACGTCGGCGATCACCTCCTGGACGTCGACGTCGCCGGGGCCCCGGTAGAAGTAGTCGCCGCGCCCCAGCGCGCTGGCCAGCAGGTAGCCTTCGGCGTCGGCCTGCTCCACCAGCCCCACGGGGTTGTAGAAGGGCTCGTCCGGCAGGCCGGTGACGCCATGGAGGTACACGATCAGCGGCGACGCCGTCGGCCGCGACGGGTAGCTCGCCGGCACGTGCATGTAGTACGGCTGCAGCCGCCCGGTGTACTGCCAGTTGACGTCGAAGCCGTCGGTGGGTAGCGGCGGTAGGAAGCTTCCGGGCGGCTGGAGCGGGCTGGTGTTGCCGCTGACCGCGTAGCCGTCACCGCTGAACAGCCGGCTGCTGAAGAACCTCGACAGGTCTCCCGTCTGCACGGGCGCCGCCACCGAGACGCCGGCCGCCAGCAGCGCCGGGTCAACCGACGCGGAGTCTCCGCTGACATCGCCGGGCACCAGCTGGTCGGCCTGCAGCCTCTCATCGAAGGTCCAGGTGGCCTCCCGGGCAAAGAGCAGGTCCCAGACGTTGCTCCCGGGCGCCGTCACGAAGCCGCTGCCCGGGTGGGTCGCGTTCGCGCTCCCCGCCGGGACGGTCCAATACTGCCCGGGCGTCGCGGGGTCGTTTAGACCGCTGCCGCCGGATATCACCCACGGTCCGGGCGGCAGCGCCGACAGCGGTAGCTGCGCCTCGGTGACGTGGTCGCCCACCCGGACGGCGCCGCCGGCGGCCTCGATCGTCTGCGACGTGACCATGGTGTCCAACTGTGCCTCGGTCCCCCACATCGTCAGCGCGGTCTCCCAGGGACCGCCGATCCCCGCATTCCGCGGCCAGGTGCTGACAGGCACTGGCCCGGCGGTGCTGAAGGTGATGGTGGCGATCTGCGTGTCCGGCGCCGGCATCGAATTCCACAGCAGCCGGATGTACAGCTGCCCGCCCTCCACCGCCATGCGCACCTCCGCGAGGTCGGCGGTGAACGCCGGCCACGTCGTGGTGTCCGTGGGCAGCTGGTAGTCGCCATTGTGGGTGGCGCGGTGGGATCCGAAGAAGTCGTATGTCAGGGCCAGGTACAGGTCGCGCGAAATGGTGCTGGCGTCCGACGCCGAGCCGAAGGCGCTGTAGTAATCGGTGCGGTGGAGCCCGTCGGAGTTGGCGCCCTGCGCCTGCATCAGGCCGTTGGAGTAGATCCACTCGCCGTGGTCGTACTGCGACGTGCGGTAGATGTTGGTGCCAACCCCGCTCCACTCGTGCCAGGCGTTCGCCGCACGGGCCGGCACCGCGCCGCCCAGCGGCACCAGCGCCGCCGCCGTCACGACCGCGATCGCAAGCCGCGCGAACCCCACCCGCAGACCGCGCGCCACCACCATCGCTACATCTTCGCCCCGCCCGGCGGGAACACATGGCCTCCGCGTCCCGTTACAGCCGACCGATGGCCACCGGCATCGACTACACCCAGGCCGCGTCCAGCGAGACGATCGAGAAGGTCGCCGCCAACCTGACGGCCAACAACATCGAGGCCGTCATCGTCCAGGACGGCGCGGAGGCGCGCCAGAAGGTGCTGGAGCGCATCCCCGAGGGCGCCGAGGTCCACACCGCCAAGTCCAAGACGATGGAGGACACCGGGCTGTACGCGGACCTCAACGAGTCCGGTCGCTACAACCCCATCCGGCCGCGCTACATGGCCATGGACCGCAAGACCCAGGGTGACCAGATCCGGCGCATGGTCGCCGTCCCTGACCACATCGCCGGCAGCGTCCAGGCGCTCACGGAGGAGGGAATCCTGGTGGTGGTGTCGTACGCGGGCAGCCAGATTGCGCCCTACGCCGGGGGCGCCGGCAAGGTACTGCTGGTGGTGGGCAGCCAGAAGATCGTGCCCGACCTCGACAGCGCCATGCGGCGCATCGACGACCATGTCTTCCCGTACGAGGACGAGCGCCTGCAGTCTGAGCTCGGCGTCCACACGAAGATTGCCAAGGTGCTCCAGATCCGGCTCGAGCCCCGGCCCGGCCGGATGACGGTGTTCCTCACGCGCGAGCCCGTCGGGGTCTGACCCCGCCGCCTCGCAATACACTGCGGGCATGGCGCCTAACACGCCCGCGATCGAGCTCACCGACGTAACCAAGAGCTTCAAGTCGCTGCGCGCCCTTGACGGCGCCAGCCTGGCCGTCGACCCGGGCGAGATATATGGACTCCTCGGCCCCAACGGGTCCGGCAAGTCGACCCTGATCCGGATGATCGTCGGGCTGGTTCGCGCCGACAGCGGCCGCGTCCGGGTGCTGGGTCGGCAGATGCCCGACATGTCGGTGCTGGCCGAGGTGGGCTACATGACGCAGCAGGCGGCGCTCTACCCCGACCTCTCCATCGTCGAGAACGTCCGCTTCTTCGCTGCGCTGTGGGGCCGGGAGGACGGCGTCGACGCCGCCTTGGAGGTCGTCGACCTTGGCTCGCGCCGCGACAGCACCGTCGCCACCCTCAGCGGCGGGATGCGCACGCGCGCGTCGCTGGCGTGCGCGATAGTTCACCAGCCGAAGCTGCTGCTGCTTGACGAGCCGACGGTGGGCATCGACCCCCAGCTCCGCGCCCAGGTCTGGGACAGCCTCGCCGAGATGGCGAAGGCGGGCACCACCATCCTGGTGTCCAGTCACGTGATGGACGAGGCCGAGCGCTGCCAGCGGCTGGCCCTGATTCGCGCCGGCAAGGTCCTCGCCGAGGGCACCGTCGCCCAGCTGAAGAAGAAGGCCGGCGTGAGCCGGCTGGAGGACGCCTTCCTCAAGCTGTCCGAGGAGCCGGCGGCATGAGCCGGGCTCGGCCCGGCGGTTTCTGGCGATGAGCCGGGCCTGGCCCGGTGGTTCCGGGCGATGAGCGCGCGCCGCATCCTCGCCCTCACCCGGCGGCTGCTGCAGCAGTTCCGCCGCGACCACCGCACGCTGGCGCTGGTCTTCGTGGCCCCGATTGTGATCCTGTCGCTGGTCAGCTACCTGCTGCGTGGCGACACCACCGGGCCGAAGGTCGACCTGGTGGTGGAGGACAGCGCCCAGGCGGCGATGGCCGTAGCGGCTGAGGTCGAGACGTCCTCCGAGATCGCGGTCACCCGCACGGACATCGCCCGGGCGCGCGACGACCTCGAGAACAACCGCATCTCCGGCTACATCCGCCTCCCCGCCGGCTTCTCCGAGCGGGTCACGCGTGAGCGGGTGGTGGCCCCCGAGGTGACGGTGCAGGGCGACGAGCCCGGTCCCGCCGAGACCGTCGTGAAAGCGGTGCAGAGCGCCACCGGGGCCGCGACCACCACGCTCGTCCAGGGCCAGTCGCCCCGGCTGGAGCCCGCCATCAGCTACCGATACGGCGGCCCCAGCCTCGACACGCTGGACTACTTCGGCTCGGCCTTCATCGTGTTCATCGTCTTCTTCGTCGTCTACGTCGTGACGTCGGTCGCCTTCCTGCGGGAGCGCACCCAGGGGACGCTGGAGCGCCTGATGGCCAGCCCGCTGCGGCGCCTGGAGCTGGTGTTCGGCTACATGCTCGGGTTCAGCATCCTGGCGCTGCTGCAGTCCGCCGTGGTGATGACGTATTCGCTGGCGGTGCTGCACATCCACAACGCCGGTAACCCGGCGCTGATGTTCGTGGTGGTGGCGGTGACGGCGCTGATGGCGGTCAACCTCGGCATCATGCTCAGCACCTTTGCCCGCACGGAGTTCCAGGCGGTGCAGTTCATCCCGCTGGTGATCACACCGCAGGCGATCCTGGCCGGCATCATCGTCCCGATCAGCTCCGAGCCCGCGCCGCTGCAGGTGGTCTCCAACGTGCTGCCCCTGACCTACGCCGCCTACGCGATGCGCGACGTGATGATCCGTGGCGCCGGCCTGGACTACCCCCCGCTGCTTCTGGCGCTCGGCGTGATCGCGGCCTTCGCCGCGCTCCTGATCGTCACCGCCGGGGCCACCGTGCGGCGCACGGTCGGCTGATTCAGCCGGCAGGCGCCTCCTTCACGGGGTTCTGGATCCTGTATGTGTCCTTGTGATAGAGCACGGTGATCTCGGGTAGAAACGCCCACTTGGCGGGCGTCTCCAGCCAGCGGCCGACCAGGTCCCAGTCCGACGCGTAGGTCGCCATGTGGCGGCGCTCGGGCGGCAGGGTGCCCCTCGCGAAGGCGGCCTCGGGGTCCCAGTTACCGTTGTTGAACATCTCCACCCTGTGGAGCAGGAGCTGCGTCGAGATCGCCCCCCAGCGCGGGTTGCCGTCGCCGATGACCCTGTCGGTGGGTACCCCCTTGAAGATCAGCCGCATCTGCGAGTAGACCCAGTCGCTGCCGGTCGACTCCAGGAGGTCAACCAGCTTCTCGACGTGCTCCGGGACGAACTCGTCGTCGTCGTCGAGGTAGGCGATGTACTCACCGCGGGCCAGCCCCGACGCCACCAGCCTGGCCATCGTTCCCCACGACCGCATGGGGGTGAACTCGTGCCAGTTGCGGCCGAGGTGGACGATCCGCCGGTGCCTGGTGTTCTTCGCCGGCAGCTCGTTCGGCCCGTCGACGACGATGACGTGCTCGATGGGCCGGTACGTCTGGGCATCGACGCTGGGGATCGCGCGCTCCACCAGCAGCTTCGGGTCGCCGTGGGTCGAGGTGATCACAGATACCGTTGGCCGTGCCATCCGAGGGAGCAGTTTAGGCAGCACCGCCCGCCGCCGGCGGGGTAAGGTCGTGGACGTGCAGCAGCCAAGGGTTGGTCGCTGGTTCCCGATGCCCCCGGTCTGGCTGGAGGGCCGGGCGTGGCTCGAGTCGGCCCAGCTGCTCCGCGACCCGGTCTACGCCGGCGTCGGGGTGCCGGCGGGCAACGGCCGGCCGGTGATGCTGATCCCCGGGCTGCTGGCCGGTGACGTGTCGCTCGACCTGATGCGGCGCTGGCTGAAGCGGGCCGGCTTCCGACCGCTGCGGTCGGGCATCAACATCAACGTCGAGGCCTCGTCGGTCCTGGTCGAGCGCATCGCCGAACGGATCCGGGTGCGCGCCAACGGCACCAAGGCGATCATCATCGGCCAGAGTCGCGGCGGCAGCCTGGGCTTCGGGCTGGCCCAGCGCTACCCAGAGCTGGTGGAGCGAGTGATAACGATGGGCACCCCGCTGGCCGACCCGCTCGACATCCATCCTTCGACGATGGCGGCGGTGCACGGCCTCCGCCTGGTCCACACGCTGCGCCGCGGTCCCCGCGACATCGACGACGCGTTCGACCTCAGCGTCAGCCAGCCGCCGAAGGTGCCGACGACCTCTCTCTACTCACGCACCGACGGCATCGTCAGCTGGCGGGCCTGCCTGCGTCCCGACATCGAGGCGATCGAGGTCGGCGGCAGCCACGTCGGGATGGCCGTCAACCGCAACGCCTACCGGGAGATCGCGAGGTTGCTGCAAGACCATGGGTAAGGAAGAGAACACCGCGACGATCAATCGCTTCTACACGGCGTTCCAGGCGCGTGACGCCGACGCTATGAACGCCTGCTACGCGCCCGACGTGCGCTTCAGCGACCCGGTGTTCGGTGTGCTCGAGGGCGACCGGGCGCGCGCGATGTGGTCGATGCTGAACGAGAACAAGGAGTCCGGCCTGCAGCTGCAGTACCAGGTCGGCGAGGTGCTCGACAGCAGCGGCATGGCGACGTGGCAGGCGCAGTACAAATTCCCCCGCACCGGGCGGGACGTCGACAACCACATCACCTCGCGCTTCTGGTTCGAGGACGGGCTGGTCGCGCGCCAGGAGGACACCTTCAACCTTTGGCGGTGGGCGTCGATGGCGCTGGGCCCCCAGGGTCGCTTCCTGGGCTGGCTGCCGCCGGTGCAGGGCGCCATCCGCAAGCAGGCGCTGGGGCAGCTCGACAGGTTCGTCGCCGACAGGTAACCAATGCCTGAGGGGAGGGGACGGGAGGAGGAGCTGGCCTCGATCTTCGAGCCCGTCCTGCTCCGGACGCGGCTGGAGCGCACGGTCACCCCGGCCGACGTCGAGGCCCGGGGCGGGATGTCAGCCGCCGAGATCGGCGACGTGATGCACGCCTTCGGCTTCCCCCCGCCCGGCGCCGAGGAGCCGACGTTCACGCCTGCCGAGGCCGAGGCGTTCGTCGAGCTGGGCAAGCTCCGCAAGGTCTGGCCGCAGGCGCTGACCATCCAGCTCGCCCGGCTCTACGGCCGCACCCTGGGCCGCGTCGCCGACGCCGAGCTGCAGGCCTTTCGCCGCTACAGCCTGCCCGCGGTGGAGGGCGAGGACGGTGACCGCGCGGCGATGCTGGAGCGCGTCCAGGCGGCCTTCGAGCGGCTGCTGCCGATCGCCGACCCCCTGCTGGTGGGCGTTCACCGGCGCTGGGTGGAGCACGAGCTGGGCCAGACCGCGGCCTTCCAGGCGGAGATCGACGAGGACGTCGCGCGCGTCCCCGGCGCGCTGGAGGTGTCCTTCCTCTTCTGCGACCTCAAGGACTTCACCCACTACGCCGCCCTCCACGGCGACGCCGCCGCGATCGCCGTGATCGACCAGTTCTTCGACGTCGTCACCAGCGCGCGCGGCGACCGTGGGCGGCTGGTGAAGTCGCTGGGCGACGGGGCGATGCTGGTCTATGACCAACCGGCCGACGCCGTCGCCGCGGGCAGCCGCGTCATCGATGCCGTCCGGGGCAGGGACATCCCGGGGGTCCACGCCAGCGTCCACCACGGTGTCGCCATCGCCCGCGAGGGCGACTACTTCGGGAGCGCGGTCAACCTCGCCGCCCGGCTCCTCGCCGTGGCGGCGCGCGACGAGCTGGTGGCCACGCGTCCCGTGGTGGAACGCGCCGACGAATTCAGCTGGGAGCCCATCGGCGAGCGGACGGTCCGCGGCGTGGAGTCATTGGTGGAGGTGTTCCGGCTCCGCGATTGACGCGGCCGTTATGACGCGGTGTGGCATGATGCGCCACGAAATGGTGTAATAGTCCTCCAGGCAAGTTGGCCGGCACCCAGGAGGACCAGCGGATGGCGATCGAGACCAAGCTGCAGGACCGGGTCGACGAGGCGGACATGACCGCCCTGAGGGCGTTTGACCCTGAGGAGATGGTCCAGGACCTGGACGACATCACCGACACCGCCTCCATCACGCTGCTCGACCTCTACCGCCGCTGGGAGCGGCAGAACTGGTCGGCCTACGCTCTCGACTTCACCCCGGACGCCGCCGACTGGACGGCGCTGGGCACCGAGACCACCGACAAGATGATGTGGCTGCTCTCGATGTTCTTCCAGGGCGAGCAGGCCGTCACCGACACGCTGGCGCCATGGATCACGGCCGCGCCGACGGAGGAGATGCGCCTCTTCCTCAGCACCCAGGTTGCCGACGAGGCGCGCCACACCGTGTTCTTCGACCGCTTCTACAAGGAGGTGGTGTCGGTGGCGGGCGACCTCCACGGCCGCCTCGAGTGGTCCAAGCAGTTCACCAACGACGCCTACGAGGAGTTCTTCTACAGCCGCCTGCCGGCGATGGCGCGCGAGGTGGAGAGCCACCCCAAGGACCCGATCGTCTTCGCCCGCGGCATCGCCTTCTATCACCTGATCGTGGAGGGCACGCTGGCGGTACCGGGGCAGAAGTACATCCTGAAGTTCTGTCGCGACCGCGACATCATGCCCGCGTTCCGCTCCGGCTTCACCGCCATCGCGCGCGACGAGTCGCGCCACGTCGGCGCCGGCGTGCGGATCCTGCAGATGCTCACCGAGGAGGAGCCCGCCTGCGAGGAGGCGGTGCGCTCCCTGATCGAGGAGACGCTCCCCATGACCGGCGAGATTTTCCGGCCGCCCAACCTCGACTTCACCTACATGACCGTGCTGGGCACCACCGTGGCAGACCTCAACGCGTTCTCGGTCAAGTCGCTGAACAAACGCTTTCGCGGCGCGGGCTTCGGCGACCTCCGCACCAAGACCATCCGCACCTCGCGCGCCGAGGGCGAGCCGATCCTGCCACCGCGCGAGCGCAGCGCCGCCCAGGAGATGGTGGCGTCAATGCGCGACCAGGTCACCCCGGCCCTGCTCTTCCAGGCGCTGCCGATGGCGTTCAACCCCGAGGCCGCCCGCGGTGTCGACCGCACCTTCCAGTTCGACCTCGACGGCGAGAACGGCGGGACCTGGGTGGTCAAGGTGGCCAACGGCGCCTGCGAGGTCACCGAGGGCAAGCCCGACACACCCGCGGACAACCGCCTGGAGACCGACGCCGACACCTGGATCGCCATGTCCGCCGGCGACATCTCCGGCGACGAGGCCTTCCTGCTAGGCCGGCTGGGCGCTGAGGGCATCCTCGGTGGCGGCCTGATCTTCGACTCCCTGTTCAGTGGGGGTCCCGGTATCCACTGACGTGATCAGGCACGGGGACGCCCCCGGGCCTACTTCGTGAGTTCGACCGTGTCGTGGGCGACCGGGGAGCCGTCGCGGAAGGTGATGTCCGAGGTCATCTTGACCGCGCTCCCGGTGATGATGCCCTTCGCGGTGAACGACTTGACCCGCGGCGACGGCACGTCTGACGACGTCCACGTGATGTTGCCCTGGGGGTCGATGTCGATCTGGGTCTCGCCAAACGCGTCGAGCTTGTCGTCAATCGAGAGCCCCCCGTCATCTTCGGGGTCGGCGTCCATAAGGAGGGGGCCAGGCGCCGTGCCGCCAAACACGCTCCCGCCGAGTGTCAGGGTCATCTCCACCTTGCTGTCGTTCTTGTCGACCCGGATTGTGAGCTTGATCGAACCCGTGGTGTTAAAGGTGGTGTTCTTCCAGGTGCCGTTGTAAGTCCCCTCGTACTCGGCCGCCTTCGCCAGGGCCGCGGCGCCACTGCTCGGGCTGGCGCTGGCCGCCGGTGAGGCAGCGGTCGAGCTGCCGGCTGTGGTGCTGCTGCTGCCGCATGCCGAGAGCGCGACGATCGAGCCGATGAGCCAGAGTCCACGGGTTTTGTGACGCACGCGTCAAACCTCCTCGAAACTCTCCCCTTCGAAGCCGCAATCCTACCCCGGGAGGCAGAGAGGGTAGGCTCTCGGAAGTGGCAGGGGAGATAGTGCGGTTCAGGTCGCTTTGGGCGCTGGGCGTTGCCGGCGTGCTCCTCGCGGGCGCCCTGGCGCCGGCCGTACATGCGGCCGATGTGACCAACTCCTACAACGTGTACTGGTCCGGCATCAAGGGCGGCGAGCCGTCCATCGGCTATGACAAGACCCGCAACGTCGCCATCTACGGCCAGACCGACGTGGCGCGCCTGGCGTGGGACGACACTCAGCCCGGCCACCCGATGACGACCACCGACATCACGCCGCCCTTCATCGACAGCCTCGACCCGATCACCACAGTCGACCCATACAACGACCGGCTCTACACCTCGCAGCTGCTGGGCGCCTGCAGCAACCTCTACATCAGCGATGACGCCGGCGCCAGCTATACCCACTCCACCCTTGGCTGTGGCGTCGGTGCAGTACTTGACCACCAGACTGTCGGCTCGGGTCCGTTCCATACCCCGGTCCCTCCGATCCTCTACCCGAATGCGGTCTACTACTGCGCCCAGAACGGGTACAGCGAGAGCTGCGGCGTGAGCCTCGACGGCGGCGGCACATTCGGCCCCGCGATACCGATCAGCAACGCCCCCGGCCTCACCGACCTGAATGACTCCAACCTGACCTTCAAGCTCCAGGGGGGTGCCTGTGGTGGACTGACCGGGCACCTAAAGGTTGGGCCCGAGGGGACCGCCTACGTTCCCATCAACGGCTGCGGCGGAACCCTCAGCCTCAACAACCTCACCAACCAGGAGTACGTCGGCGGCCAGCCTTCGCTGTCGGTGTCGGAGGACAGCGGGGTAACGTGGCCGGACATCCGCCGGGTGGAGTACCCGGGGGTGAGCAACCCCAACGAGAGCGACCCGTCGCTCGGCATTGCGGTGGACGGCACGCTCTACTTCGGCTGGGAGAACGGCGTGAACCCGAGCGACTTCAAGAACGGCGACGAGACCCAGGCGATGATCAGCATCTCCCACGACCGGGGCCTGACATGGACCCCGCCGGTGGATGTGAGCAGCCCACTCGGACTCCACAATGTGCAGTTTCCAGAGGTCATCGCGGGCGACGCGGACCGCGCCGCGTTCGCATTCCTGGGCACCAGGGGGATCGGCGACGACCAGGCCAACGCCTACCCCAACCCGGGGGAGCCGCGCGACTGGTACCTGTATATCTCCACCACCTATGACGGCGGGCAAACCTGGACCACGGTCAACGCGACGCCGGATAAGCCCGTACAGCGCGGCTGCATCGACCTCCAGGGCATTGCGCCGGGGTCGCCGCGAGAGGACGTCTGCAGCCAGCGGAACCTGCTCGACTTCAACGACATGACCGTCGACCCGATGGGCCGCGTGCTGGTGGCCTACGGCGACGGGTGCACCGAGGACGAGTGTGTGCTGGATCCCAACGGCCCGTCGTCAGGGAGCGTGGACAACGTCGCCCGCCAGACCTGCGGTCGCGGCCTCTACGCCGCCCATGACGCGGAGTTCAACGACGCCACCTGCCTCGCCGGTCCGACGGCCGTTGACACGACGCCGGTCCCCCCGACACCGCTGCCGAACACCAGGGCGGTCGGTGGACTGCTGCCGTGGCTGATGGTGATCGCGGGGCTGGTCGTCGCCCTGGCGCTGGCGCTGCCCGGCGTCGCGCGGAGGCGTCCTCGCAGGTCGTGACCCCGGCGCCATCCATCACGGTGGTGGTCCCGACCCGCAACCGGCCGGACCTCCTGGCCCCCTGCCTGGAGTCCATCCGGGCCTCGATCGGGGACGGCGACGAGCTGCTCGTGGTCGACTCGGCGTCGACCGACCCCGCCGTCCGCGACGTGGCCGACGCCCACGGCGCCCACTACGTCCGCGCCGACCGCCCGGGGGCCTCGCGGGCGCGCAACCTCGGCTGGCGCACCGCTGCCAATGACCTGGTCGCGTTCATCGACGACGACGTCCGGGTGACCCCCGGCTGGGCGGCGGCGATGCGCACCCGCCTGGCGGCTCCCGGACTGTGCTTCGTCACGGGCGCCGTCGAGGAGCCGCCCGATCGCACGTCGGAGCGCCCCGTGGCGCTCCTCGACCGGGGCGCCGCCGAGGAGATCACGATCGACACCGGCGAGGCCAACTTCGGCCACAGCGCCAACCTCGGCGTGAAGCGCTCCGCCATGCTCCTGGTGGGTGGCTTTGACGAGGCCCTGGGGGCGGGAATGCCGCTCCACGCGGCCGAGGACGTCGACCTGTTCGACCGCCTCCTGGCGGCCGGCTGCACCGGCGTGTACGACCCCGAGGTCCGGGCCTGGCACGAGCCGTGGCGGGGACGGGAGCACTTCGTGGCGCTCGACTGGGGCTACGGGGTCGGCATGGGGGCGCGGATGATGAAGCTGATCAAGACCAACCGGCCCCGGCTGGGGTTCGCGCTGTACGTCACCTTCTGGGCCTGGGGCTTCCGCGACCTGTACTACCAGTGGCGGATGCGGCGGAGGTTTGTCGCCGCGATCGCGCTGGTGCGGATGGGCGGAGCCCTCGCCGGGATGGCGCAGGCGGCGCGTCTGCGGGTCCGCCACGGGCACTTCGTGTCGCCCCCAACTCGCGGCCGTTAGGCGCGTCATGCGGTCGGCGCGGTCGTGGGTCGTCAGCGTCATCGTGGCGGTGGCCGCCGCGCCCGCGCTCCTGGGTGCCGCCGCGCCGGCGGCCGGCGCTCCAGTTCTCCTCCGCGACGTCCAGGCGTCGATCGACACCCTGGCGGGGGAGCCCGGCGCCTGCCCCCCGCCGCCGACCAGCCCGCCCGACGGCTGCTTCCAGGACGACACCGAGGCTGAGCCGTCGATCGCCGTCGACCCCGCCAACCACGACCACGCGATCGCGGTCTTCCACGTCGGCCGCGCCACCAACAGCGGCGGTGCCGCCACCGACGGGTTCGCCACCACCTTCGACCAGGGTCGGACCTGGACGCGTGGCCTATTCCCCAGGCTCACCGTCTCCAGCGGCGGCACCGTGCAGCGCGTCAGTGACCCGCGCGTCGCCTTCGGCCCGGGCGGGGTCGCGATCGCCACCGCCCAGCCCTTCGACGTCGACGTGGTGCCGGCGTTCTCGTCGGTGGTGAGCATGACGTCCCTCGACGGTGGCCTGACCTGGGCCGACCCGGTGGTCCTGGTGGGTGATGACATCTCCCAGAACTACCCCGACTCCAATGCCTACCTGCTGAACCACGGTTTCGACCAACCCGACCTCACCGTCGACCTGGGCACCGGCCCGGGCCACCACTACGGGCGCGTCTACCTCGCATGGGTGCGCCTGACGCTGGTCGACCTGGCCTACGCCGCGTACTCGGACGACCTCGGCGCGACGTGGCAGCTGGGCCTCGGCGGCCAGGGCTTCGTGGTCTTCGCGGGCAACGTCCCCCTCTACCCGCGGCCGCTGGTGCTCGCCAACGGGGACCTTGCGATCATGGCCTGGAACGCCAACGCGGTCTTCCCCTCACCGAGCTACTCCGGCGACCCCGGCCCGCTGGTGGACACCAACCCCTGCCAGACAGCGCTGGCCAACCAGACAGGGGGGTACCAGCTGTATATCGCCGCGGGCGCGGGCAGCGTCAGCGGCTCCACGCCGCTGGTCTTCGGCCCGGCCGACAACGTTGCCTGTGTCGCCAACCAGACGCTGCGCGGGAACCGCTCGGCGGAGAAGCAGCCGCTCTTCTCGGTCGACCCGGTCAGTGGCCGGATGTTCATGGCGTGGACCGACGCCCGCTTCCGCAACGACAGCGCCAACGACATCCTGCTGACCTCCTCCGACGATGGCGGCGCGACCTGGGCCGCCCCGCGCCAGGTCAACCCACCGGGGACGCTCGGGGACAACCTCAACCACTGGTGCGCGATGATCGACGCCGGGGCCGACGGCGTCCTCCGGCTGGGCTACCGGCAGCGCCAGGAGGCGCCCATCGCGGACCCCGACTTCTTCAACTTCAGTCCCCAGGTGGACACCTTCTATGTCGAGTCGCGTGACGGCGGGCTGACCTTCGGCACCCCGCTCATGGTCAGCACCGTGGCCAGCGACATGCGCTACGGGGCCTACGACGGCGGGGTTACCAACGTCGGCCAGGGCGGCATCTTCCTGGGCGACTACGACGCCCTCGCCTCCGTCGATGGCATCACCTACGTCGTCCGCTCCGAGCCGGTCAGCCTGCCCGGCGACCTCGCGCCCACGTTCCCTCCAACGGTCCACCACCAACGGACCTGGGTGGCGGTCATCGGCCCGGCGGCAGCCTCGGAACCGGTGGTACCGCCTGGGCCTGGCGGCCTGCCGGCTACCAGCACCCTGGGCTGGGGCGTGGTGATCGTGGGCCTCCTCCTCGGCGTCGCGATACAGGTCACGACGCGGCGCCCGGCACCACCGCAGGCGCCCTAACAACCGCGGCCCGCGCTGCCGCCCACGACCACCCAGGGCCTCGCCGGCCCAGATATAGCGAATCCGCTATATCCTGTGAGCGTGGCAGACGACGACCCCGGCCGCGCCCTGCGCGACCTGCGCCTCGGCGCCGGGGTATCGCAGGTGGAGCTGGCTTTGCGGATGGGAACCACGCAGTCGGCTGTCGCCCGGCTGGAGGCGGGGCGTGTGTCGCCCAGCATCAGGACGCTGGCCGGCGCCTACCGGGCCCTGGGGCACCGGCTGGAGCTGGCGGCGGTCGCGCCGATGGAGCCGGCGGCGTCGCGGGTTGACGTCGTAGCCCCACCGGCTCCGCGGCGGCCGCGCCCCGTCACGCGCGAGGGGAGTCCCGGCGCCCGCGATGCCCTAGCTCGCCTCCGCGCCGCCGGCGTCCGGTGTCGCCGTGCGCCGGTGCCCCGGGGCGCCGCGCCGCGAGTGGTCTACGAGCGCACGGCGACCAACGCCCAGTCGCTCGCGGTGGCGCTGCTCGCGATGGGTGCACGACGGCGCGACGACCCCGACGCGGCGTATGCCATCGACGCCTGGCAGCTCTGGGCGGGCGTGGAACTGGAGCTGGTCACCGACGCGGGCGACCTGGACATCGCGGCTCGGGGTTAGAGCCCGACCTCCTCGGCCAGCATGTCGACCTGCTCCAGCTCGGCTATGGCGGGGAAGTAGATGAGCTCGTCGACGCCGACCTTCTCGAACGCCGTGCGTGCCCCCACGATCGCCTCGTGGGTCTTGGCTGCGTGCTCGGCCGCCATCTTGGCGTACGGCCCCGCGAACGCGTAGTAGTCCTCGAGGCTGCGGCGCGCGCCCTCCTCCGCGTTGTCGCCCAGCGCGAAATAGAGCAGGGCCGCCATCCGCGGCTCACCCTCGCGCCCGGCCTCGGTCCACGCGGCGCGGACGCGCTCGGCAAACGGCGCGACGGCCTCTGGCGGGGCGCCGCCGGCGGTCCAGCCCGCGCCCCACTTCGCGACCCGGCGCAGCGTGGCGTCACTGGTGCCTCCGATGAGCACCGGTACTCGGTCACCGTTGGTGGGCGGCGGCGCGATCGGCTGGTCGGTGCCGGCCGGGGCCTCGCCCCGCCACACCTGGTGCATCAGCTCGAGCGCCGCGTCCCACCGCTTGCCCCGGTCCTCATAGCCGACGCCGGTGACCGCGTAGTCGTCCTGGCGGCCGCCGACGGCGGCACCAAGCGTGAACCGGCCGCCGGAGAGCGCGTCGAGACTGGCGACGTCCTTGGCCAGCATCGCGGGGTTGTGCAGCGGCCCGAGGAGGATGTCGGTCATCAGGGCGATGCGGCTGGTCGCCCCGGCCGCCGCCGCCAGGGCGATCAGGTCGGCGTAGCTGGGGAAGGCAACGCGGCCGATGGTGGCGACGGTGGAGAAGCCGCGGGCCTCGGCGCGCCGCGCCCACTCGACCATGACGTCGCCGGCGGCGCCGCGCACGGTGTTGGGAAGGCCGATGCCGATCTTCACTCCAGCACCAAGCCGATCGGTCGCCCCGGTATTCCCGGTGGGTTCAGCTCCCGGGCGGGACCGGCCGCCAGGTCTTCCCGTCCCACCAGAACCGGCCGTCCGGAGTCCGATGGGCGCCCGGCGGCGGCGCGTCCGGCGAGGCGGCCGCCGGCGGCTGTGGCTGGATGGGTGCTGGCGGGGGCGTTGGTGGCGGCGGTGGTGGCGCAGGAGCGACGGGTGGCGGTGGTGACGGCGGCTGGGGTGGCG
>JAXDLV010000076.1:0-3811 GCA_034666445.1 Chloroflexota bacterium | reverse complement strand
GCCCAGCAGCAGCAGCCATAGCGGGCGCGTTCGGTGGGCTGTTCTGGTCGTCCTTCCGCGAATATCGCGGCTACCGCCGCCGCGCCCTGCGCCCGCTATGGCTGCTGCTGCTGGGCCTGGTGCTCTTCGGCCTTGGCGTCGGCTCCTTCTACCTTGGGCTGACCGGCTTCTACTTCGACCGGCTGGGCGGCGTGGCGCCGCGCTGATCGCCGCCGCAGCAAGCGCGACACCAGGCCCCGCCGCCGCGAGGAGCGCCGCCCCAGGCGGCCCAGCGACACGCGCACGCCGGAGACAACCGAGCCGACCCGGCGCTTGATGTCCCACATCATCGGCGGGTCGGGGATGAAGGGCCGGCCGATGACAACCTCGATGCGCCGGAAGAGCCGCAGCCTGCCCGTCCCCGCCAGAGACACGGGCAGGATGGGCTTCTGGCTGTTGATCGCGAAGTAGCCGACGCCGTCCTTCAGCGGCCGCAGCTGGCCGTCCTTGCCGTAGGCGCCCTCGGGAAAGATCAGCACCTTCTCGCCACGGTCGAGCAGGTCGTAGACGGCGTTGACCGCGTCCTCATCGAGCATGCCGCGGTTGCGGCGGATGGGGACCACGCACAGCTGCGGCATGAGCCAGCGCTTCCAGCCGGTGTTGAACACCGTCGACTCGTTGGCCAGCGTGTACAGCCGCGTCCCCGGCGGCATCCCGTAGAGGATGAACGCGGTGTCGGTCCACGACAGGTGGTTGCTGACCACCAGGCAGCCGCCCTCGGGCACGTTCTCGCGGCCCTGGGCATAGACGCGGAAGAAGACGAAGATGACGACCCGCGCGATCGCCACCAGGACCGTGTAGAGCATTCGCCCTGATCTATAACCCAGCGGGACGGCCCGCGGTTACCCGCGGTGTGGCGCCTAGGGCAGGAGGCGCGAGGCCCAGTCCTCCAACGACTCGCCGCCCGACACCCGGGTGCGGGTCAGGACGGGCAGCTGGGCGTCGTCGTGGTAGGCGCCCGCCTCAGTGGTGGCGGCGCTGATGAAGCCGGCGTCGTGGACCAGCTGGATCGCGGTGTAGTTGAAGCCGCCGTAGGGATAGGCCCAGTCGTAGACGGGGTGGCCGAGGTGCGACTCCAGGTCCGCCTTGGAGCCGAAGATCTCGATCCGCGCCCGCGCCGCGTCGACCTGGCTGAGGTCGGTGTGGAACTGGGTGTGGGCGGCCATCTCAAAGCCCTCTCGGTCGAGCCTGAACACGTCGGGCCAGGTCATGTACGCGCCGGCGGCGTCCTCCAGCAGCTGGGTGGGGACATAGTTGGTGGCGGTCAGCCCCAGGCCCTTCATCACCGGCGCCGCGGTCGTGGCGAAGTCCGTGTAGCCGTCGTCGAAGGTCAGCGCCACCGGCTTCGGCGGCAGCGGCTTCTTGCCGAGGAGGACGAGGTCGACGTCGTGCATCGTCAGGGTGGTGAAGCCGTGGTCCTTCAGGTAGAGCATCTGGCGGGTGAACTCCGCGGGCGTCACCGAAAGAACCAAGCCGTCGTAGTCGCCCGCCGGCGCCTCGCGAACGTAGTGGTACATCAGGATCGGGATCCAGGTGCCGCCCGACAGGGTGCCGCGCCGCAGCGCCTTGGCGTTGGGGGCGTTGCTGGGGATGCCCGCCAGCAGGTCGGGCTGGCCCGCGCCGGTGCGGCTGGTGAGGCCGGCCTCCAGCGCCGCGTCGCTGGGCGCGCCCTGCAGCGTGATCGGCTGCACCACGACCGGTGCGGGCGGCGCGATGAAGCCGTAGTGGCGCCCGACGTGGATGGCGCAGACGCTGATCACCGACAGGCCGAGCGCAATCACCGTGAGGACGCTCAGCTGGTTCAGGGCATCGCGAGCAGTCCGTGGGATCCGTCCCCCGAATGCCCGCCGGTACGGGCGCAACATCGACCGTGACATTACACGCCCGTACTCGGGCCGGCGGTTACGGCCGGGTAAAGATTTGTGATTGACCAGGGCGAGGCCTGGCTGTCAGACCCCGTAGCCCTTGGCGCGCTCGATCTCGATTCGGAAGACCACGCGGTCGGTGGCGCCCTTGTAGGGGGCCTTGCCGTACTTCTCGGCGAGGTGCTGGATGTGCTCCCAGGCGCCCACCGTGGTGGTCTCGACGACCCGCCCGACCACCGTGACGTTGCGCACCCAGTTGTCGCGGTCGAAGACGCAGAGCCCGACGCGCGGATCCCGGGCCAGGTTCTTGGGCCAGTCCCGGTGCTCCGCAGAGTTGACCACGAGGCGCTCCTGGTCGTCGATGTCGACCCACACCATCGTGACCCGCGGCCCGCCGTCCGACCCGAGGGTCGACACGGCGCAGAGGTTCGGCTCCTCGAAGAGCTTCCTCTGCTCCGGGGTCAGGACGGCCAACTAGGCCGCGTCTTTGCGGAGCTTCTCCAGCGCGCGCTTCTCGATCTGGCGCACACCCTCGCGGGTGAGGCCGACCCGACGCCCGATCTCGTCCAGCGTCTTGCCCTCGCCGTCGGTCAGGCCGAAGCGCAGCTCGAGCACCAGGCGCTCGCGCTCCTCCAGCTTGGCCAGCGACTCCAGGACGTCAGCCGGCAGGCCGCTCTCGGCCTGGGGATCGGTGCCATTGGGGTCCGGGATGAGGTTGGCCAGCGGGTTACCTTCCTCATCGATCTCGAGATCCAGCGACGTCGACACGTAGGCCAGGCGCTGGAGGTCGTCGATCTTGGACACGTCGAGGCCGGTGGCCTCGGCGATCTCCCAGGGCTCGGGGTCACGACCCAGCTTCTGCGAGAGGGCCTCCTTGGCGCGGAGCGCCTTGGAACGCATCTCGTGGACGTGCACCGGGAGGCGGATGGGCAGGGCCTGGTCCGCAAGGGCACGCTGGATCGCCTGGCGAATCCACCAGGTGGCGTAGGTCGAGAACTTGAAGCCGCGGCGGTAGTCGAACTTGTCGACGGCGCGCAGCAGGCCGAGGTTGCCCTCCTGGATCAGGTCCGGGAGTGGCAGGCCGCGACCCTGGTAACGCTTGGCGATGCTCACCACCAGGCGCGTGTTGGCCTCGATCAGGTGACGGCGCGCGCTCTCGTCGCCATCCTCGGCGGCGGCGGCCAGCACCTTCTCGGACTGGGCGTTCAGCAGGGGAACCTTGCGGATCTCCTGGAGGTAGGACTTGACAACGTCCGGCTCTTCAGCCGCGGCGCTCTCCTTGGGGTCCTCCTTCTCCTCGGGCTCGATCATCGGGCGCTCGAGGATCTGCTGAAGGGTCTGCTCGGGCTGTGGCCAGCCCCTGGTCTCGCTCTCGTTATTCGTCGTCATTCATTCGCAGGAACGTCGCCGGCGGAAACATCCCGACCGGGACCATCTTTCGTTCGTGTGCCACCGTTGTTAACGGACTTCTGCCCCATCCCCTTCCAATACAAACCTGGAGGAGGATGCTCTGAGCGTGGAAGGTCGATTTGACTCTTCCCGCTGGACTCCGCTGACTCGGGTGCGCGAGCCGCATTGTCTCATGTTTCGGGGCATGACGCAACCCCTGCCGCGCTGCGTCATTTTGGCGACCGCGGCCTATTCCCGGAGGCGGTGCACCGCGAAGTAGTAGACGGCCCCGCCGCCGATTGCGACCACCCCGAGCGCGACCAGGACCATGCCGAGCATCGGGGGCCCTTCCGCCGTCGTCCCGGCATTTGCGGGAGCGATCGCCGGGTTGTCGGCGATCCCGGGGCTGAACACGGGGGTGGTCTCGAGGGCGGCGACCTCCTCGGATGGGCTGGGCGACGGGGAGGGCGAGGCCGAGGGCGACGGCGAAGGCGATGGGCTGGGCGTCGGCTTCTTGG
>JAXDLV010000075.1:0-5138 GCA_034666445.1 Chloroflexota bacterium | reverse complement strand
GCTGGATCCCGAGGTCCACGTGGTGGACGTCGCCTCCGCCGATGCCGCCAACACCTCCGTCGGCGCCAACCGCGGTGTGGGAGTCGTGGGGCATGCCCCCGGCGAAGAAGAGAGAGGACTTGGACTGCCGTTCGCCGAGCACCTCAACCTGGGCCTCGGAATCGGCTGACAGCGTCGCCAGCTGGGCGACCTCGTCGGAGGTCAGGTCCAGCCCGGCGAGTGCCTCCGTCGGCGAGTTGCGAACCCGCTCCGCGAAGGTGTGGTCCGCCGCCATGCGAACAATGAGGTCCTGGAATACCGCGTCAGACACGTCCGTCCTCCAACTTCTAAGGCAGGATCAGAGTGTCGGCCTTTTTCCTCCCGAAATCTATGTCGGAATGCGCACAGCGGGGGTGCCGAAGACCGCCCCCGCGAGGGCTCCTGCTGCTAGTGCCCCCAGTGCTGCGGCGCGCGGTGCTGGACGATCTCGTCGCCGCGCTCGCCGCTGCGGATCCGGATCGCCTCGTCGACGGGCAGGATGAACACCTTGCCGTCGCCAACCTCCCCTGTGCGGGCGGCGGCGATGATCTTGTCGACGGCCTCGTCGATGTGGTCGTCGGGCATCACCGCCTCGATCTTGACCTTGCGCTGCAGCGAGATCCGGACCGGGGTGCCCCGGTAGACCTCGGTGTAGCCGCGCTGGGCGCCGCAGCCGAGGACCTCGGTGACGGTCAGGCCGGAGACGCCGATCTCGTCGAGTGCGTCCTGGACCTCCTGCAGCCGGTCCGGCCGGATGATCGCCTCGATCTTCTTCATGCGCCCACCTCCGAGACCTTCGTTGCCTCGCCAGGCGAGGTCGCGATCGCGGTGCTGAGTCTACGTTCGCGCTCGGCGAGTGCGTCGGGGTGGATGTAGGCGCCGCCGGGCACCGGCATGAACGCCTCCGGGTAGCCCCACATGCCGTGCTCGCTGATGTCGAGGCCGTCGATCTCGTGGCGCTCGCTGACGCGGAGTCCGACGGTCACCTTGATGATCCAGAACAGCGCGAAGCTGAGCACGAAGACAGTGGCGAAGCAGACGACCACCGTGAGCGCCTGGGCGCCGAGCTGGTCGAAGCTGCCGGTGTAGAAGAGGCCGCCCTTGCCCGTGGCGTTGAACTTGGCCAGCGCCGGGTCGGTGAAGAGCCCGCACGACAGCGTGCCCCAGATGCCGGCCAGGCCGTGGGCGCTCAGCGCGCCGACGGGGTCATCCAGGCGCTTCTCAATCCAGAGCACGCCGTAGACCACGATCACGCCCGCGACGGCGCCGATGATCACCGCCGCCCACGGCTGCACATAGCCGGAAGGCGCGGTGATCGCGACCAGCGCGGCGATGGCGCCGTTGCCGATCATGCCCACGTCAAGCGTGCGCTGGGCGATGTAGATCGCGGCCATCGCCGACAGCGCGCCGGCGGCCGCCGCGAGGTTGGTGGTGATGACGACGTCGGGGAAGTGCAGCGCCGTGGCGTTGAGGGTCGAGCCGGGGTTGAAGCCGAACCAGCCGAACCACAGGATCAGGACGCCCAGCTGCGCGTACGGCATGCTGTGGCCGGGGATGGCGTTGGGACGGCGGTCCTTGCCGAACTTGCCGATGCGGGGGCCGAGCAGCAGCAGCCCGGCGAGACCCGCGGTGGCGCCCGTGAGGTGGACGACCGTCGAGCCCGCGAAGTCCTGGGCGCCGAAGTTCACCTGCAGCCACCCGCCGCCGAACAGCCAGTGGCTGATCATCGGGTAGATGAACGCCGCGAAGGGGATGCCGAAGAGCACGTAGACGATGAACTTGGTGCGCTCCAGCATCGTGCCCCACACGATCGCCAGGGAGATCGCGCAGAAGACGAACTCGAAGAAGAACTTGGCCGATGCCGGGACGGTGGAGATCGCGTTGAGCGCCGGGGTGTCCATCGCGGCGCCCGGCAGGAACGAGGGGGCGAACCCGGTGTAGCCCATGATCGAGCCGAGCACACCGGCGCCCGCGCCGAACGCGATGGCGAAGCCGCAGACCCAGTAGGCGATCGAGCTGACGCTCAGGTTCACCAGGATCTTGGCCATCACCGTGCCGACGTTCTTCATGCGCGTGAAGCCGACCTCGAGCATCGCGAAGCCCGCCTGCATGAACAGCACCAGGCACGCGGCGACTACGACCCACACGGTGTCGGCGGCGACACCCGCGGACGCGGTGGCGGTGTCGTCCGCGAGCGCGATCATGGGCAGCAGGCCGAGCAGCCCCGCGCCGGCCGCGGTCGCGATCATCCGGGCAAGACGTCTCCGCCTCCCTGAATCCCGTGTGTTTCGCACGAAGTCTTCCATCGGCCAACCCTCCATCCTGTGGTTGCGGGCTACGTTAGCCGTGCGATGGCGCGCTTCCTTGCTGTCAGGGACAAGAGAGAAGGCCGTGATTCTTTGTGTGGTGCGCACAAAGGCGGCGGACGGGGACCGATCAGGTCGTGCCGGACCACCGATAGCGGCGCATGCCGGGCAGGAGCAGCGCCAGGATCCCGACGGTCAGCACGCACAGGACCCCGCCGGAGACCAGCGATGCCTGGATGCCGAAGGCGCCGGCTACGAACCCCGCCTCGACATTGCCCAGCGCCGGGCCGCTGGCATAGCTGAGGAACTCGATGCCGGCGAGGCGACCCCGCAGGGCGTCCGGGATCGTCTGGTTCCAGATCGCGGAACGGAATATCCCGCTGGCCGAGTCGGCGGCGCCCGCCAGGCCCAGCATGACGAGCGCGACGGCGGCGCTGTCCGCGAAGCCGAAGGCGATAATCGCGAGCCCCCACGCGGCGGCCGCGAAGATCACGCCAAGGCCGTGGCGCCGCACCCGCGCGGGCCAGGCGCGGGTCGCCGCCACCACCAGCGCGCCCACCGCGGGTGCGGCGTAGAGCAGCCCGAGCACGCCAGGGCCGCCGAGGCGGTCGGCGATCGCGGGGAAGAGTGCAAGTGGCATGCCGAAGAACATCGCCGCCATGTCGATGACGTAGGTGCCCACCAGCTCCTGGCGGCTCCAGGCGTAGCGCAGGCCCTCAGCCAGGCGTCCCAGGCTGGGCGCCTCCGCCCCCACCGGCGGCGGGACCGCCCGCATCAGCCCCAGCGCGACGAGCGACAGCCCGAAGGTCGCGACGTCCACGCCAAAGGCGATCGGCAGCCCGGCGACCGCGATCAGCACGCCACCCAGCGCCGGCCCGGCGATCATGGCGATGGTTCCCTTCACAGTCCCGATGGCGGTGGCCGCCGGGATCTCGTCGGGGTCGACCAGCCGCGGCAGCAGCGCGTCCAGCGACGGCAGCTGGATGGCGTAGAGCCCGGCGCGGATGGCGCTCAGCACGAAGATCAGCGGCACCGAGGCGCTGGCGGTGAACAGCGCGTTGGCCAGCAGCAGCGCCGAGATCACCATGAAGGCGAGCTCGGTCGCCAGCACCATCAGGCGCCGGTCGCGGGCGTCCGCAAAGAGGCCGCCGGCGAGGCCCAGCGCCAGCATCGGGAGCAGCTCGACGCCGGCGAGCACGCCGACCAGGATCGTGGAGTGGGTCAGGTCATAGACCTGGAACGCCACCGCCACGTCGGTGACCATCGAGCCGAAGAACGAGGCCAGCTGGCCGATGGTGAGGAGGCGGAAGTCGCGGTGGCGGCGTAGCGGCGTCAGGTCGACGGACGCCAGCCGGGCAAGCCGGAGCCAGCGAATGCCGGCCTCGGCTTCCGCCTCGGCGAGGGGATTGTCGCGCTGCGCGCGGTCGGCTTTTCGCGGCATGCCGCCAACCCTAAAGCGGGCCGGCGACCAGCGCGCCAGGGCGCGGGGCCCTAGGCGATTACGGCAGTGGCTGCGCCGAGGCCGACGGGACGGGTGACGGCGGCGGGCTGGGGGCGGCTGACGGCACGGTGGACGGCGACGCCGAGGCGCTGGGCAGCGCCGATGGCGCTACCGACGCGGAGGCGGAGGGCACCGGCGTGGCGTCGACGTTCTGCACCGGCAGGCCGATCGGCACGCTCGGGCTGACCTCGAGCACTGGGGTCACCGGATTGTTGGGCGCCGCCCCGACCACCTGGCCGAAGGTCGGCAGGTCGTGGGTGCTGGGCGGCGCGCCGGTGGGCGCCACCACCACCACCGACGCCATGACGGCGGTGGCCGCGGCGGCCGCGATGCCCGCCGGGACGGCGGCGGCACGGCGCAGCGCGGGACGCATGCCGGTGTTCTGCGCCGAGCGCTTCTGCGCCTCGCGCAGCGGGGTGAGGATGATGCCCTCCGCGGCCAGCGAGGCCCACGGCGCGCTGCCATAGACGAAGGCCTCGAACAGCAGCATCGCCGCCAGCGCGGCGAAGGCGAAGGTCGGCTCGACCAGCAGCATCAGCGCCCCGCTGATGAGGGTCAGCGCGACGAAGCCTGTCTCGATCCACGACGAGCGCAGCGCCTGCAGGACGCTCAGCTTGCCGTCCTTGCGCTTGGGGGTGCGGAGGAAGACGGCCTCGGAGCGGAACAGCCCCGCGATGCAGGCCATCGTCACCACCCAGCTCAGCGCGAACCAGATCCGGAGCGCGCGGAGCGCGTCGCCCCACGTCGATTTCGTCGTCACCTTGAGCGCCCACAGCGCGCGCAGCAGGCCGGTGGCCAGGAAGATCATCGGCACCACCATCGCCGGGCCGGTCAGCTGCCGCACCGGCAGGCGGTGGCGGGCCGCGATACCCAGGGCGGTGCCCGCCAGCAGGATGGTGAAGCCGGCGGTCAACGGGTCACCGAACCACTGGAGGCTGCCAAAGAGATAGTGCATCCGCTGCGCGAAGGTCAGCTTCATCCGGTGCGGGATCCCGGGGATCAGCTCGCGCCAGTGCTCCTTGAGGATCTGGATCCCGCCCAGCGACCAGCGATAGCGCTGCTTCTTGAGGCCGTCGAAGTCGAGGGGCATCAGCCCCGACCCCCACGCCTGCGGCACGTACGCGCCGGAGTAGCCGCGGCCCAGGATGCGCAGGCTGGCCTCGGCGTCCTCGGTGACGCACTCCTCGCTCCAGCCGCCCACCTCCAGCAGCGCCGAGCGCCGCAGCAGGCCCATGGTGCCCGCGAAGATGATCGAGTTGCGGTTGGCGCGCGCCCGCATCGTCAGGTCGAAGAAGTACCGGTAGCTGTAGTAG
>JAXDLV010000074.1:0-7220 GCA_034666445.1 Chloroflexota bacterium | reverse complement strand
CCCGGGGGCCTTGAAGATGAGGGTCAGGTCGCCTCGGGGGACTCCTGATAACGAAGAAAAAGGGGGGCCGCACCGCGCCCCCCCTCTCTCACAGCCGAAGGTTTACTGGAACACGCACTTGCCCGCGTAATGGAGGGCCTGGTTGCTGTACTCCGACTGGACCGCGAACCGGCCCGTCGAGGTGTAGATGTCCTGGGGCTGGCCGGGGCCGATGACCCAGGCGCACTTGTCGGCGTTCTCGTCGCCGAACTTGTCGTACCAGCCCGTGGCCACGTCGGGGTCCGTGATCGCCTCGGCCCACTCGTGCCCGCCAACGATGCTGACGCCGTCAAGGCGCCCCGCGCTCCCCGAGTTGACGGCGTTCATACCACACCCGGTACCTGCGTCGGTCATGTAGGGCATGAACGTGAAGCGCACGTTGCCGCCCGTGTTGCCGTGATAAGCGCAGTAGTTGACGCCAAAGCCGCCGTCAGTGGTCCCGTGCGGAGTGGCAACGTAGTAGTTGGCGTCGGGGTCGTAGCCGAAGTGCTGCGCGGCGCGCTGCGCCTCCTGCGCCACCGACGCCTGGGTGAACGTCTGGCTCGGGGTCGACGTGTCGTCCCACCAGGTCCCCTTCAGCTGGCTGCCGGGGTTGCCGACGCGGCCGTTGCTGCCGGTGTACTGGGTCTGGATCGCGCCGTAGGGGGTGCCGCCGATGCCCCGCATGAAGTTCTCCAGGTAGCCCGCCTCGCCGTCGGGGTCACTGCCGTGCCAGCCCCAGTACGTGATGTAGACCTTGGGGTTGGTCATGATCGGGCCGCCGTGCCACTTGATGTGAGTCGGGCACTGGAAGGTGCAGCCGACAAGGGGCAGGGCCTCGTCGCTGGGATGCTGCTGCAGCGCCTCGGCGACCGTGGGCATCACGTGGATCACCGCCTGGGTGTCCGTCGCCTCGATCCGGGCGGTGGGGTCCAAGCCGGCGCCGGCGCCGACCTGCGCCGCCATGACGACCAGGCCAGCTGTAACAGCTGCGATCGGGAACTTGAGGGGTAGGCCCAGCCGTAGTCGTGTCAAACGATCACTCCCGGGCGAACTCTGGGGGGATCGGCGTCTCGCCCGCGTCGGCCGCCGTCCTATAGGTTCTTTCTAGCAGACAGCTCGTGCCCGGGCAACAACCTGTTACCTGACCCGCACCAACGGCCCCGGCGGGCCGCCGTCAGAGGTTGGCTGTAACGGCCTCCAGCTGGGCGGCGAACTTCCGCTCCGCGGCCTCGCGCCGAGTGGGGATGTGGTCCCGGGGCCAGGCGCCGTCGTTCGGGGTGTACTCCTTGAGAACCTGCCGGGCGACCGTTACACGGTGCACCTCGTCTGGCCCGTCGTAGATCCGCGCCGCCCGGGCGTGGCGGTACATAGCCTCCAGCGGAAGGTCGGCGCTGAAGCCGAGTGAGCCGTGCACCTGGATGGCGCGGTCGATCACGTCCAGCAGGACCTTCGCGCCGAAGAACTTGATCATCGAGATCTCCTTGCGGGCCGCGGCCGCCCCGTCGCGGTCGATCTTCCAGGCCGCCTGCAGCGTCATCAAACGGGCCGCCTGCATCTCCGCGGCCGAGTCGGCGATCCAGTTCTGCACGGTCTGCTTGCGCGCCAGCGCCCCGCCGAACCCCTCGCGCTGGAGGGCACGCTCGCACATCATGTCGAACGCCCGGCGGGCGACGCCCAGCCAGCGCATGCAGTGGTGGATCCGGCCGGGGCCCAGCCGCATCTGGGCGATGAGGAACCCCTCGCCACGGCCGCCCAGGAGGTTCTCCTTGGGCACGCGGCAGTCCTCGTAGAGCACCTCGGAGTGGCCGAAGCCAAACGGCTCGTGCTCGCTGGCCATGTTGGGGATGTTGCGAACCACGTTGAGGCCGGGCGCGTCCTTCGGCACGATGATCATCGAGGCCCGCGCGTAGGGGTTCTCCTCCGCCGGCTCGGTCACGACCATGACGATCAGGAAGTCGGCGATCATCGCGTTGCTCGTGAACCACTTGTGGCCGTTGATCACCCACTCGTCGCCGTCGAGCACCGCCGTCGACTGCAGCATCGTCGGGTCGGCGCCGGCGCCGGGCGCGGGCTCGGTCATCGAGAAGGCGGATCGATACTCCCCTGCCAGCAGCGGCTCAAGCCAGCGCCGCTTCTGTTCGTCGCTGCCGTAGAGGGCGAGGATCTCGGAGTTCCCCGAGTCCGGCGCCTGGTTGCCGAACACGCTCGGCGCCCACATCGACGATCCCTCGATCTCGTGCATAAGGCCGAGCTTCACCTGGCCGTAGCCCTGCCCCCCGTGCTCCGGGGGAAGGTGGGTGGCCCAGAGCCCGTTGGCCTTCACCTGCTCCTGCAGCGGGCGGATGAGCCTGGTGAAGCCCTCGAGGTCGGTGTCGATCACCTCCAGCGGCCAGACCTCCTCGCGGACGAACTTCTCCATCCAGTCCAGCTTCTCCTGGAACTCCGGCTCGGTCGTGAAATCCCAGCTCATCGAGGTCTCCTTCAGGTCGGCGCCTGGTGGTCGGCGGGTCCATGCCGCGCGGGGCAGGGTTCGGGTCGCGCTTGTCGGGGGCTGTTAATGGTGCCGCACAACGGGTCGTCGCCGCCGCCGCCGCAGCCGGGCAACGCCGCGGAGCGCCACGCCGGCGCCGGCGATCAGCGCCAGGCCCACTGGCACCGCGGGGCCGGCGCCGGGCACGGGGAAGTCGCGCGAGGTGTCGGGCAGGCCGCCGGCGACGGGGCAGGGATTGTTCGGCCCCGGCGGGTTCGC
This sequence comes from Chloroflexota bacterium, assembly GCA_034666445.1. Lineage (GTDB taxonomy): Bacteria > Chloroflexota > Dormibacteria > DASZGP01 > DASZGP01 > JAXDLV01. The sequence continues at coordinate 4,450 of JAXDLV010000074.1, read as the reverse complement.
CGGGTTGCACACGGGCGTGACGAAGGCGGCGTCGCAGCCGCCCGCCGGCTCGACGTGGAAGTCGACGGTGGTGGCGCCGGGGTCGGCCACCAGGGTCACCGGGTTGGCGCCGCAGGCGGACGTGACGGTGGCGCCGCTGACGCGCACGGCGTACCCGGCGCCGTAGTGGAGCGGTGGGACGACGACCTCCGTCGGCGCGGCGATCGACGCGTCCGGGGAGTAGGAGAAGTCGAAGCTGGCGGTCGCCGGGTCGAACACCTGGCTGCCGGCGGTGGGGGTGCCGGCGGTGGCGCGCGGGTAGGCGCGGGTCAGGATCCCGGCCTTCGGCTGGATGAGGTTGCGGTCGCTGTCGAAGAGCCGCTCGTGGGGGTCGCCGGTCGGATCGTGGTTCTGCAGCGCGGCCCAGTAGGTCCAGCTCACCGGCGTGCCCGTCAGCGGGCTGGAGTCTGCGATGCGGGTGACGTTCTCGAGGTCGGGGCCGTAGTCCTCGGCGCCAAACTCTGACAGGAACCACGCCGGGCCACCGGGCTGGTTGGTCTGGGTCATCTGCCGGCCGACGTCGAACTGAATCGACGTCGCCATCTCGTTGGAGGCGCAATCGGGCGTCGTGCACTCGCCGGGAGTGCCCATGGCGCCCGCCAGGAATGCGCCCACCAGGCCGTAGTCGTGGAAGTTCATCACCAGGCGATCGAACGGCAGCTTGCCCAGCGCCGGGCCCCCGACAAAGACCGGCTGCCCGAAGTCGGTGGTGATCGACTGCTCATAGAAGACCAGGTGGTTGGTGTCGACCTCCTCGATCGTCGGCAGGAACCCGGCGCCGGGGTTGGGCACGTTCCCCACCGTGCATGCGGTCGCCCCCAGGGCGGCCCCGGCGTAGAAGCACTGCAGCCGGGCGTCGAACACCGGGGTTGGCGTGTTGTAGCTGTCGTACGGCTCGTTGTACGGGTCGTAGCCGATCACCCAGGGATTGCCCGCGTAGTGCTCGGCGATGGCGCGCCATACCTTCAGGAACTGCCCCTGCAGGTCGGCGGCGACGTCGTTCTTCCAGAAATGGTCGTAGGCGTTGGCCATCGCCGGGTTGTGGGTGTAGCCGCTGTTCCAGCTGCCGTCCATCGATGACGTGCTCGAACCGGGCAGGACACCCGCGGTGCAGGTCGCCCATTCCGGCGCCCCCTCCCCCTCCCAGGGCGTCGCCCCGGAGTCATTGTGGAAGTGCTCGTTCCAGGCGTCCTGGTGCATGTCGATCATCGAGTAGATCCCGTGCGCGGACAGCGTGTTGACGGTGACGTCGATGTGGGCGAGGTAGGCGTCGAGCGCGGCCTGGTCGTAGGGGTCGGCGGCGCCCAGGTCGGGGAACGCGCCCCCGGCCACCGCCGCGCAGTAGGTCGCGTTGTCCACCTTGTTGACGGACGGGTCGGCGACGCCGGGCTCCAGCCCCCGCCAGATGATCCCCACCCTGGCGATGTTGTATCCCAGGTCGGCCATGGCCCCGGCGTCGGCGTCGGTGAAGCGCCGGTCGGGGTCGGCGGCCGCGGGGTCGAGGTAGTAGTTGGTCTCGGCCAGCGGGTCGCCGGTACCCGGTGGCAGGCATGGCGTCCCGGCCTCCGTGGACGGGGTGCTGTCGGCGGGGCACTTGGCGACGAGGTTGAAGCCGTGCAGCTGCAGCCTGCGGCCGAAGGCGTCTGTCATGAACGGCCCGCCGGGGGCGCCGATGAAGCCGGGGCCGGCAAACCCGTCGGCAGCCGCCAGGTGGGGGGCGGCGCCCGTCGCCGCGGTCGCCAGTGGCAAGAGCCCCAGCAGGGAGGCCGCGAGAAGCAGGGCCAGCCGCGGGCGGCGCCCGGGCCGGGCGGCGGTCATCCCAGCAGGGCCAGGCCGCTGTCGATCAACGCCACGATCACCCCGGTCAGCTGCTCGTACATCGGGTCGGGTCGCTTCCCCCGGCGGTGCAGCATCAGGTTGTAGCCGAAGATCGAGGCGTACTTGTAGCAGCTCAGGGCGAGGTACCAGCGGCTCTCCTCGGCGCCCGCGCCGTACAGGTCGATCACCGCCTCGACGTCGAGGTCGATGCCACCCCCCGGGTTGGGCGCCTCGGGGGCCTGGTTGCGCTGGGCGACAATGCACAGGCAGCCCAGGTCGAGCATCGGCGCCCCGATCTCGGCGATCTCCCAGTCGAGGACGGCGACCACCTCGGGGGCGCCGCCCGCGCCGGTGGCGAACAGCATGTTTCCGTAGTGGTAGTCGCCGTGGACAAGCGTGGAGGGCGACTCCGGCGGGGTGCGGTCCGCCAGCCTCGCGCCCAGGGCCGGGGCCGCACCGGTGAGCTCCTCGGGGGCGCGCTGCATCAGCCAGGCCCAGCGCATCATCTCTTCGGTCAGCGGGACCGGCTTCTCGTCACCGATGCCGGTCGCGGCGACCGGGACGGCGTGCAGCCGGTGCAGCGTCTCGACCGCGGCGCGGGCGATGTCCAGCGGCGCGGCGTGGCCGACGAACGTCTCGATGCGCTCGCCCGCGACGGCCTCCATCAGGCAGAACGGCCGGCCGTCGAGGACCGCGACGTCCTCGCAGTTGGCGATGATGCGAGGGGTGGGGAGGCCCTGGTCGTGGAGGGCCGCCATGATCCTGCCCTGGCGGAGGACGTCGGCCGGCCCCGCGATCCTCGCGCCGGGCGGCGGCAGCCGGAGCACGTAGCGGATTGGCGCCCCGTCCTGCTCGCCGTCGACGAAGTAGGTGAACCCCGAATGACCCTCGGGGATGGCGTCGATGGCGCCCAGCGACAGGCCGGGGTCGCCGAGGTGGCCGCGGAGGTACGCCTCGAGCCGACCGCGAAGCTCGTCGGTTGTCATCGTGGGTGGCGGCGCCGGGGCCACCGCGCCGTCGGCGCCGTCACCAGGGCGGTCAGCCACCGGGAAGCTCCTCGCGCACCAGGTGGCCGACGTCGCCGATGGACTGCACCACCAGCCGGTCGTCCTTGAGCAGCAGCACCGAGACGCTGGTGAACTGGGGCAGCACGCGCAGCGGGCCGGAGTCGAGCTTGAGCACGCTGGCCAGGTACATCGATATCGCCCCGGCATGGCTCACCGCGGCCACGCGAGCGCCCGGGCCGGCGGCCGCGGCGATCTCGCGCACCACGCTGTCCATCCGCGCCACCACCTCGTCGAGCGGCTCCACGAACGGGATGTAGCCGGGGACGTCCGCCGGCTCGTCGGTGGCGTCCTCCCACTGGGTCTTCACCTCGCGCAGGCGGTCGTCGACCCGATGGGTGAGCCCGGCGGGGATGGCTGCGATCTCGGCCGTCTCGCGGGCGCGGAGGATCTGGCTCGACCAGATGGCGGTCACGCCCGAGGCCTCGAGGCGGGCGCCGAGGCGGGCGGCCTCCTCCCGGCCCTTGGGGCTGAGCGGCGGATCGATGTTCGCGTCATCGAGGGAGACCAGCTCGGCGTAGGCGTCCCCGTGACGAACCAGCCAGACCTCGGTGACGCCCTCGACCCCCACGAGGAAGCGTTCATGGAGCCGGTCCAGGGCATCGAGGAACCTGGACCGTACGTCGGAAGCCGGGGGGCCGGGCATTCCGCAATGGTATAAAGCCTCCGATGCCACTGACGCCGGGGATGGAGTTCGGGCCGTACAAAGTCATCGAGCCCATCGGGCAGGGTGGGATGGCCAGCGTCTACAAAGCGTTCCACGCCGCGCTCTCTCGGTTCGTCGCGCTCAAGATCCTGCCGGACAAGCTGGCCAAGGACCCGGACTTCAAGGAGCGCTTCCATGAGGAGGCGGTCCGGGTGGCCAACCTGCGCCACAACAACATCATGGCCGTCTACGACTACGGCGAGATCGACAAGACCACGTACATCGCCACGGAGTTCATCGACGGCGGCACCTTCGACCAGCAGATGGGCCAGCCGCTGCCCGTCAGCTACGTCATCGACATCCTCGGCCCGATCGCCTCCGCGCTGGACTACGCCCACTCCCGCGGCGTGCTCCACCGCGACGTCAAGCCGTCGAACATCCTCGTCGCCAAGGACGGGCGGCCGATGCTGGGCGACTTCGGCCTGGCCCGGATGATGGTCGCCGACCAGAACCTGACGCAGGCCGGGATGATCCTCGGCACCCCGAGCTACATGGCGCCGGAGCAGGGCGCCGGTCTGCCCGAGCCTGCGTCCGACATCTACGCGCTGGGCATCATCGCCTACCAGGCGCTCACGGGCCGGGTGCCGTACCAGGCGGCCACCCCGATGGCGGTGGTGCTGGCGCACCAGAGCGAGCCCCTGCCCATGCCCCGAACCATCAACCCGGCGATCCCGCCGGAGGTCGAGGAGGTGCTCCTCAAGTGCCTGGCGCGCAACCCCGCCGACCGCTACGGCACCGGCGAAAAGTTCATCCGGGCCCTCGCCAAGGCCCGGGAGGACCCGCTGCCCACCGCCACCGGCCCGGCGCCGGCAGTGGCCACCCC
>JAXDLV010000073.1:0-6699 GCA_034666445.1 Chloroflexota bacterium | reverse complement strand
GGCCGCGCCGCGCGCGCCCGGGTGCATGCCCACCTGGGCCCGGCAGCGGCCGCCGCCCGGTGGGCGGAGACATGGCCCCGGCTCGTCGCCGCCGCCGGCGGCGGGACGGACCCCCCGCCGTCGACGCATCCTGAAACGCCGACCGCCGCGGCCATCGAGCCCGAGGCCCCGGCAGCGTACCTCGACACCCCGTCCCCACCAGCCGAGACGACCGGGCCCAGGCTCGGTGGCGAGGCGGTCGTCGAGACCGCCTTCACTCCCCGCTATCCCAACCTCTGCCGGCTGGACGTGCACACCAGCACCTTCGGCGCGGCCACCACCACACCGCTCGAGGTGGCCCTGCTCGACGGCGGCGGGACGATCCTGCGCGAGGCGACGATCGCCCCCGCGGACGTCGCCGACGACGCCTGGACGGCCTGGGAGCTCGACCCCCTGCCGCAGAGCGCGGGGCGGCGGCTGCGGCTACGGCTGGGGCAGCCGGGTGCGCCCGCGGGCCAGGGCGCGGCCGTGTGGACCAGCCTCTCCGCGCCCGCCGGCGCCGGGGTCTGCGTGCGCCTGTGGAGCCGGCCGACCCGGGCGGAGGTGGCCGACGTGGCAATGTCCCTGGCCCCCGGCGCCGGGGCCCGCGCGGCCCGGGCCACCAGCCCGCTGCGCGTCCTCTGGCACAAGGGCCTCCACTCGCTGCGGTCGCAGGGGCCTGGCATGACCGCCGCCCGCGCCTACCGGTACGCGCGCCGCTGGCTGCGCGCCCAGCGGCCGCGATGATGGCCCGCGGCCGCGACCTCCTTCTCCGCCTTTACCACCCGGCGTACATCGCCCTGGCGGTGGCGATCGTGGTCGGGGCGTTCGGCGTGCGGGTACAGAACCTCGACGCCGCCCCGTATGGCGACGAGGCCTACTACTACTTCACCGCCCACGGGCTGTCCCACTTCTTCGACACCGCCCGCTACCCGGTCGCCGGCAGCGCCTTCCCGGTCATGCCCCTGCTGTACCGCCCCTTCACCCACTCGCTGGAGTCGGCGCGGGCCTTCAACGCCCTGGTGGGGACACTGGCGGTCCTGCTGGTGATCCTCATCCTTCGCGACCTCCGCGTGTCCCGCCCGTTCCAGTTGGCCGGCGGGCTGCTGGTCGCCCTCAACCCCGTGGAGGTCCAGTACTCGGCGCTGCTGTTCGAGGACATGATCGGCGCGACCATCGCGCTGGCCGCGCTGTGGGCCTACGTCCGCGGCCGCCACGGCGCCGCCGCCGCCCTTGCCGCCGGGGCGGTCCTGGCCAAGCAGTACTACGCCTTCTTCGGCATCGCGCTCTTTGTCGACCACCTGGTCGTTCGCCGCCGCCTGTACTACGAGATGTTCCTGGCCGGCGCGGTGGTCGTGGGCTGGGTCGTCGTCCGCTTCGGCATCCTCGGGGCGCCGTTGTCCTACCTGCTCGAGGGCCACGCCATCCAGCCGCTGGGCCTGCGCTCGCTGGAGGAGGCGCTGGGAGGGTGGTTCCTGCTCCCGCTGGTGGTCGCCGGGGCCGTCCTCGGCCCCCGGCTGCGGCCGGCGGCGTACATGCTGGTGGGCTTTCTCGGCTTCCTCGCCCTCTGGCGCAACGCCCAGAGCTGGTACTTCTGCCTTCCGATCGCACTGTCGGTCCTGCTGGCCGCGTATGGCGCCGAGATGACGTGGCAGCGGCTCCGGGCACGCCCGGCCGCGTGGGCCGCGGCGGGCGTGGCGGCGGCGTTGATGGCCGTCACCGTGGGGGTCTTCAGCCTCAACACCCGCAGCTTCGTGCGGGGCTGGCACGACCACGACCTCAACCTCGCGGCCGCGCGGATCCTGGCGGCGCCGCCGCCGCGCCTGGAGATGGTGGGCTGCTTCTGGGCCTACCAGCTCTACCCGTTCGAGGACCAGGGGGTGGCGGCGGCGATCCCGGTGACCGCGTGGGACAACCTCAAGGGCGACACCGCCCTGGTGTGCCCGGAGGCGCCGGCGACACCCGCCGGCTGGCGTGAGACCTACCGGGCGGGCACCTACGCCGTGGCGACCCGGGGCACGGCCCCGTAGGCCCGGGGCTCAGCGGACCAGGTACGTCTCCGGGTCGAGCCCCTCCTGGCGGAGGTCGGCCTCGACCATCAGGCGGACCAGCTGCTTGAAGTCCGTGCGCGGCTGCCAGCCCAGGACCTTCTTCGCCTTGCTGACGTCGCCGTGCAGGTGGGGGACCTCCGCGGGGCGGAGAAAGCGCGGGTCCTGCACCACGAGCGGCTCCCAATCGACCCCAACCAGGCCGAATGACTCGTCGAGGAACTCGCGCACGGTGTGGGTCTCACCGGTGGCGATCACGTAGTCATCGCCGGTGGGCTGCTGCAGCATCAGCCACATCGCCTCGACGAAGTCCTTGGCGTAGCCCCAGTCGCGGTAGCTGTCGAGGTTGCCCAGCTCCAGCCGGTCCTGCTTCTTGGCGACGATGCGGGCCAGCGCCCGCGTGATCTTGCGGGTGACAAAGTTCTCGCCCCGGCGCGGGGACTCGTGGTTGAACAGGATCCCGTTGCTGGCGTGCATGTCGTAGGACTCGCGGTAGTTGACCGTGATCCAGTACGCGAACACCTTGGCGACGGCGTACGGGCTGCGCGGGTGGAAGGGCGTGTCCTCGCCCTGGAACTTGCCACTCAGGCCGAACATTTCCGAGCTGCTGGCCTGGTAGAAGCGGCCCTCGAAGTCCATGTTGCGCATGGCGTCGAGGAGGCGCAGGGTGCCCAGCCCGGCGACGTCGGCGGTGTACTCCGGCATGTCGAAGCTGATGCGAACGTGGCTCTGGGCGCCGAGGTTGTAGACCTCGTCGGGGCGGATGGTCTTAACCAGCTGGTTCAGGGTGGTGGTGTCGGCGAGGTCGCCGTAGTGCAGCCTGAGCCGCCTGGCCTCGTCCCCCAGCTCCTTGTGGATGTGGTCGATGCGGCCGCGGTTGAGCGAGCTCGAACGGCGGACCACGCCATGGACCTCGTAGCCCTTCTCCAGCAGGAACTCCGCCAGGTAGGACCCGTCCTGGCCGGTGATGCCGGTGATCAGGGCCTTTGTCACGGCACGGATTATACGGACGGCCCGGGCTCCGCCCGGGCTTCGCCCGCACCCCCACGGGCGCGGTGCGAAGCGCGTCCACGCGCCCCCAAAGGAGGGCCGGGCGCGGCCCCGGGGCTTTGATAGGCTACGCAACCGTGCCACCCTCCGACAGCGCCGCCGGCGCTAGCCCCGAGGTCATCGGCAAGGGGACCCTGGTGGTACTTCCCACGTACAACGAGCGCGAGAACATAGAGGCGCTCGTAACCCAGGTGCTCGACAACGCACCCGGCGCCAACGTGCTGGTGGTCGACGACAGCTCGCCCGACGGGACCGCCGACCTCGTGGAGGCCATGGCCGCCGGCGACGAGCGCGTCCGGCTGCTCCGCCGCCCGGGCAAGGCGGGCCTCGGCACCGCCTACGTCGCCGGGTTCCGGCACGGCCTGGCCGAGGGGTACGACTACGTCCTGACGATGGACGCGGACTTCTCCCACCACCCCCGGCACCTCCCCTCAGTCCTCGCCGAGGCGGCCAAGCCCGGCGTCGACATGGTCATCGGGTCGCGCTACGTGAAGGGCGGTGGCGTGGTGGGCTGGGGGCTGCACCGCAAGCTGCTCAGCTTCGGCGCCAACACCTTTGCGCGGACCACCCTGCGGCTCACGCCGCACGACTGCACCGGGGCCTACCGCTGCTACTCGCGGGCGATCCTGGAGCGGCTCGACTTCGACAGCGTCCGCTCTCACGGGTACTCGGCGCTGATCGAGCTGCTGTGGCACTTCCGCCGCGCCGGCCACCACATCCACGAGGTGCCCATCACGTTCGCCGACCGGGAGCTGGGGCAGTCGAAGATCTCGCGGTCGGAGATCACGCGTGGCCTCACCACTGTGTTGCGGCTCCGTTTCAGGAGGGCGGTTTAGCCCCCCAGAACATCCGCGTATCCTAGGTTTTCACGCCCCATGAAGACCACGATCAAGCACGGCGCCATTCTCATAGGCCTGCCGGTCATGCTCGCCACGATGGCGCCGGGACTGCCCGGGCTCGCGGCCGCCCCCAGCGCCAGCCCCAACATCGAGCGCCCCTCGATCCTGCAGGCGCAGGACACGCAGCACAGCCACGACGTGGTCAACCTGCCGGCGGACACCCGGCAGGACGGCAGCTTCACGCGGGCCCAGCCCCGGGCCGCTCTCAGGGGGCCGCTGGCGAGCGAACCGCGGGCCTACAACAACGGTGGCCTGACCCGCGAGGTCTTCGGCTTCGCCACCTACTGGAACCTCGCGGCCGGTGACCTCAGCGACATGCAGTACGACAAGGTCAGCACCATCGCCTACTTCGGCCTCACGTACACCGCGCCGGGGACCTTCGATGCCGGCGACGGCGGGGCCACCGGCTGGAACAGCGCCGCCCTCACCGACGTGGTCAACCGGGCCCACGCCGCCGGCGACCGCGTGGTGGTGACGGTCAAGACATTCAACAAGTCGACGATCGGGTCGATCATCAACAACCCCCAAAACGGCCAGGCGGCGATCGACAGCGCGATCGCGGCGGTGACATCCCGGGGGCTCGACGGCGTCAACGTCGACTTCGAGGGCGGCGACGGCACCCAGCAGCAGGCGTTCACCGCGTGGATCGCCTCGCTGTCGCAGCAGCTGCACCAGCGCCGCCCGGGGTCGTTCCTGACCGTGGACTCGTACTCCGGGTCGGCGAGCTGGAACGACGGCTTCATCCGCGTCGACACAATGGCGCCCCACGTCGACGCCTTCTTCATCATGGCCTACGACATGGGGCTCAGCAATGACCCGCTGGGCACCCTTCCAAACGCGCCACTGGCAGGCCCGTACACCTACCAGGACACAGAGTCGGTCGACCAGTACATCGACAAGGCAGGCGACCGCGGCAAGGTCATCCTCGGGGTGCCCTACTACGGGTACAAGTTCAGCACCACCTCGCGCGGCTTCCACGCCGGGCTCAACACCGCGGCGCCGGGGTGCTACAACGCCTGCGCCGACCCCTACTCGGTGATCCGCGACGAGTTCACCTGCGCCCCGGACCTGCAGCTCAACTGGGACGCCGCCTCCTCGACGCCCTGGGCCAGCTGGTTCAGCCCGGCCAGCAACGACCCGTGCGGGGGCAACCGCAACTCCCTGCGCGAGCTGTACTACGACGACGCCAGCTCACTCAGCGCCAAGTACGACATGGTCAACAACCGCGACATCCGCGGGGTCGGGATCTGGGCGCTCGGCTATGACCACGGCTTCACCGACCTGTGGGACGCGATCGCCAACCGGCTGAGCTGCCCGCCGGCGCCCGCCTACCACGCCAACGCGCTGGCGGCTACCCAGTCGTCGACCAAGTTCACGGTGAGCTGGGCGGCCAACGCCGGCAGCGCCGCGGCGTCGCTGGTGCGGGTCTGGGTCCGCGACGGCAGCGGCCCGTGGCTCAAATGGGTCGACGCGGGCGGCGGCGGGCGGAGCTTCTACGGCTTTGCGGGGCACGCCTACTCCTTCTACGTCCAGGCGCTGGGGCCCTGCCACAGCGCGCCTCCGCCCGGTACCCCACAGGCCACCACCATGATCGCGGCCAACGCCGGCAAGGCCAACGCGTACACCGGGCTGTACACGCTTGACGGCTGGGGCCACGTCCACGGAGTGCAGTCGCCACCGCTCGAGACCACCGCCTACTGGCCGGGATGGGACATCGCGCGCTCGCTGTCGACCCAGGCCAACGGCCAGGGTGGCTACGTCCTCGATGGCTACGGCGGCGTCCACGCCTACGGCGCCGCCAACCCCACCGTGCAGCTGAGCGCCTACTGGAGTGGCTGGGACATCGCCCGTGACGTCGCCACCCTGTCGGACGGCAGCGGCGGCTACGTGCTCGACGGCTACGGCGGCGTGCACCCCTTCGCCACCGGCGGCCACGCCATGCCGCCCGGCGTGCCCGACAGCTCGCACACCTACTGGCAGGGCTGGGACATCGCCCGCAAGCTGGTCGTCTTCCCCGACGGCAGCGGCGGCTACACGCTGGACGGCTACGGCGGGGTGCACCCCTTCGCCACGGCGGGCCACGCGATGCCGGCCGGGGCGTCCAACAGGTCCCACGCCTACTGGCAGGACTGGGACATCGCCCGCTCGCTGGTGCTGGTACCGGGCACGTTGTCCGGCTACGTCCTCGACGGCTGGGGCGGCGTGCACCCCTTCGCCCCCACGGGTGGCACGATGCCCAGGGCCGTGGCGGACAGCAGCCACGCCTACTGGCACGGCTGGGACATCGCCAACGGGCTGGTCCTGGCGCCGGGGTCCAACGCATCCAACCCCGCGGGCTGGACGGTTGACGGCTGGGGCGGCGTGCACCAGTTCGGCGCCGCCCCCGCGGTGACCGTCGACGCCTACTGGTCGGGCTGGGACATAGCCCGGGGGATCTCCGGGCAGTAGTCCCGCGGCCCCGCGCCGGTGGCGCGCGCACCGATCATTGACGGCGTGCTAAGCGGCGCCCGCGCCCGTGCCCTGGTGGTGGCCGCCACGGTGGGCCTGCTCCTGCTGATGGCGGCGATGCTGCTGCAGGAGGCACGGGATGACAGCCTGACGACGGACGAGAGCCTCTACCTGGTCGGTGGTATCGCCGTGGCCGAGCACGGCGTGGTCGCGGTCGAACCCACGCAGCCGATGGG
>JAXDLV010000072.1:0-5117 GCA_034666445.1 Chloroflexota bacterium | reverse complement strand
TGCCCACGCCCCCCTTGCCGGTCAGGATCAGCACGCGCCGGCTCAGCAGCTCGGCGACGAGGGGGTTCATCTCGGCCATGCCCGCAGATATTAGCGACGGGCCCCGCGGGTCCCCGACCGTTGGGCTAGGAGGCCAGCTCCACCCAGGCCTGCCCGGCAGGCAGCCCGACCGGGTTGCCGCCTGCGTCGGTGAACTGCAGCGGCTGGTTCTCGGCCGGCGACTTCCAGCGCCCGCGGATCACGGTGCCGTTGGCGTAGATCTCGGCGGTGCCGCCGCTGTTGAGATCGAAGTCGTGGACGTGGCCGCCCTCGGCGTCCTGGACCACGGGGTCGATCCACTGGCGCACGTGCATGACCACGACGCTGTGGGGCCGGACCGAGCCGAACACCACGTCGGCCTGGGGCTTGCCATCGGTGACGACGCCGTAAGTGCCGCCGCTGTAGGTGAAGGTCGACCGCAGGTCGGGCACGTTGATCGTGGTGACCGCCTCGGTCCCCGCCCACGTGGTGGACCGCAGGAGGTCGTCGGACTTCGGCGGCCTGAAGTCGCCGTTACCCAGCTCCAGCAGCTTGTCCTGCTTGATGTAGAGGTTGTGGGGCGCGGCCCGCCCGCTCCAGCGGAAGTAGTGCTTGCCGTAGTCGAAGTCGTTGATGATCGCCGGCGTGCCGGGGTCGGCAAAGATCTTGTCGTACGTCCACTTGGAGCCGCCGCTGCACAGCAGGAGGGCGTCGAAGCGGTGGTAGAGGTACACCGACACGAAGCGCGCGCTGCGCACCGGCCCCACCACGCCGGGGACGTGGTGGAACAGGACCGAGAGCCGCGTGATGCCGCCCTCGGTCAGGTAGTGGAAGATCACCGACCCGGCGGCGATCCCGGCCTGCGGCCGTGACGCGTCCGTGTTCTCGACCTGCACCAGCAGCGGGTACTTCATCTCCCCCGACATCGCCAGGTTCTGCCCCGGCAGGCTCCCGGCCGCGGGCGCGGGCAGCGCCGGCTCGGTCAGGACCGGGGAGGGCGAGGGTGAGGGCACCGGCGAGGGCGATGGCGTGATCCCGGGCGACGGCGACGGCGTCACCGAGACGGCCTGGGGCGAACCGCAGGCCGAAACCAGGAGGCAGAGGAGCGCAGCTGTGACGTTGTGCCTGGACGTTCGCAATTCCGTGTTGGGGCGCACGGTACGCCGCCGTGACCGATGAGTCAATAGGCGCCCGGTAAATTCCCGGACGGCCTCAGTGGCTGCTCTCGGGCACCCCGATGGCGCGAACGCAGAACTGGGTGAGGGTCTCGACGGCGAGGTCGACCGGGTAGTCCTCGCCGCCGATGAAGATCCCGTAGGCAAAGCTCTCCACCATGCCCACGATCGCGCGCGCCGCCGCCCGCGGGTCGAGCCGGGGCGCCCCCTCGGGCAGGGTCTCGTGGAGCCGCTCGATGCTCTCCTTGAGGTGGCCGACCAGGAGCTCGACGAAGAACTCGTCGTAGTGCTCACGGAAGTGCCGGTCGCCCGCCGACGCCTCGCGCAGCAGTCGCATCAGCAGGCGGTTGCGCTGGTAGGTCTCCAGGCTCTGGCGGATCAGGGGCGCGACCTCGCCGGGCAGGAGCGGGTCGCGGGCGATGCGGTCGAACTCCTCGAAGGCCTGCGACAGCAGCTCCCGAAGGAGCTCGCTCTTGCCCCGGAAGTACAAGTAGAACGTCCCGTGGGCGATGTTGGCGCGCTGGGTGATCTCGTCGATCGTGGTGTCGCGGTAGCCACGGCGGTCGAACAGCTGCTTGGCGGCCGTCATGATCCGCCGCCGCGTGCGGTCGCTCTTGCGGGTCGTCCGGCGGGGCGCAACCCCCTGGGCGGGGCGCGTCGCGGTCTTGCGACGCGTGGTCGCCGGGGCTGGCGGCGCGGCGGCCCTAACCGCCACCGGCGCGCGCCCGGGTGCGGACCAGCTCGGTCATCGGCTCCGCCTGCCATAGGGACTCGAGGTCGTAGAACGCGCGCTCCCCGGGGAGGAAGACGTGGACGATGACGTCGATGAAGTCGACCAGGATCCAGGCGCCGTCGGCCTCGCCGGAGACGTGGAAGGGGCGGATACCCTTGTCGCGGGCGGCCTCACGGATGCCATCCGCGATCGCCCGCGTCTGGCGATCGGTGTCGCCCTCGGCGATCACAAAGAAGTCCGCCATCGAGCTCTTCTTGCGAAGGTCGATGATGACAACGTCGCGCGCTTTCTTGGCCACGGCGGCGTCCTGCACCAACCGTGCCAGCTGTCGGGACGTCATTCGGCGGGATTATCGCACAGCGTTCCAGGCGCTCCGAACGTCAGTTTTTGGGGCGACGAGGGGGGCCCGGCGGCCCCCCGGGCGCTACCGACCGGCGGGCCCCCGGCGGCGCCGGCGCGGCCTGACCGCCATGCCGGCGAGGACCAGTCCCGCGCCCAGCAGCGCCAGCGTCAGCGGCGTCCCGTGGGAGCTGCCGAGGCTGGTGTTGGGCAGCGGCCCGCCCCCAGGCGAGGGCGAGGGCGACGGCGCCGCCGTCGGGCCCGGGTCCACCACGGCGACCGTGCGGGGCAGGCAGTAGCCGCCGATCTGGTCGGCGGAGGACACCTGGTTCTGCGTCTCGTCGTCGGCGAAGTTGATGTGGGCGCAGCCCTTCTCGTCGAGCGCCATCGAGATGAAGTCGGCGAGGTTACGGTTGGAGGCGCCCGGCGGACACGCGATGCCGAGGTTGCAGATGTCGCCCGTGTGCATGGGCGCGCTCGTGATGGGCGTGGTGGTCCAGGTGGGGGTGGCGGCGGTCAGGTCGACCGACTGGGCCGCGAAGAGGTTCCACTCGACCTCGCTACCGCACTCCAGGGGGAAGCAGCCGCCAGGGTGCTGCTTGCCATTGGCGTCCGTGGCGATCACGTAGGGCGTCCGCAGCCAGGCGACGTCGACCTGCCCGGGCTGAGCCGCGGAGATCGCAGGGAACCAGTGGGTCCCGGAGTCGGTGTTGACCTTGAAGGGCCCCGACCAGTTGTCGCCCCCGTCCGGCGACCAGGTGACGAACATGTCGTACTGGCAATTGGGCGTCTGGGGGTTGGCGGGGACGGCGCAGGTCTGGTCCCAGTCCTGGTTCATGTCGAACGCGTAGTAGGGGTTGCCCTGGTCGTCGAGGGTGAACGACGCGAATGGGGACGATGCGTCGTGGAAGAAGCCGCCGTCGTAGGCGATCTTCGGGGTCCACGTCACACCGTCGTTGTCCGACCACGCAACGATGAGGGAGTGGAATGCTTGGAACTGGCTGAAGTCGCAGCCGGTGGCGAGACTGGTGGCGTCGGCCGCGATCCAGGCCGCGTACACCCGGCCGGCGTGGGGCCCGCTCTTCGCCGTGCGCACCGCGGTCGGGATGGTGTTGCATACCGAGGCGGTCTCGACCGCCACGGTGTCGGGGGCGGCGGGATCGAAGCTGGTCATCAGGTTGATCGGCGCCGCCCACGTCGCGCCGCCGTCGTGCGAGACGTTGACGTAGACGTTCGATTGCAGGCTGAAGTCGTGGTAGAAGAAGTAGGCGGTGCCCGTCTCGGTGGTCCCCCCGGGCGCGATGTACGTGTCCACCCACTGGCGGTCGACGCCGAAGATGTTGCTGCTGGTGCCCAGCGCGTTGAGGCCGCCCAGGTTGCTTACGTTGCCCTCGCCATAGGTCCATGACTGGCCGCCGTCGACCGACTTCCACACGTCGCCCTCGAGCGGGTGGAGGGCCTGGCTGCCGGCGAGGTTGCACCAGTAGATACCGTCGTTGGTCTGGTCGGTGACGACGCAGTCGTCACCGGTCGAGGAGTCGGCGGTGGTGACCGGCACCCAGGTGGTGCCGTGGTCGGTTGAGCGGTAGATGTTGGGGTCGCCGTTGAGGTAGGTCGACCAGAGAATGCCGCGGCCGTCGGCCCAGATCGAGGGCTCGCCACCGTACTCCCCGACCTTGTGGATCTCGTATGCCGGGGCGGACACCGCGCTGGCGCCCGGGGGAGCGGTGAGCAGCGCCGCCGCCAGCACGATTCCCGCGGCCAGGCCAAGGATTGAACGACGGCCGATCACCCTACTCAGCATGCTCTACGCCTCATCTACATCCCACCCAGCGAACGGTTATCTGGACCCCAATCTAGCACCGCGTTTTGCGGAGCGTGACAACCCCCGGCCTCAGTCCCGGTAGAGACCGCGCTCGTCGATGTAGGCCAGCACGGACGGCGGTACGTCCGCGGAGACGTCTCCGCCGGCCCTGAGACGGCGCCGTATATCGGCGCCCTTGATCGGTGGCGAGTCCACCGTAACCGGCCACGTTCCCGCCGGGAGGCCCGCCTTTTCGATCTCGGCGGCGGTCACCGGGGGGCTGCCGGCCCGGTTGAAGACCGCCACCTTGGCGAGGTCGCCGATCTCCCCGGCGTCCTGCCAGGTGCCGAACTCCAGGGCGGCGTCCCAGCCCAGCAGGAGGACCAGCAGGTGCTCGGCGAAGACCACCTTGAGGCCTCGCAGCGTCTGCACCGAGTAGGAGGGGCCTTCGCGGCCGACCTCGATGTCGCTGGCCACCAGGCGGTAGCTGCCGTCGAGCGCGAGGCGGACCATCGCCATGCGGTCCTCGGGCGAGGCCACCGGCGGCACGCGGTGGGGTGGCCGCCCCGCAGGGATCACCATCACGCGCTCGAGGCCGAGGCGGTCGGCGCACTCGTTGACCACGGCGACGTGGCCGTTGTGGATCGGGTCGAACGTTCCCCCGAACACACCCATGAGGCGCATCGTCAGAGCTCCGGGTCGAAGAGGAACTCGTCCTCTCCCACCACCACTGTATCGCCGGCCTGGGCGCCGGCCTCGACCAGCGCCTCGCGCAGCCCGCTCGCCGCCAGCTGGGAGCGCATGTGGATGAGGGCGTCGGGGTTGGCCAGGTCGGTGCGGGCGACGATCGAGGTGACCCGGCGGCTGGTCACATGGAAAGCGTCGCCCTGGCGCTGCACCCTGATCCTGCCGCCGACGGGCTCCGGCCGGTACACCCGCAGCACTGGCGCGGCGGGGGCCGCCGCCTCCGCCGCGGCGCGGGCCAAGCCGTCGAGCATCTCGTCGAGCCCCGTGCCCTCGCGGGCCGAGACCGGGTAGCACGCGATTG
>JAXDLV010000071.1:0-4067 GCA_034666445.1 Chloroflexota bacterium | reverse complement strand
GGGTCGGCCTCCGTCCCCTGGTCGGCTGCGAGCTGACGGTGGAGGCGCTCCCGGGCGTCCATACCCCCGAGCCGGAGCTGCTGGTCGACCGCCGCGAGACGGCCGCAGCCCGCAAACGCCAGCAGGGCCGCCACCACCTCACCTTGCTGGTCCGTGACGGCGAGGGCTTCAGCAACCTCTGCCGCATGCTCAGCCGCGCCAACCTCGCCGGCACCGACCGCAAGGGCCACACCGCGGCCTCGTGGGACCTGCTGGCGGAGCACGCCCGCGGCCTGGTGGCGCTGTCGGGCTGCAAGCGGATGGGGCTGGTGCCGCGGCTGCTGCGCGCCGGCCGCCACGACGAGGCGCTGGCGGTGGCGGCGCGGCTGCGCGAGCTGTTCGGCGCCGACGACTTCCTGCTCGAGCTGCAGGCCCACCTGCTGCCCGCCGACCCCTGGCTCACGGCCGAGCTGGCCGGCGCCGGCCGCCGGCTCGGCATCGACTGCGTCGCCACCAACGACGTCCACATGCTGGTTCCCGACGACAAGCCCCTGCAGGACGTGCTGGTCGCGGTCCGGGAGCGGGGCAGCCTCGACGAGGCCGACGCCGCGGGCTACCTGGCGCCCAACGCCGAGCGGTACGTCAAGACCCGCGAGGAGATGGAGGAGGCGCTGCTCGGCCCTGGGAGCGCGATCGCGATCGAGCCCTGGCTCCGGCAGTCGTACCTCGAGGCCCTCGACCGCACCGTCGAGGTCGCCGACCGCTGCGCCTTCCAGCTCGACTTCCGCTCCAAGCGCTTCCCCGGCTTCAAAGTGCCCGCCGGCGAGACCCCGTTCAGCTACCTCTACCAGCTGTGCCAGGAGGGGGTGAAGGCGCGCTACCGGCCGATGACCTCGGCGGTGGCGCGGCGGCTGCAGACCGAGCTGGAGGTGATCGAGAAGACGGGACTGGCCGAGTTCTTCCTCATCAACTGGGACCTGATGCGCTACGCCAGGGCGAACGGCATCCCGGGGCAGGGAAGGGGGTCGGCCGCGGACTCCATCGTGGCCTACCTGCTGGGCATCACCCGCGTCGACCCCGTCGAGCACAACCTGCTCTTCGAACGCTTCCTCCACGAGGAGCAGAAGTCGACGCCCGACATCGACATCGACTTCGCCTCCAGCCGCCGCGAGGAGGTGATCCAGTACATCTACGACACCTACGGCGCCGAGCGCAGCGGGATGGTGGCCAACGTCGTCACCTTCCGCCCCCGGCTGGCGATTCGCGAGGTGGGCAAGGCGATGGGCTTCTCACCGGCGACGATCGACCAGCTCGCCAAATCAGCCGACTCCTACTACCCCCAGGAGGCGATCGAGGCCGCCGAGGCGGCCGGGCCGGGCGGCGCCCAGCCGGCCGGCACCTAGCGGGCCGGCACCCAGCGGGCCGGCGCCTAGCGGGATCGAATGTATAGCCTGCTGTCATGAAACGACATGGCGTCGCCGCGCTGGGACCCGCCCTGCTCCTGCTCCTCGCGGCCTGTGGCCCGGCCGTGCCGGGCGTCCCCGGCGGCGGGGGGATCAGCGGGACGGTGTTCGACGCCGCAGGCAAGCCGCTGGAGGGCGCGACCGTCGAGGTCCTCGGCAAGGACTTCCTCACCCAGACCAACGTCGTGACGAAGGCGGACGGCAAGTACAGCCTCAGCGTCCCCGACAAGAGCTCCAACTACCGGCTTGCCGCCTGGATCGAGCGCAGCTTCGAGGGCGAGACCCACCGCCTCGGCATCTCCCCCAGCGACGGCAAGCTGGAGGACTTCAAAGGCGGCGACGGCTACCACAAGGACTTCAAGTGGCAGCTGAGCGGCCACGGCTGGTGGAGCAAGGACGAGGGTCACCCCGCCGACTACATCGGGGGCGCGATCAAGCTCGTCCTGGGTGACCCGCACGACCAGGGCATCAATGCCAGCGCCGTCCCGGTCCCCACTGCCGACCCCACCGTGGAGCTGACCCTGACGCCAAGCCAGCTGATCGATGGCAGCCGCGGCGACGTGGTCAAGAGGAAGGTGACCCTCAAGGGCAGCCAGACGCACAGCGGCTACACAACATGGGCCGCCGCGGGACCGGTGACCGACATCCCAATCGGGAAGTACACGGTGACGGCGGCGTTCACCGACGGGACGGAACTCCTCGTGGCGGTCTGCGACGTGGGGTGCACCACTCACGACAACCTCGACACCGAGGGTGAGGTGGTCTTTCCCCCGAGCAGGACCAACAACCGGCCCTACCAGTCGCACAACGTCAGCGACCAGACGGTCTCGGTCTCGCCCGACACCTGCGCCTCGCTCGCCCCCTCTCAGTGCGACTGATCCAGAGCTAGCCTGCGCAGGCCCCGGGGACCGGGCGTCGATTCGTCGCAGGATCGTCGCAGCCGGTGGGCTGACCGGGCGGGGCCCCGATTCTAGATTTGACTGATGCTTCGCCTCGCCGGAAGGCACCTGGCCACCCTGGTTGCGACCCTGGTCGTCGCGGCGTCAGCGGCCGTCGTCGCACCCGTGGCCGCGGACGCCGCCACCGGCGCCGCTGCGCTGCCCCAGGACCGCCTCCACTTCGGGATCACCAGCGGCCCCGACGACGTCGCCTGGATGCAGGCCACGGGCGTCTCCTGGCGCTACCGTTACCAGTACCTCGCCAGCGGGGTGAACACCCCCGGCCGCTGGGAGACGTGGCAGGACGCGAGCCTGCCGCCGGGCCAGTTCGCGCTGGACTACATCCGCAGCTCCCACCGGGCCGGCTACATCCCCGTGCTGACGTACTACGAGCTGCTCCAGTCGACCCCGTCCAGCGGCGCCGACGAGGCCGCCCGCGACTACAGCAACCTCAACAACGCCGGCACGATGGCCGCCTACTACGCCGATTTCAAGCTCCTGATGCAGCGCGCCGCCACCGCGGGCGGGACGGCCGTCGTCCACGTCGAGCCGGACCTCTGGGGCTACCTCGAGCAGCGCGCGGCCAACGGGGCCCAGCCGGCGTCGACGATCGCGGCGTCGGTGGCCTCCTCGGGGTTCGCCGAGGCGCAGGGCATTCCCAACACCGCCCAGGGCTTCGCGTGGGCGCTGCTGAAGCTGCGCGACACCTACGCGCCCAACGTGCTGCTCGCGACCCATGCCTCGATGTGGGGCAACGGCCGCGACCTTGCCACCGACCACGACCTCAGCCTCAGCCCCGTTGCCGTGGGGGACGCCACCGCCGCGTTCCTCAACTCCGCGGGCATCGCCTCCAACCCGTACGGCTCCACGTGGGACCTGGTCTTCAACGACGTCGACGACCACGACGCGGGCTGGTGGGAGGCGCACGGCACCAGCGCCCACTGGTGGGACCCCGCCAACCAGAAGGCCCCGAACTTCAACCGCTACCTGGCGTGGGTGGCGGAGCTGAAGCTGCGCACCGGCCGGCCGCAGGTCGCCTGGCAGGTACCGGTGGGCAACCAGTACTTCCTGACCATGAACAACACCTGCGGCCACTACCAGGACAACGTCGCCGCCTACTTCCTGACCCACGCGGCGGACCTGGCGAGCGCCGGGCTGATCGCGGTGCTGTTCGGCGGCGGCAACTCCTGTACCACGCAGGCCGGTGACGCCACCGGGGACGGCGTCACCAACAACAACGGCGCCCCGACCTCCGACAGCGGCGGCGGCTGCAACGCCTGCAATACCCACGCCGCGACGGTGGCCGACGACGATGGCGGCTTCTTGCGCCAGGTCGTCGGCCAGTACTACGCCGGGCCCCCGCCGCCACCGCCACCGCCTCCGCCGGCGGCCACCGGGTACACCTTCGACGGCTGGGGCGGGGTCCACGCCTTCGGTGCGGCCGCGCCTGCGGTCGCCAGCGGCTACTGGCCGGGCTGGGACATCGCTCGCGGTATCGCGGTCTGCCCCGGCGGCGCCGGCGGCTACACCCTCGACGGCTGGGGCGGGCTGCACCGCTTCGGTAATGCGCCACCCGTCGCCGACGGCGGCCACGCCTACTGGCCCGGCTGGAACATCGCGCGAGGGGTGGTGCTGAGCGCGTGCTCCGGGGGCGTCGCCGGCTACACCCTGGACGGCTGGGGTGGCG
>JAXDLV010000070.1:0-10004 GCA_034666445.1 Chloroflexota bacterium | reverse complement strand
GTACGGGGCGCAAGCAGCTGCAGCCGGGCCTCGAAGCGCAGGGCGATGCCGGGCATGACGGCCCCTGCGCCCCGTACGATCCAGGTCCCCGCCACCAGCGCCGTCACCAGCGGCCACGTCATCGCAGCAGCATCCCCACCAGCGCGGCCAGGGCCAGCGGCAGGCCCGCGGGCAGCAGCGGCGCGGTGGCGACCGTCACGGCCGCGGCGGCCGCGGCCACCCGGGGCGCGTGCGGGCGTCGCAGCAGTGGCACCAGGAGCGCGATGAACAGCGCCGGGAAGGCGGCGTCGAGGCCAAGCTGTTCCGGCGGCCCCAGCAGTGGCCCGGTGAGCACGCCCAGCGCGGTGCCGGCGACCCACGACAGCCACAGCACCAGGCCGGTCACCAGCGTTGCCCGCGGCTCGGGCAGGCCATCCGAGCTGCCGCGAACGCCGATGGCGTAGCTCTCGTCGATCACCAGCTGGCTGAGGACGAAGCGCACGACGGGGTTGCCGGGCAGCCGCGGCCCGGCGGCGGCGCCGGTGGCGAGGTAGCGGATGTTGAGGAGGATCCCGGTGAGCGCCGCGCCCGCCAGGCCGGCGCCGCCGCCGAGCGCTGCCAGCACCGCGAACTGGGCAGAGCCGGCGAAGACCAGGGCCGACGTGGCCAGTGCCATCTCGGAAGGGGTGCCCGATCGCAGGGCGACCACTCCGAAGGTCGCGCCGAAAGCGAAGACCGCCACTGCCAGCGGCGCCACCGCCGCCAGGACCTCGCGCAGGCTCAGGCGTTCCATCCGTCCCAGAACTCTATTGGCCGCCATCCCCGCGCCCGCCGCGCCGCCCCGCGGTTGCCGCCCCCGGCGGTCTACGGGCCCGGGGACGCCTCCTGCACGGCCGCGAAGGCGCGCGGGGTGTCGGGGTTGACCTCGTAGCTCTCGGGCTTCATCTCATAGCCAAGGTTCCAGAAGGCCGCCCCCGCGGCGCCGCTGCGGTGCAGGCGATCGAAGGTCTGGCTGAAGAGCCTGGCGCGCTGGTCGTCGGGCATGGTCTGCTGCCACCCGAACTCCTCGTCGACAAGGGGCTTGCCCAGCTCGTGGCAGAAGGCGGCGCCGGTGCTGAGGAAGTCGATCATGCCGCCGTAGGTCTTGATCCCGCAGACCGCGTTCTCCGACAGCGAGAAGATCGCCTTCCAGTCGATCCCGGAGTTGAAGTTGAGGTAGCCCAAACCGCCGGTGTGGGCCGGCACCCACTGCGCCGTCGCCGCCCATTGCCCCAGCGTGCGACGGTAGAAGTCGGTCAGCTCTTCGCCGGAATACGTGAGGGTGCACGGCTTTCCCGTGACCCGGGCGGTGTAGTCGTAGCGCCCGGGTTTCTGGGGCTCGCCGGCGAGGCCGACCAGCGCGATCGCGGGGTCGCCCCCGTAGACCTCGCCGGTGACGGTGTTGCGCCGGGTGGCCACGAACTCGATGAGGCGCCGCCAGTCGGCCGCGTACGGGTCGATGCAGCTGTTCCAGAGGATGTTGCGGTAATCCGAGAGGTCCAGGAGGACGTGCATCTTCGCCGTGGCCGCGCGGGCGATCATGACGTCGACCTTCTTCCACGCCTCCTCGGAGAAGGGCTCCCGCGCAGCGTCCCCGTGGTTGCTGTCATAGAAGTTGACCAGCCGGATCGTGTTGAGCCGCGCCTTCGCCGCCAGCGCCACGGTGGCATCGGGGTTGTCGATGCCGGAGAGTGGCGGGTGGGTCGCCTCGTAGACGGATGCGCCGTACAGGAACCACGACTGGTCGCCGAGGCAGAGGGACTGACCGCAGACCTTGACCCGGCGGTCGGCTGCGGGGTCCGGCGGCGGCGACGGCGGGCCGCCGGTGGCGCCCGTCGTCGCGCCCAGGATGCCGCCGCTGGCCCCCGGCGGGCCGGGCAACCGCCCGGACAGGGCAACCGTGCCGAGCAGAATCAGCAGCACGCCGGACGCGACCAGGACCCGCCCCAGGTTGCGGTCCGCCCAGCTGCCCCCCACGATCAAAGGCTAGACCAGGGCGACGCTGTCGAACACTGTCGTACACACGCTTGAGGTGTTATGCGACGTCACGGCCACCCCGGCGAGCGCCGCGCCGCTGATGCCGACATTCACCGTCGACCCCGCCACGAGAGTCCAGCTGACGCCGTCGGGTGAGGTGTAGGCCGAGAACGACCCGCCGGCGCGGAGCACCCTGAGGTATGCCGGCGCGGTGCCGGCCCGGGATGCCTTCTGCACCGTGGTCCCTCCCTGCGCGGTGCGGTACTGGATCGTGATCCCGTTCGCCGGGGTCACCAGGGCGGAGTACTCGGGCGCCCCCGGGTCGGCCGACTGGCGGATCATGACGCCAGCCTTGGCCCAGGCGTTGGTGTTGGCCTGGCTCACGACCCGCGCGCTCACCCCGCCGTCGGCGGCGAGGTCGTGGGACACGTAGCGGAACTGGTCGGAGGCCATCCAGATGTCGCCGCCGCCGCCGTTGACGGTCCACGTCAGCCCGTCCGACGAGGTCCACTGGCTGCCCGCCGGGGTGGCCCCGCCGATGTCGGCGCACGTCCAGCCGCTGGGGCACGCCGGCCCAGGCCCGACGAGGCTCACCGACTCGAAGCTGGTGGTGCTGAGGGCGCCGGTGTTGTGGGAGGTGACCGCCAGGCCGGCAAGCATCGTGCCGCCGGCCGGCAGGGAGGTGCTCGACCCCGGCACCAGGGTCCACGCCGTCCCGTTGGTCGACGTGTAGGCGGTGAACGTCGTGCCCGACCGGGAGACGCGCAGCCAGGCCGGGGCCGCGCCGCTGACGGCCGCCAGCTTGGTGGTGCTGCCGCCGGTGGTCCTGCGCACCTGGACCACGGTCCCGTTGCCCGGCGTGGTCAGCAGGGAGTACTCGACCGCGCCTGCGGCGGTCCCGGCGCGGAGCATGAGCCCGGCCTTGGCCCAGGCGTTGGTGTTGCCCTGGCTGACGACGCGGGCGCTGAGCGTGCCGTCGCCGGGCAGCGACTGCCACGCCATCCGGAACTGGTCGCTGTTCATCCAGATGTCGCCCCCGCCACCGGTCACGGTACCGGCCGTCGGGTTGAGGTTCTGCGTCCCCGGCGGGGTGGGGCCGCCGATGTCCCCACAGGTCCACGGCGACGCGCACACCACGGGAGTGGGATTGGGGCTGGCGTCGACCACACCCACGGTGTCAAACGTGACCGAGCTGGTGGCGAGGTTGTTGTGCGACGTGACGGCGAGGCCGCCCAGGAGCGTGCCGGTCAGGTTGCCAAGAGTCCTGGTCGACCCCGGCACCGCCGTCCAGGTGGTGCCGTCCGCGGACGTATAGGCGGTGAAGCTGCTGCCGGTGCGGCTGACCTGGACGTATACCGGCGTGGACTTCCCCACGCTGGCGGCGCTCTGCGCGGCGGCTCCCTGCGTCGCCCGGAACTGGACCTGCACGCCGTTGCCGGGGGTCACCAGGGCGGCGTAAAAGGCCGCCCCGGGGTCGCTGCTCTGCCGCAACATCACCCCGGCCTTGGCCCAGGAGCTGGTGTTGCCCTGGGAGATGACCCTCGCGGTCGCCGCGCCGTTGCCGGCCAGCGGCTGGTGCTCGAAGCGGAACTGGTCGCCGGTGCCCCAGATGTCGTTGCCACCGCCAAGCACGGTCCACGTCCCGTCGGTAACCGAGTCCGTGCCCGCCGGAAGGGGGTTACCGATGTCCTCGCAGGTCCAGTCCTGCTCGCACGTGCTGGGGACCGGCGGTGGGTTGGTACCCGTGGCGACGTCCTCGAAGGTTGCCGATGCCAGCGCCCCCGCGTTGTGGGACGACACGGCCGCGCCGGCCAGGACCGACCCCGCCGTCCCGATGCTGATGGTCGAGCCCGGCACGAACGCATAGCTCGCCCCGTCCGTCGAGCTGAAGGTGCTGTACGTGTTTCCGTTGCGGGCCACCTCGATGTACACGGGCATCGTCTGCGCCACCGTCACCAGGCGGTAGGTGCGGAGGCCGTCGGCGGGCCGGTACTGGACGGCGAGGTTGCCGCCCGGGAGCGCGAAGGCGCCGTACTCGGCGGCGGTGCCCGACGCATCCTGCCGCATCATCAGGCCCGCCCGGGCGTTGCCGTCCGAGGAGCTGAAGGCGGTGACCCGGCCGCTGATGGTGCCGTCGCCGGCGAGCGACTGCCAGACGAAGTGGCCCTGGTCGGCGTAGTTGCTGATCTCGTTGCCCGCCCCCTGTACGTTCCATGTCGCGCCGCTTGCCGACTGGTTGCCGATCACCGCGGGGTTGCCGATGTCGGCGCAGGTCCATGACGCCGGACAGGGCGACGCCGGCGGCGGCGACTGGGCCGCGGCGCCGAGGGCGCCAATGACGACATGGTCGACCGTGGCGGTGCCCGGTGACCCCGCCGTCCCCGACGCGGCGGCCACACCGTACATCGCGGTGGCCGGCAGCGGGACCTGGACCGTGGCGCCCGGCACCAGGGTGTAGGTCACGCCGTCGGTGGAGGTGGAGGCCTGGAACGTGTCACCGGAACGCTGCACCTTCAGGTATCGCGGCGGCGCGGTGCCGGCGACGGTGCTGTCGACCGTAGTTGCCCCCCCGAACGCGGCCCGGTGCTGGACCACGAGCTGGTTGGCGCCGTTGAGGAGGACGGCGTAGTAGGGCGAGCCCGCGTCGGAGCGCTGCCGCACCATCAACCCCGCCTGTGCGGCAGCAGCGCCGGCTGCGCCAGGCAGGGAGGCGACGCGGGCGGTTACCTCACCGTCACCTGCCCACGCCTGCGAGATGTAGCGAACCTGGTCGGACGTGCCGCCTGCGCCAGCGCCGCTCGAGGTGATGCTGTAGCTGCCGCCGCTGAAGGACTCGGTCCCCGGGGGGCCGCCGCCGATGTCCTGGCAGGTGAAGCCCGGTTGGCAGCCCGGGTCGGACGGTGGGGGTGGCGGCGGCTGCAGCCCGAACGCATAGAGCCTGCCGTCGACCGACCCGGCGTAGACCTGGCCGCCCGCCACCGCCGGCGAGCCGTAGATCGTGGCCCCCGTCCGGTAGCTGTAGAGGCGGGTGCCGTTGGTGGCATCGAGCACCTCCAGAGTCGCCCCGGCGCCGTCGAAGATGAGGCCGTTGGCGTAGGCCATCGCCGCCACCACGGGGCTGCTCGTCCCGTGCTGCCAGACGAACGCGCCGGTCGCCGGGTCGAGGGCCTGCACCGCCCCCTGCCACCCGCGGCCGTTGATCACCTGGTTGCCGCCGCCCAGGAAGAGCAGGCCGTTGGCGGTCGCCCCCGAGCTGACGGTGCCGTCGCCACACGTCGGGCAGTCGCCGCCCACCGCCGTCTGGGTGCGCCATAGCGGCCCGGCGTTGATGTTGTCGCGGTCGAACGTGTAGGCGTACCCGTTCTTGTTCACGGCCGTGACCAGGTTCTTGCCCCCGCCGCTGCTGAGCAGGGGCGTGGTTCCCCAGTCGGAGTCGACCACCTCCTGCTCGTGGGGCAGGGTCCAGGCGCCCTTCAGGGCCAGGCTGGTCGCATCGAGTGAGACCACCGCCTGGGACAGGGGCTGGGTGCCGGCGCGGGTGCCGGTGGTCAGCAGGATGCTGTTGCTGGCGGTGTCGAGCGCCGGGCTGGTCCAGATCCCCCCGCCGACCTGGCCGTTGGGCGCGAAGTTGAACGTGTTGACGACGGCATGGCTGCTGAGGCTGACCTGCAGCAGCTGGCCCTGGACCAGCGGGCAGTCGCCAAGGCTCGAAACCCCCACGTACGCGTAGCCGTCGTGGATAAGCGGGCTGGCCCAGTTGTAGTGGCCGCTGGCAGCGCTGTTGTCACCCGCGAACACCTTCCAGAGCACGGCGCCGGTGCCCGCGTCAAGGGCGTACCAGTAGGCGTCGCCGCCGCCCACGTAGACCACGCCGCCGGTCACGGTGGCCGCGGAGGAGATGCCCGCCGCGTGGGGATTGCTGCAGCCCGAGCCGCCGGTGGTGACGCCGAGGAAGGTCTTCCATCTGAGAGCCCCGGTGGCGGCGTCCAGCGCGTACTCGTACCCATCCCAGGATCCCACGTAGACCACCCCGTCGACGACCGCGGCGGACGCCGCGATCACCCCCCCGGTGGCGAACGTCCAGCGCAGCCCAAGGCCGACGGCGTTCCCGGGCGCAAGCGTGCTCTCCCCGGCGTTGGCGCCCGAGCGGGCGTCGTCGCCGAGGTACGTGGGCCAATCACCGGTCGCCGCCCGCGCCCCCCCGGGCGGTGCCGCGACCAGCAGCAGACAGGCAGCCAGCAGCGCGCAGCAAAGCCGCGCCCACCGGGCGTGGACCTTATTCAAGAAGGCTTAATCCCGTTGGTAGAGGTGGATGTCTCCGTCGGTGAGGACCAGGTGGAACGCCGCAAAGCGCTCCGGGTGGGCCTCCATGTCGTGGAAAACGTCGTCCCCCGGGACAGCCACGACCCAGCGGACATTAGCCGATGGGTCCTCAATGGCGTTTGCGTAGTAGGGCTTGAAGCCCACGGTCACGAACTCGCGCAGGTTGAGCCCTGAGGCATAAATCAGTGGCGACGACGTGGTGTCGTCCGCCAGGACCCGGCCGCCGCCGTAGTGGGCGCCCAGGTACATCGCGGCCGCCTCGGGCCGGCCCGCGGTGGCGCTGGAGATGCCGGAGCGGCCGTCGACCAGCGTCATCGGCACGGTCGCGAGGTTGAGTGTCACCGCGGCCAGGATCGCGACGCCGACAACAGGCAGTGCCAGCGGTGGCTTCCAGCGCCGCGCCAGGGTGCCCGCCGCGAAGGCGAACAGCGGCAGGGCCATCAGCCCGTAGCGCAGGTTCCACATCTCAAACGGCGCCCGCTCCGGCACCCGAACGGTGCTCTGCCCGGTCCACAGGGAGACGATCTCGAAGGCCACCGGGCTGGCCAGCAGGCCCAGCAGCAGCACGCTGGCCCAGCGGTCGCGGTGGCCGCGAAGCAGGAGGACCAGCGATCCCAGCGCCCCCAGCGCCAGCAGCGGCAGGCCGACGACGTCGATCATGGCCCACCCGTAGACCACCAGGCTCTCGAACAGGTTGCCCTTGGTGGCCAGCATCCCCGCGTGGGCCAGCGAGACCTGCTGGGCCTGGGCGCTGGCCCCGCTGTGGATGAAGAACAGCGGGTCCGAGAAGATGATCAGGTTGTAGAGCAGCCAGAGCACGATGCCGTAGCCGCTCAGGACACCGAAGATGATGGCGTTGGCCTGGGTGGCGTAGGCGCGGCGCTCGTGGGTCCAGGTCCAGAGCATGACGATGGCCAGTCCCGCCGGCAGGAGCACCCAGCCGTCGTAGCGGCTGAGGCTGGCGCAGAACGCGAAGAGCGCCGCCATGGCGAGGTCGCGGTGGCCCATCTCGCGGAGCCAGCGCGCCATGTGGTAGGCCATGCCCACCATCAGGGCGATGAGGACCGGCTCGGTCAGGGCGGTCGTCTGGATGTACAGGAGGTTGAGGCTGCCCGCGAAGAGGGCGAACGCCGCCCAGCCGGCCAGCCGGCTCCCGGTCCAGTACCGGGCCAGGCCGTACATGCGAACCGAGGCGTACACGAAGCAGACCCCGCCGACGATCGCCCCCGCCAGGCCGCTGTGCCAGAGGGGGTCGATGGCGACCAGCGGCATCATCAGCAGGTGGGGCAGCGGCAGCCACACGCTACCGAGCTGGGCCAGCCCGGGGGTGAGGCCGTCGGTGACGTGGCGGGCGACGTTGAGGTGGGCGCGGGCATCACCGTAGAGCGTCATCGACCCGCTCAGGTACGCCCAGATCGTCCCGGCTAGGGCGAGGCACGTCGACACCGTCACCACCAGCATGGGCGCGGTCACCACGGCCACGGCGCGGCGAGCGCGGGTGACACTCCACCACCGCGCGGTGTGCGGCTCTGACCGGCGGAGGAGGCGCCTGCGGCCCTCCGCCACCGGGTTGGCGACGCCCATCAGCTGTCCACCGGGAATGCTGCCCCGGGGGCCTCGGAGGGCTCAGGGGCAGACGCCATGACGGGACCGCCGGCGATTGACGACGTCGATGCGGCATCCATCGCCAGTCCCGGGGCGGCGCCGCCGCCGGACGTCATGTACGTCGTCGCCGCCGAGGCCATCATCGGGACGGGGATGGACACCGGCGCCGGCACCAGGCCCGACACCGGCGCTTCGCTTGCGCCCACCCTGGCCAGGGCCCCGGCCTCGGCCGGCACGCGGTGCTCCTCGTGGTACAGGTAGTGACCGTGGATCGTCTTCTCCCAGTAGAAGGGCCTGTAGAACAGCTGTAGGAAGCCCTTCCAGGCGGCGATCGACATCAGCACCCAGTACGCCGGTGTGAGGACAGCCCACTTGACGTCCTCGTAGTTGCGCCGCTTGATGCAGCCCCCGATCGCGGCGAGCATGAACACAAAGTTGCCGAGGAACAGCCCGAGCGTCCCCGCATACAGGATCGGCCCCGGGAAGATCGACATGATCACCCCGGCGTGGGTGGCGAACCAGACGGCGGTCAGCACCCAGTAGACCGGGTTGACCAGCAGGGTGAAGACGTTGCCGCCCAGGAACAGGTGGAACACGACGAACGCCCGGGTGCCCAGCTGCCGGTGCAGCCGCATCGGGTGGCGCATGTGGACGAGGTAGGTCTGCAGGTAGCCCTTGGTCCAACGGCTGCGCTGCCGGATCCAGTTGTAGGGCCGGCTGTTGGCCTCCTCGTAGGTCGTCGAGTCGAGCACCGCGGTCTTCATGCCGGCGCTGTAGATGCGCAGGCCGAGGTCGGCGTCCTCGGTGACGTTGTAGGCGTCCCAGGCGCCGATATCGCGCAGGCGCTGGGTGTTGAAGTGGTTGGAGGTCCCCCCCAGCGGGATCGCCACGTCCAGCGAGTAGAGGCCCGGGAGGAGCAGGTCGAACCAGGTGGAGTACTCCGCCGTGAACCAGCGGGTCAGCAGGTTCTGGTTGCGGTTGAAGTAGTTCAGCTTGGCCTGCAGGCAGATCAGCTCTGGCGCGGAGTGGCGGAACGTCCAGACCGACTTCAGCAGCTGGTCGGGGTCGGGCCGGTCCTCGGCGTCGAAGATCACCAGGAACTCGCCGCGGGCGCGGGTCAGGCCGTGGTTGCAGGCGCGCGGCTTGCCCCGGGGGCCAACATCGGGCACGGTGAGGAACTCGAAGTGGTCCGGCACCGACAGCGCCTGGGCGGCGTTGATCGTCTCGTAGTCGTCGCCCTCCAGCAGGATCTTGACGTCCAGCTTCTCCGCCGGGTAGTCGAGCCGGTTGATGCCCTCAACCAGCTGGGGCAGCACCGCCGCCTCGCCGTAAACCGGGACCAGGATCGTGTACACGGGGAGGCTGTCGCGGTCGAGCTCCTCGAGCTGCGCGGGGCTGACCACGATCTCGCGCGGCTTGTCCAGGGAGCGGTGCAGCAGCAGCAGCTTGAAGAGGTTGGTCACCAGGTAGAAGCCGAGCAGCACGGCGTTCAGCACGATCGCCGCGGTCAGCGGGGCCAGCACCAGGCTAGCCACCAGGACCGCGAGGCCGGCGAGGATCCAGACCTTCTGGTGGCCCTCGAGGACCGGGTCCGCGATCGGGTGGTCGATCAGCGGCTGGCCCGGCTCCGGCAGGACGGGCAGGGCCGCTGCGGCGCTGACGGCCACGCCGACGCGGTACTTGCGCCGGATCGCGGCGACCTCGGACAGCATCGCCGGCACCGCGCCCCGCAGGCTGACCGTGCTGCCGTCGACGTCGCTCCAGGGGATCGCCTCCTCGAAGATGTCCATGCCCGCCTCGCGGGCGGCCATCAGCAGGTCGACATCGAAGCTGAAACCGGTGGCCGTGATGCGGCCGATGACGTGTGGGATGTCGCTGACACGCATCGCCTTGGCGGCGCATTGGGTGTCGGTGATGTCGAGGTCGAGCAGCCCCCGGACGATGCGGTTGAATGTGCGGCTTGCCAGGCGCCGGGTGAACGGCTGGGGGACGCGCTGCAGGGATGCGTCGAGCCAGCGCGAGCCCACCACCAGCTCGCCCGGGCGGGCGTCGGCGGCGAGGCGCTGCAGGTCGACAATGTC
>JAXDLV010000069.1:0-6741 GCA_034666445.1 Chloroflexota bacterium | reverse complement strand
GGGTGCCACTGGTGGCCACTTTCTATGACTTCAACTTCAAGCGTTTCGGCACCCTTGACGCCCCCAGCCGGGCGGTGATGGAGGCCACCGTGCCCGCCTGGCTGGAGCGCTGTGAGCCGGTGGTGTCGACCGCCTTCACAGCAGGCGAGCTGGCCAGCTACTGGCCCGCGGCGGGCAGCGTGACGGTGGCCCCCCCGGGCGTCCGCCCCGCCCAGCGCACCGAGGCCCCCGGCGAGTGGGAGGCCCTGGTCGCCGCGCGCGGGATCCGCGAGCCGTACTGGCTCAACGTCGGCTGGATCGCCCCGCACAAGAACCAGGCAGTGCTGATGGAGGCGCTGGCGATGGCCCGTGAGCACGGGGTGGCCACCCACCTCTACCTGGCCGGGCCGAACGGGGGCCAGCTGCAGGACCCCGACACCGCCGAGGCCCCCTACGTGCGCCACCTGGCCTGGGTCGCCGAGCGCCTCGGCCTGCGCCACGGCGTCGACTTCACCGGCCTCGGTGGGGTGGGGGACCGCGAGCTCGAGCTGCTTTACTGCCACGCCGCGGCGCTTGTGATGCCCACCCAGTACGAGGGCTTTGGCTTCCCCACCCTGGAGGCGGTCAGCCTGGGCTGCCCGGTGGCTTGCTCGGACATCCCGCCGCTGGTCGAGACCCTCGAGGTGGTGGGTGCCGCGGCCGAGCTGTTCGACCCCGACGAGCCCATCGCCCTGGCCGCGGCGCTGGAGCGGCTGCCGCGGCGCGACCCGGCGGCCCGGGCGCGGCTGGAGGCGAGCGCTGCGGAGGTGCCGCGCCGCTTCTCCTGGTCGCTGGCCGGGCACCAGTACTTCGGCGCGTTCGCGCGGGCGATGGCCGGCGGTGGCTGACGCGACGCGGATCTCGCTGGTCTCCTACGCCGGCGCCGCCACCGGGCTGGGGACGTTCCTCTTCAGCCTCGCTGAGGCGCTGCCCCAGGCCGCCGGGGCGGAGGACTGGGAGGTCACGGTGCTGCTCCCCGCGATCGACTTCCACGGCACGCCGACGTCCTGGCCCGAGCATCTCCGCCACCCGCGCCTGAGGCCGATCCTCGAGGGCGACGCCAGCGGCGGCGGTGGCTCCGAGGTGTTCCGCGATTGGATCGAGACGATGCTGGTGCGCCATCCCGCCGACCTGGCCTACTTCCCCAACCCATACGTCGCCGCCTGCCCCCGGCTGGCGGTGCCGATGGTCGCCACGTTCCACGACTTCAACCACAAACGCTTCGAGAGCTGGAGCCCGGACATGCGCCGTCGCATCGACACCAACCTCCCCGACTGGCTGGAGGCCTGCGCCGTGCCGGTGGTGTCGAGCGACTTCATCCTCAGCGAGCTGGCGGCGTACGCGCCCGGCGCGGCCGGCCGCGCCCGCGTGGTCCCCCTGGGGATCCCCGCCGCCCCTCGCCAGGGCACCGCCGCCGAGTGGGAGGCGTTCGCCGCCAGCCGTGGTGTCCCGCCGAGCTACCTCCTGACGGTCGGCTGGCTGTCGCCGCACAAGAACCAGGCAGTGCTGCTGGAGGCGGTCGCCCTCCTGCGCGACGCGGGGTCATCGCTGAAGGTCGTGCTGGTCGGGCCCAACAGCCCCCAGCTCGCCTCGATGGCGGAGGCCCACGACCCCTACTCGCGACACATGATCCACCTCGCCGACCGCCTGGGCCTCGAGCACGGCCGCGACTTCGTGGGCCTCGGCCACGTCAGCGACGTCGAGCTGGAGATGCTGTACGCCCGCGCCGCGGCACTGGTGATGCCGACCCTCTACGAGGCGGGCAGCTTCCCCGTGCGCGAGGCGATGCGCATGGGCTGTCCCGTGATCTGCTCCGACGTGCCCCCGCTGCGCGAGGACCTGCGCCGGGTGGGCGGGGATGTCGCGCTGACCTTCGACCCCCTGTCGCCCGGAGACCTGGCGGCGGCGGCGCACCAGCTGGAGGACGACCGCGCCGCCACCGAGACCCGCGCCGCCCGCGCCCGCGCCGGCGTGGAGGTCGCGTTCAACTGGGAGGCCACGGCCGCGGGATATGTGAGAGCCTTCACCGCAGCCATGGACGCAAGCAAGGTCGAGGGAGTCGCCTGATGCCCGACAACCCCATCCCCGTCGCCGGCGCCGACCTCTCCGGCAACGAGGAGGCCTACGTCGTCGAGGCGATCCGCAGCTCTTGGATCTCGTCGACCGGCCCCTTCGTCTCCCGCTTCGAGAAGGAGTGGGCGGAGCTCTGCGGCGCGGGCGCGGCGGTGGCCGTTGGCAATGGGACGATCGCCCTCCACCTGGCGCTGCTGGCGCTGGACGTGCGCGCGGGCGACGAGGTGCTGGTGCCGTCGCTGACCTACGTCGCGGCGGCCAACGCCGTCCGCTACGTCGGCGCCGAGCCGGTCTTCGTCGACGTCGACCCTGCGACGTGGTGCATGGACCCCGGGCTCATCGAAGCGGCCATCACCCGGCGCACACGCGGCATCATCGCGGTCCACAACTACGGGCACCCGGCCGACATGGACGCGATCAACCACGTCGCCGGGGTGCACGGCCTGTGGGTGGTGGAGGACGCCGCCGAGGCCCACCTCGCCCGCTACCGCGGCCGCCCCGTCGGCAGCCTGGCGGCGTTGAGCACGTTCTCCTTCTACGGGAACAAGGTCTTCACCTGTGGCGAGGGCGGCGCCCTGACGGTCGGTGACGGCCAGCTCGAGACCCGCATCCGCACGCTGCGCGGCCAGGGGATGGACCCCCAGCGGCGCTACTACTTCCCCGTCACCGGCTACAACTTCCGGCTCACCAACGTCGCGTGCGCCATCCTCTGCGCCCAGCTGGAGCGCCGCGAGGCGATTCTCGCCCGCCGACGGGAGATCTTTGCGCGCTATGCCGCCGCCCTCGATGGCGTCCCGGGGATAGGGCTGCAGCCGGTGGCCGACTGGGCCGAGCCCTCGCCCTGGCTCTTCTGCGCCACCGTCGACGCCGGCGCGTTCGGCCGCGACCGCGACGAGCTGGCGGCGGCGCTGGCCGAGGCCGGCATCGACACGCGCCCGTTCTTCATCCCGCTGCACCAGCTGCCGCCCTTCCGCGAGGAGTCGCGCGCCCGCGGCGAGGCGCTGCCCCACACAGAGAGGATCAGTGCCGCGGGTCTCAACCTCCCGACCTACACGCAGATGACCGACGCGGACGTCGACCGGGTCGCCGAGGCGGTTCGCCAGCAGCAGAGGTGAGCCTGGAGACCCGGCACCTCTCGCCCGGCGACGGTGCCGCCCTGGCCGACCTCTTCGCCGCCCTGGTCGCCGCCGGTGACGAGCGCCACTTCCACCCCCACCCGCTGACCGCGGAGCACGCCCGCGACCTCTGCGACTCGTACCGAGGGCAGGATGTGTACATGGTGGTCGAGGACGAGGGGCGCTTCGTCGCCTACGGAATGCTGCGGGGCTGGGACGAGGGTTACGAGGTGCCCAGCCTGGGGATCGCGGTGCACCCCGACGCGCGGGGTCGCGGCGTCAGCCGCGTTCTGATGAGCGCCCTCCACGATGCGGCCGCCGCCCACGGCGCCCGGCGGGTGCGGCTCAGGGTCTACCCCGACAACGCCTCGGCGGTGGCCCTGTATCGCAGCCTGGGCTACCAGCTGGCCGGCGAGCCCGATGGGGGCGAGCAGCTCATCGGTCACGTCGACCTGCCCGAGCCCTCCGCGTAGGCGACCAGCTGGCAACCGGCGCGGCACCAGGCGGGAGGGCGGCGGGCGGGCCGTGGGCCTGGCTGCCGTGGCTGCCACTGCTCCCCGCGGTGGCATACCTCGTCGTCATGGCCGTCGACCTGCCGGCGATCCTGTCCCAGCTGCACTGGACCAGCGATTTCTCCGCGTCGATGGTGCTCGCCGAGTCCTGGGCACGGCTCCCGGGCGGGCGCGTGCTGACCGCCTCCGGGTCCGGCCAGTCCTCGCTGGCGACGGTCGGCTTCGAGGTCCTGACCGCCACCCTCCCGGGTCACCGCGAGGCATGGCTGGTGGCGCCATCGCTGATGTCGCTCGCCGGCGCGGCCCTCCTCGCCTACGCCACGGCGCGGCTGGCAGGGGCGTGGGCGGGGGTGATGACGCTGGCGATCTCGGTATGCGCCGCGCCGGTGCTGCTCGAGGTGCTGGTCGGCCAGAACGACCACGGCCTTACGCAGTTCGACATCGCGCTGCTCGCCGCCCTGCTGGTCATGGCCCACGGCCGGTCGGATCACCGCGCGGCGAGCCTGGGCCTGGGAGCGGCTGTCGGCGGCGCGGTCACGGGGATCACCCTGGCCTCGGACCTGCTGGTCGGACTCGTTGGCGTGGTGCCCTTCCTCGTGGCTCCGCTGCTTCTCCTGGCGCTGCGGCGCGGCCGGCGCGAGGCGGTGCTGGCGGGGTGGGCGGTGGCGCTGGTGGCCGTCGCGGTGACGACCGCCTACGGGCTCACGCGGCTGATGCGTCACTGGGGTTTCCACGTGCCCGACGGGGTGCCCGGGGGGCTCGCCTCCCTGGACCAGGCCCGGCGCAACGCCGGGATCCTGGTCACCCAGCTGCTCGAGCTGGGCAACGCCAACCTCGTCGCCCAGCCCCTCGGCCCCGCGCTCGTCCCGATGGCCGTCCTCGCCATGGCGGTGGTGGGAGGGCTGGCGGTGGTGCTGCTGCGCCCCGCCGCGCTGGCCCGGGCCTCGGCCGCCCGCGCCCCGGGCCGCCCGGGCACCGACGCCGAGCTGGTGTATGTCGTGTTCTGGGCTGTCTCGGTCGGGCTTCTCCTGGTCGCCTTCGTTGGCAGCACGGTCCCGGTGAACAACACGGCCGTGCGTTACCTCGGGGCGGTGTTCGCAGCGGTGGCGGCGTGCGTTCCGCTGGCTGCCCGGTCGTCGCCGGCACGCCGCCGCGGCATCGCATTGGCGGTGGCGCTGTTCTGCGCCGCCAGCGCCTGGTCGGTGCACGATCGCACCCAGCGGGAGGCGTTCCGGTTGCCCCACACAAAGGACCTGCCGCAGGTGATCGCCCTGCTCGACGCCCGCGGCCTGCGCCGCGGCTACTCGACCTACTGGGATGCCAACGCGGTCACCTGGCAGACGGGAGGGCGCATCCAGATCGCGGCGGTGGTGGAGAACCCCACCGACGTCGCCCCCTTCCGCCCCAACAGCATCGACGCCTGGTATGACGGCACCGCGCCCGAGCCCACGTTCTTCCTGGTCGACCCCGACCCCCTGGTGATGGCCGCGCCGCCAGGGGACCGCCTGCCGCCCCCGGACGAGATCATCCCCGTCGGCCGCTTCACGGTGCTCGTCTACCGCGACGACATCGCCGCCCGGTTCGCGCCTTAGGTCAGCGCGGGCAGGGCGGCGGGGTCGGCAGGGTGTCGGGCCCCACCAGCTGGGTCGCGTCGTGGACGTCGAAGATCGCGATGTCGGTGCCCACCCGCGCCACCGGCCCGGACCGCAGCAGCTGCTGGAAGGCGGGGCGGTCGCGGCGCAGCGAGAGGGTGAACGTGTCGGTGACAAAGAGGCCGTTGACCACCTCGCTGTCGTCATTCACCTCGCGGGCCACGATGCCGTAGCGGTCGATCGGGGGGATCACCAGGCCCCGGACGGTTAGCGGCGGCCGCCCGTGCGCGTTCCACCACTGCGCCAGCCGCCAGTAGTCCTGCCGCCAGCCCAGGTTGCTGTCGCCGAGGTACTGCTCGGGCCGGCTGCCGGCCACCAGGTTGGTGTAGCCGATGTGTTCCGGGAACTGCGCCAGGCTGGCGGCCGCCAGGACCAGGACCAGCGCGCCCGCGGCGACCAGTCGCGCCCGCAGCAGCGCCGGCAGGCCGAGCGCGAGGGAGCCGGCCGCGACGGCGGCGAGGGGGTAGACCGGCAGGACGTAGCGGACGCCGAGGTCGAGGCCCCCCGCCGACGCCACCAGCACGACGACGGCTATCGGCAGCCAGAGCGCGACCGCGACCCACCGGTCCCGGCGCCACGCCGTCCAGGCCGCCGCGGCCGCGACCAGCAGCAGGAGCCCAAGGGTCGACTTCAGGGCCAGCGCCTCGAGGTAGTAGCCCCAGGCGCCGTGGTCGGACACAACCCCGTTGAGGTACGTCAGGTGGCCGCTCTGCGCGTGGCTGGACTGGAACAAGAGGCTGAAGACCCAGGGCGGCGGCGCCACCCACGACAGAGGCGCCCCCCAGGAGTGGAACTGCGCGCCGTTGGCCAGCTCCGGCGCCGAAGCCGCGAGCGCGGACTGGAAGGGCAGGTAGGCGAGGCACACCACCGCCCAGGCGACGGCGGCGACCATCGCCACCGAGCGCGCCGTCGCCAGCAGGCGCGACCCGACGCCGCCCCCCGACAGGAGCAGCCCCATCAAGCCGATGATCGCGAGGACCTCGAGGCCGGTGACCTTGCTCAGCAGCGCCCAGCCGGTCGCCAGCCCGCACGGCAGCAGCCAGCGCAGCCTGCGGGAACGTAGGAAGCGCTCGTAGCAGGCGATCGCCGCGACCATCCCGAAGGCCAGGCTGACGTCAGCTGTGACGAGG
Source organism: Chloroflexota bacterium (assembly GCA_034666445.1). Taxonomy (GTDB): domain Bacteria; phylum Chloroflexota; class Dormibacteria; order DASZGP01; family DASZGP01; genus JAXDLV01. The sequence goes on along the minus strand of JAXDLV010000069.1, from coordinate 241 downwards.
TGGCCGTGGCCCAGCACCGTCGGCTCGAAGACCACGGCGCCCAGTGAGAGCAGCCCCGCGATCGGCCCGAACAGCGCCCGCGCCCAGAGCGTCACCGTCAGGGCGAGCGCGAGCGCCACGCCCACCAGGGGCAGGCGCGCCGCCACGGACATGCGGTGGAACACGGCGGGGTCCGCCGGGTACACGCAGCGGCGCTCAAGCGCCTCCCAGGTCGTGGGCACGTCGACGTATGGCCCCAGCA
>JAXDLV010000068.1:0-41685 GCA_034666445.1 Chloroflexota bacterium | reverse complement strand
CCAGCCCCTCGCCCAGCGCCGACACCTCGGGCTCCGGGGGGAACGGCAACGAGGTGGTCGGCACGGACCGCGAGCAGGGTCCCCAGGGGCTGCTGGAGAGCGTCGTCGACCAGGTCCTTAGACTGTTCCTGAATGTCTGAGGTCATCAACGGGACCCCGGCTGAGGAGACCAACTCCAGCCCGTCCCCGATGACCCCGTCCGGGTCCGAGATCCTCGTCGCCGACGGGCTGACCAAGACCTACCGCATCTCCACCAACCCCCACGTCGTCGTGGACAAGGTGAGCTTCTCGATCCACCGCGGCGAGCTGGTGGCGCTGATGGGGCCGTCGGGCTGCGGCAAGAGCACGCTGCTCCACCTCCTCGGCGGGCTCGAGCCACCGGACTCGGGGCGCGTCCTGGTCGAGGGTGAGGACATCACCGCGATGAGTGAGCACGGCCGCACGATCTTCCGGCGGGAGAAGATCGGGTTCGTCTTCCAGTTCTTCAACCTCGTGCCCAACCTGACCGCCGCGGAGAACATCTCCCTGCCGCTGCGGATCGCGGGCGCCCGGTCGGGCGCGTTCGACCGGGTCTCCGACCTGATGCGCGACCTCAACCTCCGCGGCCTCCAGGGCCACCGCCCGGAGGAGATCTCCGGTGGTGAGCAGCAGCGGGTGGCGATCGCCCGGGCGCTGCTGATGAAGCCGGCCATCGTGATGGCGGACGAGCCCACAGGCAACCTGGACTACAAGACCGGCCTCGAGGTGCTCGAGCTGCTGTGGTCGCACTGCGCCAACGACGGCCAGACCGCGATCCTTGCCACCCACGATGCCCGGGCGGCCGCCTACGCCGACCGCGTCATGGTGATGCGAGATGGCCGGGTCATCGAGACCGTCAACCTCGGCCGCCGACAGGACCACAGTGCCGCTCCTCTTATCTCTCGCCTGGCGCAACTCGGCCTCTAGGGCCGAGCGCTCCCTGCTCACCGTCCTGGCGGTGGCGCTGGGGGTGGGCCTCATCCTGGGCACCCAGCTCTCGTCCCTGGCCCTGCGCGCCGAGCTGCGCCAGGCTGCCACCGACCTGATCGGCAGCGCTGACGCCGAGGTGTTTGCCTTCTCCGACACCGGCTTCAGCCCGGCGATGGTGGACCTCGTCCGGAAGCTGCCCGAGGTGACCACCGCGGCCCCCGTGGTCTCCAAGCGGCTCACCGGCCTGGTCGACGGGCGCTCCACGACCTTCCAGATGCTGGGTGTCGACCCCGAGGCGGAGCAGAAGCTGCACCCGTTCACCGTCGCGAAGGGCGACGGCCTGTCCGCCACCGACAAGGGCACCGTGCTGCTTGACGAGAAGTGGGCCGGCGATAACAGGCTCGGCGTCGGCAGCAAGATCACCCTCTTCACCACCACCGGCCCCGACGAGTACACCGTGAAGGGCCTGCTCAGCAACACCGCGTTCTCGCAGTCGTCGTTCGGCGCGGTGATCTTCGTGTCGCTGGCGCAGGCGCAGAAGGCGTTCAACCTCGGCTCGCGGGTGACGCAGGTCAGCACCGGCCTGCACTCGACCTGCGAGGGCAGCTACGACGCCTGCACCTACGGCCCCTTCCGCCAGCACCTCCGCGAGCAGGCCATCGAGGAGTACTCGGTGCGCGACAACCACGCGTTTGTCGGCGGCCAGAGCGACCCCTACCTGGAGATACAGCCGGTGCTGGTGTTCTTCGCCCTGCTGGCGCTGGGCATCGGCCTCTTCCTGATCTACAACAACCTCGCGGTCACCGTGCAGGAGCGGCGCCGGGAGATCGGCCTGCTGCGGGCCGCGGGAGCCACCCCGGGCTGGATCCGCAACCTCTTCCTGCTCCAGGCCGGCATCCTGGGCGCCATCGGGACGGTGCTGGGCATCGGCCTCGGGGTGCTGCTGGCGGTTGAGCTGATCGGCTACCTGCGCGGCGTCAGCGACCAGCCTGGGCTGGCCTTCGTGTTCGACCCCGGCTACACCGCGCTGGTGGCGGTGCTCGGCCTGGTGGCGACGGTGATCATGGCGGTGTTCCCCGCGACCCGCGCGATGGCGGTGCCGCCGCTGGAGGCGATCAGGCCGCAGGGTCAGTTCACTGTGGAGCGCAGCCAGCGCCGGGTCAGCCTCCTGGGCGGCGGCGCGCTGCTGGTGGGGCTCGGGCTGCTCCTCGCCGCCTTCCGCGCCGGCCTCTCCCAGTCCGGCCTCAGCGGCAGCCGGCTGGCGCTGACCGCGGCGGGGACGGTGCTGGTGTTCCTGGGCGTGGTCGCCATCACCCCCGTGCTGGTGCGGCCGGTGACCTGGGTCCTCAGCCGGCCCTTCCAGCTGGTGGCGCCGGTGGAGACCCGGCTGGCGCGCAACAGCATCCTGCGGCGGCCCAACCGCAGCGCCCTGACGATCGCCGGGCTGCTGGTGAGCACCGCGCTGGTGATTGGCGTGTCGGGGCTGAGCCAGGGCGCGCTGGGAGCCGGCCAGGGCTGGGTCGACAGCATCTTCGTGTCCGACCGGCTGGTGGTGTCGCCCGTGCACCAGACCGAGGCGATCCGCCAAGACATCGCCAGGACCAAGGGCGTTACCGCGACATCGCCGATCAGCTTCATCGCTGTGAAGTCCGACGACCGGGCGGTGAACCTGGTGGCGATCAACCCGCTTGACTACGCCGCGGGGTCGCGGCTGCAGTTCCTCGACGGCGGGGGCGCCAGTCCCTACACCCAGCTGGAGGGCAGCCGCGCCGTGTTCCTGCCCACCCGGGTCGCGTCGGCGCGGAACCTCCACGTCGGTGACAGCATCGGCCTGACCGGCTCCCGCGCGGACCTGCAGTACCGCGTCGCGGCCATCGTCGCCCACAGCCTGCCCTCCCCGGCGGGCGACGAGTCGGTGGTCATCTCCCTCAGCAACGCGCGCCAGGACTTCGGCCTGGACGGCTTCAACATCCTCCAGGTGGTCACCGAGCGTCCCGTGCCGGCCGGCTTCGACGCCGACCTCAAGGGCGCCGCGGAGAAGTACGGTATGCAGGTGGAGTCCGTCGCCGACGTCCGCGCCGGGGTGGAGCGGGGGCTCAACTCCCTGCTGCTCCTGATGAGCGCGCTTGGCCTGACCGGCGTCATCCTCGGCCTGCTGTCGGTGGTCACCACCATCCTGCTCAACGTCAGCGAGTCCAGCCACGAGCTGGCCCTGCTCCGCGCTGTCGGCGCCACCCGCGGCCAGGTGCGCAACATGATCCTCGCCGAGTCGGGCCTGTTCGGCCTGTTCGGCGCCCTGCTGGGCACCGGCGTCGGCCTCCTCCTGGTGGCGGTGATGGTGCGGGCCGGCTCCAGCCTCGGCTTCCAGCCCGCCTACGTGGTGCCCTGGAACGTGATCGTCGGCGTCCTCCTGGTGGCGGTTGCGGGGAGCCTTTTGGCGGTGATCGTCCCGGCGCGGCGGGCATCGCGCGCATCCGTTGTCGGCAGCCTGAGGTACGAGTGATGGATGTCGTGATCCACGCGGCCCACGCGGTCGACGTCTCCAGCAGCCTGCGGCAGTACGCCGAGGCCAAGGTGCGCCGGCTCGACCGCCATTTCGACCGCATCATCGACGCCCGCCTCGACCTTGACGTGGCCGGCAAGCACAGCGTCGACCCACCCAAGGTCGCCGAGCTTCACGTCCACGTCAACGGCGGCGTGGTGCAGGGCAAGGTCACCGCCCACGGGCTGCGCGAGGCGGTCGACCTGGTCACCGACAAGGTCGACGAGCAGCTGCGGCGGCGAAAGGAGCGGATCAAAGGACACAAGCGCTAGGCCCGGCGCAGCAGCCCGAACGGACCTTGCCGGGGGGCGATTTTGATCCTGTACCGTTAGTCACCAGATGAGCTTCCTGACCAAGATCCTGGGCGACCCCAACGACCGCGAGGTGGCGCGCCACCTGCGCCGGGTGGAGGAGATCAACGACTTCGCCGACGAGATGGCGAAGCGCTCCGACGCGGACTTCCTGCAGCTCACGCGCGACTTCCGTGCCCGCGTCGAGGAGGCCCGCGGCGAGGCGGGCGAGATACCCCTGGACGAACACGGCGGCGTCGACCTGGAGGCGCTCGACGCCGAGAAGGAGCTTCGCGAGAAGGTAGTCGACGAGGTCCTCGATGAGATCCTGCCCGAGGCGTTCGCCGCCGTCCGAGAGGTCTCCGGGCGGACCCTGGGCATGCGCCACTTCGATGTCCAGATGGTCGGGGGCATCGTCCTCCACCAGGGAAAGATCTCGGAGATGAAGACCGGCGAGGGCAAGACCCTGGTCGCCACGCTCGCCCTCTACCTCAACGCCCTGGCGGGCCGCGGCTCCCACCTGGTCACTGTCAACGACTACCTGGCGCGCCGCGACGCGGGCTGGAACGCCCCGCTCTACAGGGCGCTGGGGATGACGGTCGGCGTGATCATGGGGCCCGCCCAGCAGGGCGGCGGCATGAACCAGTCGTTCGTGTTCGACCCGGAATACGTCGACGAGTCGCACGAGGACGAGCGCCTCCAGCACCTGCGCCCCTGCACCCGCAAGGAGGCGTACGAGGCCGACATCACCTACGGCACCAACAACGAGTTCGGGTTCGACTACCTGCGTGACAACATGGCCCAGGAGCTGGACCAGTGCGTGCAGCGCGACCTGTACTTCGCCATCGTCGACGAGGTCGACTCGATCCTCATCGACGAGGCCCGCACCCCGCTGATCATCAGCGGCCAGGGCACCGATTCCACCGAGAAGTACCAGACCTACGCGCGCCTGATCCCGCGGCTGACCAAGGAGACGGACTACACCGTCGACGAGAAGACCCGCTCCGCCGCCCTCAGCGAGGAGGGCATCCTCAAGGTCGAGAAGTGGACGGGTATCCGCAACATCTACGACTTCGACAACGCCGAGGACGCCCACCAGGTCACGCAGGCCCTGAAGGCCCACGCGCTGTTCCACCGCGACGAGGACTACATCGTCCGCGACGGCGAGGTGATCATCGTCGACGAGTTCACCGGCCGCACGATGCCCGGCCGGCGCTGGTCCGACGGCCTCCACCAGGCGATTGAGGCCAAGGAGGGGGTCAAGGTCCAGCAGGAGAACCAGACCATGGCGACCATCACCTTCCAGAACTACTTCCGCCTCTACCGCAAGCTCTCCGGCATGACCGGCACGGCGGTCACCGAGGCCGAGGAGTTCCACAAGATCTACGGCCTGGAGGTGGTGGTGATCCCCACCAACCAGCCGATGATCCGCGACGACCACCCCGACGTGATCTACAAGACCGAGGACGGCAAGTACAAGGCGGTCGCCGACGAGATCATCGAGCGCCACAGCACCGGCCAGCCGGTGCTGGTGGGCACCACCGACATCGCCAAGTCGGAGCGCATCGCCCGCATCCTGGAGAAGCGCGGCGTCCCCCACGAGGTGCTCAACGCCAAGTTCCACGAGAAGGAGGCGCACATCGTCGAGAACGCCGGCCAGCGCGGCGCCGTGACGATCGCCACCAACATGGCCGGGCGCGGCACCGATATCAAGCTCGGCGAGGGTGTGGACGACGTCGGTGGCCTGCACATCATCGGCACCGAGCGCCACGAGTCGCGGCGCATCGACAACCAGCTCCGCGGCCGGTCGGGTCGCCAGGGCGACCCCGGCAGCACGCGCTTTTTCATCTCCCTCGAGGACGAGCTGATGCGCATCTTCGGCAAGAACATGGAGCGCGTCGGCGGCCTGATGGACGAGGACACGCCGCTGGAGTCGCGGCTGGTCTCGCGCTCCATCGAGGGCGCCCAGAGCAAGGTCGAGGGCTACAACTTCGACTCCCGGCGCCACGTCGTCGAGTACGACGACGTTATGAACACCCAGCGCAAGATCATCTACGGCGAGCGGCGCAAGATCCTGATGGGCATCGACACGCGGGGCAACGTCCTCAACTTCATCCGCGAGATGGTGGCCGACACCGTCCCCGGCTACTGCGACGCCCGCCACCGCGACCTCTGGGACCTGCCCGGGCTGTTCGAGCACCTCGGCCAGATCGTGCCCCTCCCGCCGTTCGAGGAGGTGGACCGCGAGGACCTGGGCCATTCGCCCGACGACGTCATCGAGGCCGTCTACGACATGGTGCTGCAGGCCTACGAGCGGCGCGAGGCGGAGGTGGGCTCGGAGCTGATGCGCCAGATCGAGCGCTGGATCATGCTCCGTGCCATCGACAGCCGCTGGGTCGCCTACCTGACCACGATGGAGCACCTCAAGGATGCGATCGGGCTGCAGGGCTACGCCCAGAAGGACCCGCTGGTGGAGTACAAGAACGAGGCCTTCGGCGCGTTCGAGCAGCTCAAGACCGACATCCAGTTCGAGATCGCCACCAACATCTTCCGCGTGGAGGTGCAGCGCCAGGAGGCGGTTGTATCGCCCGCGCCGCAGCCGGTGGGCGTGGCCATCGGCCCTTCCGACAGTCCCGGCACCGGCGTTGCCGACGCGCTGGAGCAGCGCAACCCGATCGAGGCCGTCCCGGCGGCGGTGGCGCCGCCCCTGGTCAACGGCGTTCCCGCCGGCGCGCCCGTCGGGGTCACCGTGGATGCCGGCCTCCCCGCGGCTGCTTCGACGGGGCCGGGCAAGGTGGGGCGCAATGACCCCTGCCCCTGCGGCTCGGGCCGCAAGTACAAGAAGTGCCACGGCCGCTGACCAACCCGCTGGCGGTAACCCCCAGGCCGTCCTGACGCCCGGCGGCGCGCGCCGGGACCGCGCGTTCCTGCTCTGCTGCGTCGTGCTGGCGGCGGTGCTCCCCAGCATCCCGTACGCCATCGTCCTGTTGTCGACGCCGCCGGGCGCCACCTACACGGGCGTGCTGTTCGCGCCCGAGAACGAGTACCGCTACCTGACCTCGATGACCCACGCCTACACCGACCTCGGCATGTGGCGCGCCTACTTCACCTACCAGCAGCTGCCCGCGCTGCCGATCAACCTCTTCTACGGCGCGCTTGGCTTCCTCGTCCCTCCTGGCGCGGGACCGGCGGTGGTCGCGGTGGTTTACCAGCTGGCGCGTGTCGTGCTGTCGGCGCTGCTGGCCTGGCAGGCGTGGCGGCTGTATGCCGAGGCGCTGGCCGAACGGCTGTCGCGGCGCCTGGCGCTGGTGTTCCTGCTGTTCACCGCCGGCCTCGGGTTGGTGCCGACGCTGGTGCCCGCGCTGAGCTTCGGCGACGCGCCCTTCGACCTCCAGCTGGCGGAGGCCAGCGCCTTTGGCTCGATGGTGCGGGAGCCGCACCTGGTGGCCACGCTGCTGCTCATCGTCGTGGTCCTCCGCGCCCTGCTGAAGGTCACCTCAGGCTCGCCCGGGCGGCGGTGGGCGGTGGCCTGGGGGCTGACCGCCACCGCTGCGCTGTCCGTGATCCACCCCGAGCGGGTGATCCTGCTGGCGCTGGCCGCCGCCGTGCTGCTGGGGTGGACGTGGTGGCGCGACGGCAGGCCGCCGGCGGCCGCCGCGGGCAGGGCGTTGATGGTGCTGGCCGGGGGGGCGCCTTATGCCCTGCTCAGCCTTTGGCTCACCCGCACCGACGCCCAGGTCCAGGGGGCGCTGGCGCAGGACAGCCCCGGGGCGATCCACGCCCTGGTGCCGTACTTCCTGTTCGGTGTGGGCATACCGGGGCTGCTGGCGCTGGTGGGGCTGCCGTCGCTGTTACGGGCGGGGCGTGCGGCGAATGCCGGCGTGGTGCTCCTCTGGGGAGTGGTGCTGGCGACCCCGGTGCTGGTGCTGGCGCCGCAGGCCAGCGGCTGGCACGCCGGTGAGGGCCTGCCGGTGGCCGTTGCGGGCCTCGCCGGCTGGGCCCTGGCGCGCGATATCCTGCCGCGCCTGCGCGGGGTTCGCCCGCGGCGCCTCCTCACGGCTGCGCTGGTGGTGGCCTCGACGCCGTCGATCATGGTGCTGACGCTGGTGCCGGCGGCGGTCGCCCGGGCCGGCGCGGACGCGCCGTATGTCAGCGCCGACGACACCGCCTGCCTGGCGTGGCTGCGAGACAACGCCCGCGGCGACGACGTGGTCTTCGGTGGCCCCGACAGCGAGTGGTTCAGCGTCACATACGCCCACGTTCGTGCCGTCTATGGCGATCCCTCGTACACGCCCCACTCGGCCGAGGAGGTGCAGGCCGCTCGCGACCTCCTCGCCGGTCGCCGGCCGGCGACGGACTACATGGTGAGCCGCTCTGTGGACTGGATCTACTTCGGCCCGCGCGAGCGCCAGACCGGCGTGGGCCTCGACCCGGCCCGGGTCGCGGGCGCCCCCGTCCACCGCTGCGGCGCGACCGCCCTGTACCGGGTTGGCGGCTGATGGCCGGCCGGCGTTGCCTCCATATACTCGGGGCGTGAGCCAGGAGACACGCGACCAGGCCGCGCCCACATCCACCGACGGCGAGCTCGCCGAGCTGGCGGACAGGCTCTACAGCCGGGTGGCGCAGCTGAAGGAGCATCTTTGACGTCCCTGCCCTCGCCGGCCGCCTCGAGGAGCTCGAGCCCCGGCTGAACGACCCCGGACTCTGGGACGACCAGCGGCAGGCGCAGGCGATAACCCAGGAGGCGGCGTCGCTGCGCCAGCGCATCGGCGACATCGACGAGCTGGAGGGGGAGGCGAGCAACGCGGTGGAGATGCTGCAGCTGCTGGCCGACCAGCCCGACGCAGGCCTGAGCGCCGAGGTGGGCGCGGGCCTGGCCAGGCTCGGACAGCGGCTGGACCGGGAGGAGATCGACCTCCTGTTCTCCGACCCCTACGCCGACCGCCCCGCGCTGGTGTCGCTCTCCGCCGGGGCTGGTGGGGTCGATGCGCAGGACTGGGCCGAGATGCTGATGCAGATGTACCAGCGCTGGGCGGCGCGGCGTGGCTTCAAGGTGGAGGTCATCGAGGCGACACCCGGAGACGAGGCCGGGCTCAAGGGCGCCACGCTCGCGATCCGAGGCCCCCGGGCCTACGGCTGGATGCTCGGTGAGCACGGTATCCACCGGCTGGTGCGGCTGTCGCCCTTCGACTCCGCCCACCGCCGCCATACCTCCTTTGCCCGCGTCGAGGTGGTGCCGGAGCTGGCCGAGGTCGACGAGAGCGACGTGGAGCTGGACGACAAGGACATCCGTCGTGACACCTTCCGGTCCAGCGGGGCCGGTGGCCAGCACGTCAACAAGACGTCATCAGCCATTCGCCTGACGCACCTGCCCACCGGCATCGTGGTGAGCGTCCAGAACGAGCGCTCGCAGCACCAGAACGAGGAGGTCGCCCTCAAGATCCTGCGCAGCAAGCTGCTGGCGCTGGCCCGGGAGCAGCACCTCGACCACGTCCAGGAGCTGAAGGGCGAGCATGTCAAGGCGGAGTGGGGCAGCCAGATCCGGTCGTACGTCCTGCAGCCGTACACGCAGGTCAAGGACCACCGGACGGGCTACGAGGTGGGCAATGCCACCGGGGTGCTGGCCGGCGACCTCGACGGCCTCATGGAGAGCTACCTGCGCTGGGAGGCGACGAGGGCGCAGGCCGAAGCGCGATAAACCCGGTCACCGCGGCGAGGGCAAGGAGGCCGACGCCCGGCACCGGCGTCAGCGCCTCCACCGCGAAGCGCGCCCCGTAGCCAAGCTTGAGTGCGACATTGGGGTCCGCGCCTGACGGCAGCGCCGAGACCAGCGCCAGTGCGGCGAGGAAGAGCGCGGCGAGTCCTGCCTGGACGGTCAGAAGCCGACGCACGATCGAATCCGGGATCGCCGCAACCACGGCCACGGTCAGCAGCAGCACGCCCGGGAAGAGCGCGTCCAGCATCCCGCTGAGGAACTGCTGCGGGGGATAGGCCAGCAGGCCGAGGCCGGCGCCGAACGCCAGCATCCAGGGCAGCGGCCCTGGCCGGCGCAGCCAGCGGCGCGCGACCAGGAGGAGGCCCATCAGGGCCCCCGGCAGGCTGAGGACGAACACCACGATCACTGTGTCCGGCACCTCCCAGCCGCGCAGCAGCGGTGGCGTCGGGATGAGGGAGTGTGCCACGACCAGCAGGCGGGTCAGCAGCCAGACGTCCACCGGGACGCGCTGCACGACCGGGTCCACGGCCAGCAGCACACCTAACGGTCCGGCCCCACCGGTGATGGCGAAGGTCCACGGCAGCTGGGTCGCCGCGGTCAGCGCCCCCATCCCCAGCGCGGGCAGCAGCCGGTCGCGCTCCCGCGCGGCGAAGAACGCCGTCAGTCCCAGGCCGTAGCCGGCGGTGGCGGAGTGGGCCAGGAAGGCCGCGCCGATGGCCACCCCGGTGCCGGCCCACGCCATCCGACCGGGGCGTCCGGCGAGGTAGGTGGCGGCGAGGATGAAGAACCCCGCGAAGGCCCACGGCCAGGTGTACACGCCGTAGGCCAGCAGGAATGGCGACAGCGCCACCGCCAGCAGGCGTGCCCGTCCGCCGCCGCGCTCGCCGAGGAGCAGCCCGGCGGGCCAGAGCCACAGGCTGTTCAGGAACACCGCCACCAGCTGGAAGACCCAGTAGTCCGCACGCAGCGCGAGCACCGCCCCGGCGAGCTGGTGGAACAACGGCGTCCTGGCGGAGAGGAAGCCGGGGTCCACGGGCGTCGGCAGCCCTGCGTAGTGGAGGCTGATCTCGTAGTGCAGGAGCCAGTCGTTGTAGCGGCCGCCGCCAGTGTGTACGGGCAGCAGCAGCTCGACACCGGCCACCAGCAACAGGGCGGCGAGGGCCTCGGGCCGCGGGCGCCAGAGGGCCACCGTCGCCACCATCGCCGCCAGCACCAGGGGCCAGGCCAGCCCGGGGACGCCGGCCATGAGGAGCAGCTCCGTGACCGCGCCGGCCACCACCAGCGCGGACACGGCGATCGCCAGCCGAAGGGGGTCGCCGCCCTTCAGCGCGGGCGTGTTCATGGCGACACCGCCGCGCCCGGCCGGCGCGCCACCAGGACCAGGCACACGACCAGCATCGCCGTCAGCGCCACGCCCCAGCCGGGGGTGCTGCCGGTGCCCGGGGCGCTGCCGAGGAACACCGATGTCACCAGCGAGAGCGCGATCCGCAGCGGCGCGCCGAGGGCGGCACCCAGGAGCGTGAGGCGGCCGGCGATGTCCAGCCGGCTGGAGGCGAGGACCAGGACCGGGAACGCCTCCAGGACCAGGTCGTTGAGGTGGACGTAGGGGGTGAGGGCCAGGCCGGCGGCCACCAGCAGGGCCAGCGCCACCCACCGCTCACCCTTCACCGCCGGTTGCATCCCGGGCGCGCGCCAGGCCCACGCGACCAGGGCCCCAAGGACCGCGCCGACGGCGCCGACCGCGACGACGGTGGGCACGTGGTCCATCAGCAGCGCAGGCACCCCGACCAGGCCGAGCTGGGAGAACGCTGACGCACGCGCGCCGGGCCCCAGGCCGCCTCCGTAGCCCACGAGCACCTCGATCCAGCGAAGGTGAGCTTCGACCCCACCCAGCGCCACGCTGGCTGCCGCCCAGGCGATGGCGCCACCCGCGAACCCCGCCGTTGCCACCGGGCGGCGCCCCGGGCCGACCAGCAGGAGGGCTGCGGCCACCGGGAGGCCAACAGGCGGTTTGAGCAGGCACACGGAGAGGACCGCGCCTCCCAGGACGGGCCGCCCGCGCTGCATCAGCCACAGCGCGCCGGCCCAGGCGAGCAGCAGGATGGGCGACGGGTTGCCCGTGAAGACAGAGAGGGCCATGGGGGTGGAGGCGAGGAACAGCAGCCGGGCCAGCCAGCGTCGCCGCCAGTGGAGCGTCGCCAGCAGCAGCTCGAAGCCCGCGACGCCGGCGGCCAGCAGCAGGATGGCGCTGCCGAGGTAGAAGGCGTCGGGGCCGACGCCCTCCGCCAGCCGAAGGGCGGAGGTTACCAGCGGGGGGTAGCCGTACGGGTTGAACGCGTAATAGCCCGGGTCGCCGACGCGGACGGCCCCGCCCCGGTTGTAGAGGCGGTCCTCCTCCGCGCCCAGCTGCGCCGGGTCATATGGATTGCCACCGCGCGCCGACAGGGTCGCGACGGCATAGAAGTCCTTGCTGTCGGGGCCGCGCTGGTCCGCCCACGCAGGCGTGAACAGCCAGCCCGCGAAGACCACGCAGAGGACCGCGACCACCGCCGTCCCCAGCCCTGGTCGCCAGCTGAGGCCCCGGCCGGGCACCTCCGCGGCGGCCGTGGCGGCAGACCGCAAGGGACTCATACGTGGCCCGGGAAGGACGTCTTGGGGGCCGCCACGGGGCCATTGTAAGCCGCCGATTTCTGATCTTGAGCCGAATACGCGGATGCTATAGTGGGAACGTCCTGGAAAAGCCCCATGGTCAGGGCCGCTTGCACGGCGCCGGCCAGCCGAAGGAGGCCGCATCCCCGGTCACGTCACCGGGGACCTCGGAGATTTTGCTCACGTCATCACAGCCGGAGACCAGGCCTGAAACCGAGTTCACCGCCGACGCGCCCCTGATCAGCTTCCGCGGGGTGGGCAAGGTGTACCCGAACGGCACCCAGGCACTCCGCGCCGTCAACCTGTCGATCCCGCGCCAGGACTTTGCCTTCCTCGTAGGGCCCAGTGGCGCCGGCAAGTCCACCCTGGTGCGGCTCCTGATCCGGGAGGAGAAGGCCACCGTCGGCAAGATCTACATTGACGGCCAGGAGCTCGGCCGGCTCAAGCACCGCAACCTGCCGAAGCTGCGTCGCAAGATCGGGATCGTCTTCCAGGACTACAAGCTGCTGCCCAAGCTGACGGTGTTCGAGAACGTCGAGTTCGCCCTCCGCGTGACCCGCGGCGTGGACCGCCTGACGAAGGCCAAGGTCGAGGAGGTGCTCAGCATCGTCGGCCTCGAGGGCACCGAGAAGAAGTTCCCCGACGAGCTCTCCGGCGGCCAGCAGCAGCGCGTGGCCATCGCCCGCGCCCTCAGCCACGACCCCAAGATCTTTGTCGCGGACGAGCCCACGGGGAACCTCGACCCGGCGACGTCGTGGGAGATCCTGCAGCTGCTGATGAAGATCAACAACCGCGGCGCCACCGTGGTGATGGCCACCCACAACAAGGAGATCGTCGACGTCATGCAGCGGCGCGTGATCGTGATCAACAACGGCACCGTGATCCGCGACGACGCCTCAGGCGGCTACCACGCCGAGGACGGCACCCCGGCCGATGCTAACTAGCGTCCTCTTCGCGCCCCGGGTCGCGATCCAGAACTTCTGGCGCAACAAGGGCCTGTCCACCTTCGCGGTGTCGGTGATGTTCGTGGTCCTGCTGATGACCGGCGTGGCGCTGGTGCTGGGGCACTCCTTCAACCAGGCCATCGGCAGCCTCAAGGCCAAGGCCAGCACCATCTCGATCTTCATCCGGGACAGCACCCCTCTCCAAAATACGATGGCCATGGAGAACCGCCTCCGCTCCGACCCGCGGGTACGCTCGGTCACCTACGTCGACAAGGCGAGCGCGCTGGCGCGCTACAAGGAGGACCCCAGCATCCCGCCGGACATGATCGAGAACCTCGAGGGCCAGAACCCGCTGCCGGCCTCCCTCGACGTCGACGTCAAGAACATCCAGGACCTTGACGGGATCGCCAACGAGGTCAAGGACAGCCCGATCCTCGACAAGGCGGGGGCCACCAACTACAAGAAGGACGTCATCGACCGTGTCGTCCTCTTCAGCCAGTTCATCGGCGTCGCCGGGGGCATCCTGCTGATCGGGCTGGGGGCGGTGGCGGTGTTCATCATCATGATGTCGATCCGGACCGCCGTCTTCGTACGGCGCAAGGAGATCGAGGTCATGAAGCTGGTGGGCGCCACCGACTGGTTCGTGCGCGGCCCGTTCCTGCTCGAGGGCATGCTCTCCGGGATGATCGCGTCGGTGCTGGCGGTGGTGGTCGTGGCGGGCGGCTACCGGCCGTTCGTCGACTCGGTGCGCGGCTCGGTCCCCTTCCTCCCGCTCAGCTACGACGTCGGCTTCATCTGGCAGCTGTGCCTGGTGATGGCGCTGGTCGGCGTCGGCCTCGGCGCCTTCGGCAGCTGGCTGGGCGTGCGGCGGTTCCTGCAGGCTTAGGGCGATGATTCCTGAGATGAGGCGGGACGCCCGCGCGCGGCGGCTGGTCTCGCTGGTTGCAATCCTGGCCCTGCTGCTGGCGGTGACGCCGGCAAGCGCCGTGGTCGCCGACCAGCTGGATGACGCCAGGGCCAAGCAGCAGCAGCTCAACAACGGCATCAACCAGAACCAGCAGCAGATCCAGTCGCTGCAGGGCCAGGAGGCGGCGCTGCAGCAGCAGCTGAACGTGCTCAACGGGCAGGTTGCCGCGGCGGAGGCGAAGCTGGCCACCGAGAACGCCAAGCTCGACGCCATCACTGGCCAGCTCGACGAGACGCAGCGCCAGCTCGACGCCAAGCGGGCCGAGCAGGCGCGCCAGCAACAGATCCTCAACCAGCGCAACCGCATCCTCTACAAGCAGGGCGGCGACAGCCAGCTGATGGACAGCCTCTTCACCGCCAACAGCTTCTCGGAGCTGCTGAACCGCTACATCCTGATGACCGACGTCACCCACGCCAACCAGCTGCTGGTCAACCAGATCAAGCAGGACAAGGAGGACATCGAGCGGCTGCTGTCGGAGCAGGCCCGGCAGCGCGACACCCAGGCCGCCACCACCGCCGCCATCCAGGACCAGACCAGCTCGCTGCAGGGCCAGTACGTGCGCCAGGCGGCCCTCAAGGCCCAGCTCCACAGCCAGGAGCTCAACCTCGCGGGCAGGGTGGCAGCCGCCAAGGCGGCGCTGGCCCAGGTGAACAGCGAGATCGCCCAGCTGCAGGCGGCCCGTGGCCGGGCCCACTCCTCTGGCATCTTCGCCTGGCCGGGGGTGCAGGGTCCGATCACCCAGGACTTCGGCTGCACCGACTTCGCCGGTGAGCCGCCGCCGCCCTCCGGCTACTCCTGCCCCGGCTCGCGGCCCTACTTCCACACCGGCATCGACATCGGCGGGCCGTACGGCAGCGAGATCGACGCCACCGACGGCGGCATCGCCTACACGTACCCGGGCAACTACGGGTACGGCAACCACGTGATCATCATTCACCAGAACGGCTTCGCCAGCCTCTACGGCCACATGTCGAGCTTCGCCATCAGCAGCGGACAGGGGGTGGCCAAGGGCCAGCGGATCGGATACGAGGGGAGCACGGGCTTCAGCACCGGCGCCCACCTCCACTTCGAGATCAGGCTCAACGAGTCCCCGGTCGACCCCTGTCGCTACGTTGGCTGTTAGCCAAGGGGACCCACTCGAGGAGGACGAGCAGCCCGCGCCGGTAGCGCCGCCGCGACGCCGCGGCCGGCTGCGCCGCTGGACCCCGTGGCTCCTGATGCTGCTGGTGATCCCGCTGTCCTTCTACGGAGGGGTGATGGCCCAGTTCCACTTCGGTCCCGAGCTGGACGCCCAGATCCGCCCGATCCTGTTCGCCCGGCACAGCAACGGGCTGGACTTCGGCACGCTGCAGCAGGTGTACGACTTCATGAACACCCAGTACGCGCGCCCCGACCTCAGTGAGAACGACGCCTTCAACGGCGCCGCCAAGGGGATGGTGCAGCTGTACCTCAACGACAAGTTCGGCGACCGCTTCTCGGCGTACCTGACGCCCGACGAGTTCCACAAGAACCAGCAGTTCCTGTCGGGGCGCTTTGCCGGGATCGGCGTGACGGTGCGGGCGAAGGACGGCAAGGTGGCGATCATCGACGTCCTGCCGGACAGCCCGGCGCAGCGGGCCGGCGTCAAGGCCGGGGACGTCATCACCGCGATTGACGGCAAGAGCGTGGACGGCGTCGCCATCACCGACGTCTCCGACCGCATCCGGGGCAACGCCGACACCACGCTCAAGCTCACGGTCAGCCGCGCCGGCCAGTCGATGGACTTCGACATCACCCGCAAGGAGATCAACGCACCCTCGGTGCGCAGCAAGGACGTCGCCCCCGGGGTGCTCTACATCCGGATCTACGAGTTCGGCGAGCGGACCGGCGACGACTTCGAGACCCAGCTGCAGCAGGGCCTCAACCGGGGTGATAGCAGGGTCATCCTCGATCTCCGCGGCAACGGCGGTGGCTTCGTCTCGGCGTCCGACCGGGTCACCTCGGAGTTCGTCCAGTCCGGCATCAACGTCGTCACCGTGGGTCGCGATGGCAAGCGCGACGAGCACAAGGTCAGTGGCCACGGCGTCGCCTTCTCCCAGAAGCTGGTGGTCCTGATCGACGAGGGCACCGCCAGCGCCTCGGAGATCGTGGCCGGCGCGCTGGAGGACAACCACCGCGCCACGCTGGTGGGCAAGAAGAGCTTTGGCAAGGGCTCGGTGCAGGACGACTTCGTCCTCCGCAACGGCGGAGACCTCCATCTCACGATCGCCTACTGGTACCGCCCCAACGGGGAGACCATCGAGCGCAACGGCATCACGCCCGACAAGGACGTCGCCCTCGACAAGCCGGAGAACGCCTGGGACGTGGTCGACGCCTCGTCAGACCCCAAAGCCGACGCCCAGCTGCAGGCGGCGCTGACGGCGCTGAAGTAGGCCGTCGCGGCCGGGTGGGGGGCTTAGAATGGGCGTTGCTGTGAAGATCTGCCTGCCTGCCGGGGTTCCCGGCCGTGCCTTCGTTGGGGCTGCGTTCGGCGGCCTCTTTTTTTGTCCTGACGAGTGATGGCTGACCGCTTCGACCTCGTCGTCATAGGGGGCGGCACCGGGGGGTACATGGCCGCCATCCGCGCCTCGCAGCTGGGGCAGAAGGTCGCGCTGGTGGAGCGCGCCAAGCTGGGCGGGACCTGTTTGCACCAGGGCTGCATCCCCACCAAGGCGCTGCTGCACACGGCCGACGTCTACCAGGAGGCCAAGACCGGGGCTGCCCTGGGCGTGGTGGTGAGTGGGCTGGAGGTCGACTGGCCGGCGGCCAACGCCCGCAAGCAGAAGATCGTCGACCAGCTCCACAAGGGCCTCCAGTTCCTGATGAAGAAGAACAAGATCGAGGTGGTCGAGGGCACCGCCGCGTTCGACTCGCCCCAGCGCGTATCGGTGTCGGGTGGCGCCGGCGTGCGGCAGATCGAGGCCACCAGCTTCGTCATCGCCAGCGGTTCATACGCCAAGAGCCTGCCCGGAGTGGAGATCGACGGCAAGCGCGTGATCAGCAGTGACCACGCCCTGGCGATGGACGCCGTCCCCGCCTCCGCGATCGTGGTGGGCGCCGGCGCCGTGGGGGTCGAGTTCGCGTCGATGTGGGCCGACCTCGGCTCCCAGGTCACCGTCGTGGAGGCCCTGCCGCGCATCGTCCCGGCCGAGGACCCCGAGGTGTCGCAGGTGATGACACGGGCGTTCAAGAAGCGCGGCATCGAGGTGCACGCGGGCGCCAAGCTCGACCTCAAGTCGGTCAAGGCGTCGGGCGACGGCGTGCGGATGAAGGCCGATGCCGAGGGCGGGCCGCTGGAGCTGAGCGCCGACGTGATGCTGATGGCCGTGGGGCGGGGCGCCGTGGTCGACGGCCTGGGGCTGGAGAAGACCGCGGTCAAGGTCGAGGGCGGCTTCATCAGCGTTGACGACGACCTCCGCACGGCGGAGCCCAACATCTTCGCCATCGGCGACGTCGTCGGCGGCTACCAGCTGGCCCACGTCGCCGGCCACGAGGGCATCCACGCGGTAGAGGTCATCGCGGGGGAGAAGCCCGGGCCGCTCGACTACAACAAGATGCCGCGCTGCACCTACTCCCGGCCCCAGGTCGCCAGCGTCGGCCTGACCGAGGAGCAGGCGGCCGCCGCCGGGGTAGAGGTGAAGGTGGGCAAGTTCCCCTTCTCGGCGCTGGGCCGCGCGATGATCAACGACGACACCGAGGGCTTCGTGAAGATCGTGGCCGACGCCTCGACGGGGGAGATGCTGGGCGCCCACCTGGTGGGCCACAACGTGACAGACCTGGTCGCCGAGCCCGTCCTCGCCCAGCTGCTCGAGGGCACCGCCTGGGAGGTTGGCATCGCGGTCCACGCTCACCCGACACTGTCGGAGGCGATCGGAGAGGCGGCGCTGGCCGTCGACGGGCGGGCAATCCACATCTGAAGCAACCGGCCCGTGGGCCGTTGGGATAAGAAGAGAAACAATGCGGAGTACGGATAGAGATGGCAGAGGCTAAGACCAGGGTCCGCGAGGCCGAGCCGGCGGTGACGTCGAAGGCACTCGACGGGGCGCGCCGGCGCGCGGCCGCCGCGGGCGGGGTGGACGAGGCGACGCAGCGGGCGATGTACCGCGCGATGCTGATGGCGCGCATGACCGACGAGCGCTGCTGGCTCCTCAACCGCGGCGGCAAGGCGCCGTTCGTCATCAGCTGCCAGGGGCAGGAGGGGGCGCAGGTGGGCAGCGTCTTCGCGCTGGACCGGGAGCAGGACTGGTTCGTGCCGTACTACCGCGACCTCGCGGTGGTGATGGCGCTGGGAATGACCCCGGAGGACATCTTCAAGTCCGTGATGGGCCGCGCCGGCGAGCCCAACTCCGGCGCCCGTCAGATGCCCAGTCACTTCGGCTCGCGCAAGCTGCGGATCGTCTCCCAGGGCAGCTCCGTGGCGACCCAGTGCCTGCACGCGGTGGGCACCGCGCTGGCGAGCAAGATCCGCGGCGAGAAGGCGGTGTCGATCTGCTACGTGGGCGAGGGCGGCACCAGCCAGGGCGACTTCCACGAGGCGCTCAACTTCGCCTCCGTCCACCGCCTGCCGGTGATCATGTTCGTGGAGAACAACCAGTACGCGATCTCGGTGCCGCAGGACCTGCAGATGGCGGTGCAGGACGTCGCCATCCGCGCGGCGGGCTACGGCATCCCGGGCTTCGTGGTCGACGGCCAGGACGTGTTCGAGGTCCACCGGCTGACGTCCGATGCCGCCGCCCGTGCCCGCGCCGGCGAGGGCCCGACGCTGATCGAGGCCAAGACCCACCGCCTGACTTCACACTCCTCCGACGACGACCAGCGGGTCTACCGTCCCGCCGAGGAGATCAAGCAGGAGGCGTCCGAGGACGCCGTCCCGCGCTTCCGCAACCAGCTGCTGAAGGCCGGGGTGATCACCGAGGAGGACGACAAGGCGCTCCGCGCCGAGCTGCTCGCCGAGATCGACGCCGCCACCGAGGCGGCCGAGAACGCGCCCTACCCCGCGCCCGAGGAAACCCTCCTCCACGTGTACGGCGAGGGCGGCCCCGAGCCCGACGAGCTGCGTGGCGACCCCCGCGCCGACCTCGGAGGGGAGGCCTGATGGCCGGCCTCGGCACCCACAAGACGGTCGAGACGTCGGCCGGGCAGATGACCTACATCCAGGCGATCCAGTCGGCCATGCGCGACGAGATGGAGCGCGACGAGTCGGTGATCCTGATGGGCGAGGACGTCGGCGCCAAGGGCGGCGTGTTCAAGGCCACCGAGGGCCTCCAGGTGCTGTACGGCGACACCCGGGTGATCGACACCCCGCTGGCGGAGTCGGCGATCGTCGGCGTCGCCATCGGGGCCGCGCTCAACGGCATGCGGCCGATCGCCGAGATCCAGTTCGCGGACTTCATCCACCCCGCCTTCAACCAGATCGTCAGCGAGGCGGCCAAGATGCGCTACCGCACCAACGGCGACTGGAGTGTCCCGATGGTCATTCGCGCGCCTTTCGGCGGCGGCGTCCACGGCGCGCTCTACCACTCGCAGTCGGTGGAGGCGTTCTTCGCCCACGTCCCCGGCCTCAAGGTGGTCATCCCCTCCACGCCGTATGACGCCAAGGGCCTGCTGATATCGGCGATCCGCGACCCCGACCCGGTGCTCTTCTTCGAGCACAAGAAGGCGTACCGCCTGGTCAAGGGCGAGGTCCCCGAGGGCGAGAACTACTCGGTCCCCATCGGACGCGCCCGGGTGGCGCGGCAGGGCAAGGACATGTCGGTGTTCGCCTACGGGCTGATGGTTCATTACTGCGTCGCCGCGGCCGAGCAGATGGCGGCGGAGGACGGCTACTCAGTGGAGGTCATCGACCTCCGCACGGTCAAGCCGCTGGACCGCCCGGCGATCCTGGAGTCGGCGCGCAAGACCGGCAAGTCGCTCGTGGTGTACGAGGCCAACCGCACCCTCGGTGTCGGCGCCGAGGTGGCCGCGATCATCGCCGAGGAGTGCTTTGAGTACCTCGACGGGCCGGTGGTCCGGCTGGCGGGGCCGGACGTCCCGGCGATGCCGTTCAGCCCCCCGATGGAGGAGTTCTTCCTGCCCGACACCAAGCGGATCCTCTCGGCCATGCGCCGCCTGGCGGCGTACTGATGGCGGAGACCGAGAAGCTCACCAGAGTCACCATGCCCCAGCTCGGTGAGAGCGTCACCGAGGGCCAGATCAGCCGCTGGCTGAAGCAGCCCGGCGACACCGTCGCCAAGTACGAGGCGCTGGTCGAGGTGATCACCGACAAGGTCAACGCCGAGGTGCCGTCGCCGATCTCGGGCACGCTGGTCGAGATCAACGTGCAGGAGGGGGAGACCGTCGAGGTGGGCACGCTGATCTGCAGCATGACCAGCGCCGAGGCCGGGTCGGCCGAGGCCAACGCTGCCATCGACGCGTCGTCGGGCGGGGCCGCGGCGGGAATCGCTGAGGCCGCGGGCGAGCCGGCAGGTGGTGGTACCCCGGAGGTCGCGGCACCCGAGGCACCGGCGGCAGCGGCTCCCGCGGCTGCCGCGGCTCCCGCGGCGGGCGGCAACGGCAGGGCGGCGACCGGCGCCGACAGGGCCGGGCGCGCCAGCCCGGCAGTCCGGCGGCTGGCCGACGAGCATGGCCTCGACCTTTCGCTCGTTCGCGGCACCGGCATGGGCGGCCGGGTGAGCAAGAAGGACGTCGAGGACTTCATCGCCTCGGGCGGCGCGAAGTCTGCGCCGGCGGCCGCGACCGCCGCCGCGCCGTCAGCCGCCCCGTCCGCGCCGGTGGCGCCGCCGGCCGGCTCGGTGACCACTGCCGAGGGCGACACCCTGGTGCCCCTCAGCCCGATGCGCAAGGCGATCGCGGAGCACATGGTGCGCAGCCGCCAGACCTCGCCCCACGCGTGGTGCGCCACCGAGGTCGACATGACCAACGTCGTCGCCCTGCGCGCCGCCGAGCGCGCGAAGTTCCGCGACCGCGAGGGCGTGGACCTCACCTACGTGCCGTTTGTCATCAAGGCCACGTGTGAGTCGCTGAAGGAGCACCCGGAGGTCAACGCCACGTGGACTGCCGACGGCGTGCTGCGCCGCAAGGCGATCAACATCAGCGTCGCCGTCGGGCTGGAGGACGGCCTGATCCTGCCGGTGATCCACGACGCGGACAAGCTCAGCATCTCGGGGCTGGCGCACAAGCTCGCCGACGTCGCCGCGCGCGCCCGCGCCGGCAAGCTGATGCTCCCGGACGTCGAGAAGGGCACCTTCTGCGTGAACAACCCCGGCACCTACGGGACGGTGCTTTCGGCGCCGATCATCAACCAGCCCCAGGCCGGGATCATGACGATGGAGTCGATCGTCAAGCGCCCCGTCGTCCTGCCGGGCGACCTCATCGGGATCCGATCGATGATGTTCCTGGGTCTCTCCTTCGACCACCGGGTGATGGACGGCATGCAGGCCGCGGGCTTCATCCAGGGTGTCAAGAAAGCGCTCGAGGCGATGGGCCCCGGGACCCCGGTCTACTGACGATGGAGGAGCTCCCGGTCCTGGCGGGCGTTGGCGGCAGCCCCGAAGCGTTCGGTGGCCGCCGCCCCGACTGGCTTAAGGTGCGCCTTCCTGCGGGACCGACCTACTCACGGCTGAAGGAGCTGATGCGCGAGGAGCGCCTCCACACCGTATGCGAGGAGGCCCACTGCCCCAACATCGGCGAGTGCTGGACCGCCGGCACGGCGACGTTCATGATCCTGGGCGACACCTGCACGCGCGCCTGCGCCTTCTGCGCGGTGAAGACCGGCCGGCCGACGTGGCTGGACGAGGACGAGCCGCGGCGCGTCGCGGAGTCGATCGCCAAGCTCAACCTGGTCCACGCCGTGATCACGTCGGTGGACCGCGACGACCTGCCCGACGGCGGGGCGCGTTTCTTCGCGGAGACGATCCGCCAGACGCGGAAGCTCTGCCCGACCACCTCGATCGAGGTGCTTACGCCCGACTTCCAGGGCAACTGGGATGCGCTGGCGACGGTGATGGAGGCGCAGCCGGAGATCCTGAACCACAACGTCGAGACCGTCCGCCGCCTCTACCGCCGCGTCCGCCCCAAGGCCGACCTCGATCAGTCCCTCGAGTTGCTCAGGCGGGCCCGCGAGCTCGATCCCGGCACCCAGTCGAAGACCGGCTTCATGGTCGGCCTGGGGGAGACCCGCGACGAGCTGTCGGAGCTGATGGGCGAGATCCGCGCCGCCGGCGTCGAGATCCTGACCATCGGCCAGTACCTGCGCCCCAGCGTCAAGCACCACGAGCTGGTGCGCTACTACCACCCCGACGAGTTCGACGCGCTGAAGGTCGAGGCGCTCGACCTCGGCTTCCGCTGGGTGGAGTCAGGCCCGCTGGTGCGCAGCTCCTACCACGCCGAGCGCCAGGTCGACCGCGACCGCCTCATAGGGAGACTCCGCTCCGCCTGACCCGCGCCGACCGGGTTGATGACCCTGGCGAGATCGACCTGTCAGACCCCGCACGGCAGCGGCGAGGCCACCGAGTCGACCACGACGCGGCCAGGCGCGAGCGACGAGTACGTGGCGCCGGGCCGCGGATCGTCGAGCGTGGCGAAGCAGAGCCTCGTGGTGGGGCTCAGCGGTCCCCGCAGGGCCCACGGGTTGTCAGGCAGCGTATCCGGGGGCAGGCGGCCGGTGGAGTCGAAGTAGGGGATCTCCACCAGCAGTGCATTGGCCGTGTACCCGAGCTGGACCTCCAGGCCCGGACTCCTCTCCAAGGCCAGCCTGGCGGCTTCGTACCTGGCGGCCTCCCACGCGAGCAGGTCCTGTTCGCCAATCGCAAACACCGCAACCCCGGCGAACAGCGCCGCGACGGCCCAGCCCCGTGCCGCGACCTGCCAACGCAGGTGCCGGGAGACAAGCGCCCCAACCAGCGGCAGCAGGGGTACCACGGCGACCACCATGTATCGGTCCAGCGGGGCACGCGCCGCCGGCAGGGCCAGCTGGGAAAGAGCCGTGAGCACCAGCAGCAGGTGCACCGGGCGATGTAGCCGGCGCCACAGGCCGCTCCGGAACACCAGTATCACCAGCATCACGGAGGCCGCCAGCAGCTCGATCACCACGAACCAGGCGCCATAGAGCATCGGCTTGGGTCCCAGCAGCGGGTCTGCGCCGAGGCCCGCGGACGACAGGATCTCGCCTTCGAAGATGTTGACGCCGCCCGTCAGCGCGGCCGATACCCCGACCAGGCCGAGGATCCCGACGGCGATGGCGAGCAGGGATCGATCGCGGCGGTCTCTCGACGCGGTGAGCGCAGCCAGCCCAAACGGCACCGTGAGAAGCCCGATCGTCGCACCGAATCGCAGGCCGGTCTGGATGGCAGGCCGCAGGGAGAAGGCCCGGGACAGGATCGCTCCGCGCATGAACGGGCTGGCCTGCTGTGTCAGGTATGGCGCGGCGACTGCCGCAGCAACCAGGCCGGCCAGCACGACGACGCCGATGGCGTCGGCGCGGCTGCGCGGGGTCCTTCGCCAGGAGAAAGCGAGGGTGGCGGCGATGGCCACGGCGGCACCGGCGCCGACATTTCGCTGCAGCGTCGCGAGCACGCACAGGATGATGCAGGCAGACATGCCGCCGCGCCCGCCAACCCACCGCGCGCCGAAGAGGGCGGCGCCGAGAACCAGCGCGAGGTAGGCGATATCGGTGTTGTACCCTACCGACATCGACAGGAGGACCGGGCCGCAGAGCACCGACCCCGTGACCACCAGCGCCCAGAAGCGGGAGGCTCCCGCCTCGAGGCCCAGCAGCCAGGAGCAGGGGCCAAGCGCGATGAGGAATGGCAGCAGGCTCAAGCGCAGAAGGGCCGGCTCCGGGTGGCCCAGGGTTACCACGGCGCTCCAGAGCACCTGGATGAGGCCCCACGCCGACTGCTCCGGGAACACGGCCAGCTGATGCGCGCTGAGAAGGTGGCGCACGTCCCACATGTAGACCCAGTCGTCGCTCAGGGCCGGCACGGGTGCACGGTCGAACCACGCCACGAGTACGACAGCGACCACTGATGGCACAAGAGGCGCCAGCCAGAGAGGCACCTCCGCCCTGGACCAGCGGCTACTGCGCATCGGCGCCAAGTATCACACCCAGTCGCGGTCGCTCCGACGACCAATAGACTGTGCCTGTCGCCGGGGGCGGATAGCTCAGCTGGTACGAGCGCCTCGCTTACACCGAGGAGGTCGCAGGTTCGAGCCCTGCTCCGCCCAAGTAAAATCGCCCGACGTGCCGAGATAGCTCAGTTGGTAGAGCACTGGTCTGAAGAACCAGGTGTCGACGGTTCGAATCCGCCTCTCGGCACCAACACTCAGCGACCAGGGCCGTTGCGGTGACGGCGGAGCGGCCCCCGTCCGGAGGGGGTGACCGCCGTTTCGCGATCCAGTGGTCGGGCATCTTGATGCTCATGCTGGCCCTGCCGCTGGTGGTGGGGGTGGCCCTGACGCCGCCTGGCGCAACCTGGACCTGGATCTACGTCAACCCGGGCGATTCCTTTATCTACCTCGCGCAGGCCGGGCAGGGTAGCGGCGGCCAGTGGGGATTCGTCAACGTCTGGACCTGGCAGCCCATGCCCAACGTCCCCCTCTTCCCCTTCTACTCTCTCCTGGGTCACCTCGTGCCGGGCGCCGTGTTTGGCCCCACCTCCGTCGGGTTCGCTTACCAGGCGGCTCGGCTGGTCATTGCCGGCCTCACCCTGTGGCAGGCGTGGAAGCTGCTCCGCGAGGTCACGCCGTCCCTGGTGGCCCGGCGCGTGGGTTTCCTGCTCGCCTTTTTCGGATCGGGCTTCGGCCTCTACGAGCTGGCCGTCCCGGCCCTGCGCGAGGCTCCCCGCGGGTTGTGGGACCTGTACTTCGGCGAAAGCAGCACTTTTGGCGCGCTGATCGGCGTCCCTCACCACGGGCTGGTACTGCTGGCGTTCATCTTCGCGATGCGGGCTTTTCTGTCGCTCCTGTCGAGGCCCCAGGGAAACTGGCGAGCGGCCGGCGTCGCGGCAGCGGCGACTGCAGTCGTCGCGATGGTGCATCCCGACAAGGTCGCGGTCCTCCTCCTCACCGCCGCTCTGGCCGTCCTCTGGTTGGCGCCGCGCGAGGCGTTCCGGCTCCCGTTGCTCGGCCAGCTGGGGTTGGTTGTGGCTGCCGGCTCGGCCTGGCTGGGTGTTCTCCTGGTCCTGGTCCTGGGCCGGCCGGAGAGCGCCGGCCTGGCGCTCCGAGGATCCCACTTGCCCAATCCGAACCCCCTCTTTTACCTCCTCGGGCTTGGGCTACCCGGCCTCCTCGCCCTCTGGGCGGCCCCGGTGACGCGCGCGCGCCTGCGCAGGGCCTCCCCCGGGCAGGTGGTGGCGTGGTCCTTCGTGGTCGCCAGCGTGCTCGAGACCTGCATACCGACCGACCTGGTCGACCACCGCCTGGAGGGGGTTCAGCTTGCCCTTGCCGGCATCGCCGCGGGCGCGCTGGTCCACGGCCTGGTGCCGCGCCTTGGCCGTGCCGGCTGGTTTAACCGGCTCGCGGCCTGGCGGGGCCTGCCCATGGATCGGCGGCGGCTGCGGTCGCTTGCCATCAACCTCGTCGTCCTGGCCGCGGTGCCGACGACGCTGGTGACGCTGGTGTCCTTCAGCGCCACCCCCGTAAACGGCGCGCGCGACCTATATCTCGAGCCGGGTGGGGCCGAAGCGATGGCCTGGATCCGCGGACACACCGAGCCGGACGCAGTGATCCTCGCGACGCCACCGACAGCGCGCTTCATTGCAGCCTACGGGGTCCGTCACGTGGCGTTTGGCAACGCGTCCATGACGCCCGACTACGATGCGGAGGAGCGGGCGACCGCTCAGTTCTTCCGCCCGGGTGAGATGGACCGCCACGGCTATTTGCGCGCGCGCCGCGTCAGCTACCTGTATTTCGGTGTGCTGGAGGCCGCGACCGTGGCGTTTGAGCCGCGAACCGAGGGCTATCTCCAGCCCGTCTACGAGAACGGCAAAGTGACCATCTTTCGAGTCACCTGATCTCGGGGTGCTCCGTGCGCGCAGTGAGGCGTGAGCGCCAACCTCCACTGCTAAACTCCCCCCAGATGAGGTTCCGAGATCGCTAGGAAGGGTCCCCGCCGGCCGCCGAGAGGTGGGCCGCGCAAGCGCGTCATCATCACCGAGGACGCGCCGGACAAGAAGGAAGAGGTGGTCGAGCTCGACGGCGAGGTCGTGGAGCCCCTGCCCAATGCGATGTTCCGGGTGCGGCTGGACAACGGCCACGAGGTGATCGCCTACGCTGCAGGGAAGATGCGCAAGTTCTACATTCGGATCCTGCTCGGCGACCGGATCAAGGTCGAGGTCACTCCCTACGACCTGAACCGCGGGCGGATCGTCTACCGCTACAAGTAGGCCGCGCCATGGGTGACCTTCGCCAGGGCGCCGCCAACGCCGTGAACGTTTGCATGGGGATCGGCCCCCGGGACAAGGTCCTGGTGATCACCGACGAGGCGACCGGGGAGATCGGCCACGCGCTCGCGGCGGAGTGTGAGCTGGTCGAGGCCCCGGTCACCGTTCTCAAGCTGGAGGACTTCACCACCCGGCCCGCCCAGGGACTGCCGGACGAGCTCCTCCAGCGCATCGACGACCTCCACCCCACGGTCTCCTTCTATGCCGCCCAGTCACTGGAGGGCGAGCTGGCTCTCCGCGCCCCGCTCACGAGGCACGTCATCTACGACCTCAAGGCTCGCCACGGCCACATGCCGGGCATCACGGTGCAGCTGATGGAGGAGGGGATGGCGGCCGACTACGAGGAGATCTCGCGGCTCACCCTGCGCGTCAACGAGGTGGTCAAGGACGCCCGGCTGGTGGAGGTCACCGCCCCGTCGGGGACCGATGCCCGCGCCGAGCTGGACCCCGGCCGGCTTCGCTGGCACCCGTGCAACGGCATCTACCACGCGCCGGGCGAGTGGGGCAACCTGCCCGAGGGCGAGACGTTCACCTCGCCGGCCTCGCTCCAGGGCGTGCTGGGCGCCGAGGTCCTCGGCGACCACTTCTCCGCCAGGTACGGCGTCCTCGAGCACCCCATGTTGTTCGAGGTCGACCGCGGCAGGGTGCGCAAGGTGACCCACCCGGACGACGAAATCCGCCAGGAGATGGAGGCGTACCTGGCCCAGCACGAGAACAGCAACCGCGCCGGCGAGTTCGCCATCGGTACCAACGTCGCCCTCAAGAAGCTAACCGGTAACCTACTGCAGGATGAGAAGATCCCGGGGGTCCACGTGGCCTTCGGCTTTCCTTACGGGCAGGAGACCGGCGCCGACTGGGATTGCCCCAGCCACTGCGATGTCGTGGCCACCCGCTCGACCATCAAGGTCGACGGTCAGTACCTGATGCGGGACGGACAGTTCGTCATCTAGCCGAAAAGAAAGGGAAGAACACAATGGCCTACAAGACCACCATGATCCCCGGCGATGGCGTCGGCCCCGAGCTCAGCGAGGCCACGATGCGCGTGCTTGATGCCACCGGCGTCGACTTCGAGTGGGAGGTCCTCCAGGCGGGTGAGAACGTCATGGAGGAGCACGGCACGCCGCTCCCCGAGCATGTGCTGGAGTCGATCCGCCGCAACAAGGTGGCCATCAAGGGGCCCATCACCACCCCGATCGGCAAGGGCATCCGCTCCGTCAACGTAGCGCTGCGCAAGGAGCTCGACCTCTTCGCCCTGTTCCGTCCCTGCAAGAGCTACCCGGGGGTCCGCTCCCGCTATGAGCACATCGACCTCGTCCTGGTGCGCGAGAACACCGAGGACGCCTACGCCGGCATCGAGTTCCAGGAGGGGACCGACGAGGCCCACAGGGTGATCGAGTTCCTCAGCGAGGCTGCCGGCCGCACGATCCGCGAGGACTCCGGCATCACGATCAAGCCAATCTCCATCTTCGGCAGCCGCCGGGTCGTCCAGGCGGCGTTCGACTACGCCCGCGACAATGGCCGCAAGAAGGTCACCGCGGTGCACAAGGCCAACATCATGAAGTTCACCGACGGCCTCTTCCTCCACGTCGCCCAGGAGGTCGCGCGCGACTACCCCGACATCGAGTTCGAGGACCGCATCGTCGACAACATGTGCATGCAGCTCGTCCAGAACCCTGACCTGTACGACGTGCTGGTGCTGCCCAACCTCTACGGCGACATCGTGTCGGACCTCGGCGCCGGCCTGATCGGCGGCCTGGGGCTGGCTCCCGGCGCCAATGTCGGCAATGGCATCGCGGTCTTCGAGGCCACCCATGGCAGCGCCCCCAAGTACGCCGGCCAGAACAAGATGAACCCGATGGCCATGCTGCTCTCGGGCGTCATGATGCTGCGCTACCTGAAGGAGACCGACGCCGCCCAGCGGCTGGAGGACGCCATCGCCGCGGTGATCGCCGAGGGCAAGAACGTGACCTACGACATGAAGGCGGACCGCAACGACCCCACCGCCGTGGGCACCAGCCAGGTGGCCGACGCGATCATCGAGCGGCTGAAGGCGGGCGCCCCGCCCTAAGGGGTACAGCTCACGAGATAACGTGACAGCTGCCGCGGGTATCGGGTGGCCCTGGCGCCGGGAGCCGCAGACCCGAGGGCTCATGCGGCCGGCGCTGCGTCCAGCAGTCCGATGCCACTGCGCCGGCCTACTGCGCGTGCGGCCGTGATCTGCGTAGCTCATGCCAGATGCACATCCCGCCCGCTCCGTAAATCGCCCCCGGGTCTGCAGCACCCGGCACTCGGGACTGCGCGCGGGGGCAGCTGTCGCTCTATCCGCGATGACTTGTTAGAGGTGAAACCTGCCTCAGGCGACCTTCGGCAGCTCAACAGCGCTGCACTTGCCGTACCGCTGTCGACAGACCGTCAACGGCTGATCCCACCTCCGATGAGGACATCGCGGATCAGAGCAGCGGCGCCGTGGTGCGCAGTCCAGGGCGGACGGCGTCGCGCATCCTGGGGGTGATTTCCGGAGCGGGCGGGAGAGTAGAGAACTAAAGCTGATGTCAGCGCGGACGCCCGCGCAGGCAGGCCGGCGCGGTGCGATGTGAAAGGCCTGGTCGCAGCGCCGGCCGGATGAACCCCCAGGATGTGCGGCGTCGGCCGCCCTGGTGACTACAGATCAGCCGCTGCTGTCGGCAGATCTCGTGAGCCGAACAACCTAGGCCCCCGGCTGCGACCCCGCCGCCGCGAACGTCATCTGGTCGGGGGACAGGCGGTGGGCCTCCGCGTAGTCGGCGAAGAGCGCCAGGTAGTTGCGGGTGGACGTCTGCGCCTGCCCCAGCCCGAGCTTTTTGGCCGCCGCGTCGATGCCGCCGCGGTCGCCCTCGATCTCGACGACGGTGCCAAGGAAGGGCAGGTCGTCGATCGTGACCCACATGCCGTCGAGGTCCCAGCCCTCGCGGTACTTCTCGTAGCGAGCCCGGGCCTGGTAGCCGAGGCCCCCCAGGAGCTCCTCGACGGGGCCGTCGGCGACGTGGACCGTGATCTCCCGCTGCGCCTTGAAGCGGTCGTCCTCCAGCGGCAGCTTGACCGTCAGCTCGTGCCCGTCGCGCAGGCGCAGCAGGCGGCCGGCGGCGCGCAGGCTGCCCGCCTCGTCATCAAAGACCAGGTTGACCTCCAGCTGACGCGGCGACTCCAGCTTCGCACCGGCCGCCTGCAGCGCGGCGCGGACGGCGCCGGCGTCGGCGCCCAGGTATTTGAGCTCGGTCTCGACCGCGTTGCCGCCTGGTTGTCCCATCGTCGTGACGCTCCCTGACAAAGTCGCCGGTCAGTTGAGAGGATAGCCACCGATGGCGGAGTCCCGGCTACCCACCTTCCTGGTCATCGGCGCGCCCAAGTCGGGGACGACGACCCTGGCGCGCTACCTCGGCGCCCACCCGGACGTCTACATGGCGCCCGAGAAGGAGCTGCGCTACTTCGACCGCCGCCACCGCGAGGGTCCGGAGTGGTACCTGGCGCACTTCGCCCGCGCCGGTTCGGAGAAGGCGGTGGGGGAGGCGACCCCCACCTACATGGTCGACCCCGACGCGCCGCGGCGGATGGCGGAGCTTCTGCCCGACGCCCGGCTGGTCGCCATCCTGCGCAACCCGATCGAGCGCGCCTACTCGCACTACTGGCAGGTGCGCCGTCGTGGCACCGACCTCCGCTCCTTTGCCGAGGCGATGGACATCGACGACCCGCGCCCGCTGGTACCGGGCCCGGCTCAGCCCGGCGCCTACATCGGCCTGGGCCACTACGCCGCCCAGCTCCGCAACGTGGCGG
Source organism: Chloroflexota bacterium (assembly GCA_034666445.1). Lineage (GTDB taxonomy): Bacteria > Chloroflexota > Dormibacteria > DASZGP01 > DASZGP01 > JAXDLV01. The sequence goes on along the minus strand of JAXDLV010000068.1, from coordinate 11,361 downwards.
AGCATTACCCCCGCGCCGCCATCCACGTGATGATCCTGGAGGAGATGGTGGATGCCCCGGAGGCAGTGCTGTCCGAGCTCCATCGCTTCCTCGGCGTGGAGGAGGCCTTCACCCCGCCCAACCTCGGCGAGGTCTTCAACGCCAGCCACAGCTTCCGCTCCTGGCGGCTGCGCAAGGCGATGATGCGGGTCCGTGCGTGGAGCATCGCCCCCGGGCTGGCACGCCGGCTCGACAGGCTGAACCGCGACGAGGCCGCCTACCCCGAGATGGAGCCCGACGTTCGAGCCCGCCTGGAGGAGCACTTCGCGGCTCCCAACCGGGAGCTGGCCAGCTGGCTGGGGAGGGAGATCACGGCGTGGTCCAACTGAGCATGGTTAATGACATCCGGCCGCCGGCTTGGCAGGATATGCACCCATGAATCCAAGGCTGCTCCCGCCGTGGGCGCGCGTCATGCCGGTGGCGCTGTTGATGGCGTTGATCGTGGCTGGGTCCGCCGCGTTCACCGAGCCGGTGCAGCAGGCGACCGCCGAAACCCCCGCGGTGGTGGCCATCGTGGCCGAGGACGGGCACCACGCGCTGCTCGTCGCCCCCGACCTCCCGCCGCCGCCGCGGCCGGCGCTGCCGGCGGGCGCAATTGGGATGCTCTCCATCCCCAGGATCAGCGTCAACGCCGTGGCGCGCGAGGTCGGCGTGACACGCGCCGGCGCCATGGACACCACCCCCGGGATCTGGGACGTCGGGGTGTTCAACCGCGCCGTGAGGCCGGGCGAGCCCGGCAACGCCATCATCGAGGGCCACCTCGACTGGTACACCGGCCCGGCTGTCTTCTACCACCTCCACACGCTGTCGATAGGTGACCGCATCAGCTTCACCGCGGCCGACGGCACCACGCACCACTTTGCCGTCAGCCGGTCGCGCACCGTGGCCTACAACTCCACGATCCCGGACGACCTGTACGCGCGGGAGGGGACTCCCACGATCACGCTGATCACTTGCTCCGGGACGTACCTGGCCGCCGTCCACAGCTACAGCACGCGCCTGCTCCTCACCGCCGCCCTGGTCGAGTAGCCCGCCGCCCGCGAGGGGCGAACGCTTGTGTGGCGAACAGGTGTGCGTTATGATCGCCGCCGATGGGCGCCATCGAGATCCTGGATCGCCTCCTCGACGATCGCGAGTTTCGTGAGGGGGTCTGCCTCGACCACCTGGTAGAGGGGCGCCCGGCGCGGTACGCCGAGGTCCCGGCAGGGGTGCCACCGCGTCTCCGCCAGGCCCTCCGGGCCCGTGGCATCGAGCGGCTCTACAGCCACCAGGCCGAGGTTTTCGAGCACGCTGCCGCGGGCCGCGACGTCGTGGTGGTGACGCCCACGGCCTCGGGCAAGACCCTCTGCTACAACCTGCCGGTCCTCAGCCGCGTCCTGGAGCGCCCCGACGCCCGGGCCCTCTACATGTTTCCCACCAAGGCGCTGGCCCAGGACCAGCTTGCCGAGCTGCACGAGCTGTCCGGCCACCTCGAGGCGGGGATCCGTACGTTCACGTACGACGGCGACACCCCGGCCGCCGCCCGGGCCGCCATTCGCGAGGCCGGCCACGTCGTGATCACCAACCCCGACATGCTGCACTCCGCGATCCTGCCGCACCACACCAAGTGGCTGAAGCTCTTCCAGAACCTGGAGTACGTGGTCATCGACGAGCTCCACGCCTACCGAGGCGTGTTCGGCAGCCACCTCGCCAACGTCGTCCGGCGGATGAAGCGCATCTGCGACTTCTACGGCGCGTCGCCCACCTTCCTGCTGGCCTCGGCCACCATCGCCAACCCGGGCGAGCTGGCGAGCAAGGTCCTGGAGCGGCCGGTGGCGGTGGTCGACGACAACGGCGCCCCGTCGCCGCCGCGGCGCCTGGTCTTCTACAACCCGCCGGTGGTGAACGCCGAGCTCGGCATCCGGCGCTCGTCGATGCTGGAGACCCAGCGGATCGCGTCGCGGTTCCTCAGCGGCGGCGCCCAGACGATCGTGTTCGGGCGGAGCCGTCTGCAGGTCGAGGTGCTGCTGACCTACCTCAAGCAGTCCTTCAGCGACCGCCTCGGCCGCCACGGCGATGTCCGCGGCTACAGGGGTGGCTATCTCCCGGGGCAGCGCCGCGAGATCGAGCGCGGCCTGCGCAGCGGGGCGGTGCGGGGCGTGGTGGCCACCAACGCGCTGGAGCTGGGCATCGACGTCGGCCAGATGCAGGCCGCCGTGCTCTGCGGCTACCCCGGGAGCATCGCGTCGACCTGGCAGCAGCTGGGCCGCGCCGGCCGCCGCGACGAGCCCGCCGTTGGCGTGCTGGTGTGCTCCAGCAGCCCCGTCGACCAGTTCCTCGCGCACCACCCCGAGTACTTCCTGGGGCGCTCGCCGGAGCATGGCCTCATCGACCCGGACAACCTGCTGGTGCTGCTGGGGCACCTGCAGGCGTCGGTCTTCGAGGTTCCCCTGGCGGACGGTGAGCGCTTTGGCACGGCCGACGTGGCCGACCTGCTCGACCTGCTCGCCGACGAGGGCCAGGCGCACCACTCGGAGGGGCGCTGGTTCTGGTCCTCGGAGGCGTTCCCCGCGGCGGAGGTCAGCCTCCGCACCGTGCTGGCCGAGAACGTGGTGATTATCGACACCAGCAACGCGCCCGCGGCCGCCCCCGGCAGCATTGGCGCCCGCGTCATCGGCGAGATGGACCAGTTCGCCGCCCAGACCCTCCTGCACGACCAGGCCATCTACATCCACGAGGGGCAGCAGTACCACGTCGACAAGCTCGACTGGGGCGAGAAGAAGGCATATGTGCGCCCGGTCAACGTCGACTACTACACCGACGCCGACCGCAGCGCCAGCGTGGAGGTGCTGGAGGCCTTCGACTCGGCCCCCGGGAACCTCACCCGCGCCCACGGCCTCGTGGGTGTGGAAGCGGATCTTCTTGAATATCGTGGCCAGCGACGTCACCTGGACCTCTCCGTGGGCGCAGGTCCCATCGACCTGCCGCAGGTCGACCTCCACACCACCGGCTACTGGCTGCGCGTCGACGACGACCTGGCCGCCACCTACCCGCGGCTGGAGCTGCAGGCGGGACTGCAGGGGCTGGCCCACGTGCTCCGCCACACCGCCGCGGTGCACCTGATGTGCGACCCACGGGACCTCGGCGTCGCCGTGCAGGTGCGCTCCCCCCGGACGGGCGGGGCGACGGTCTTCGTCTACGACGTCTTCCCGGGCGGCGTCGGCCTCAGTCCGCGGCTGTTCGACCTGCACGACCGCGTCCTGGCGGCCGCTGCGGACCTCGTGTCGTCCTGCGAGTGCACCCGTGGGTGCCCGGCGTGTGTCGGCGCCGCCGCCGATTACGAGCGGGAGGTCGACTGCAAGGCGGCGGCGCTCAGCATTGCGAGGGCCGGGCCGGGCAGCCTGGCCGGCGCGGAGGCTGCACTTGCTGCTGCGGGACCGGCTTGAGCGCCTGGGCCGGCAGCCGTCGGCCCGGGCCCCCCGCCGCGACGCCGACCTTGAGCGCCTTGCATCGGAGCTCTCCGCCGAGGTGCGCGAGAACGCGGGCGGCCGCTACGTGGTCCTCGAAGAGGTGTGGCCGATGCCGCCGTCCCGGCCGGGGCTCGCGGGGTCGGCGCTGGTCGCCGGGCTGGGCGACGCCCCCCTGCACGACGGTGGTCTCTGCTTCTGGGACACCGAGACGACCGGGCTCTCCGGCGGCGTCGGCAACCAGGTCTTCCTGCTGGCCACCGCCCACCGCGACGCCGGGGGCCTGCTGCTGCGGCAGTACATCCTTCCCGACCCGGCATACGAGGGCGGCTTCCTCCAGGCGGTGACCGACGACCTCGGCGCCAGCTGCGCGCTGGTCAGCTACAACGGCCGCACCTTCGACAGCCCCGTGCTCGAGGGCCGCCTGCTGCTGTCCCGGCGATCCCCCGACTGCCTGCGCCTGCCCCACCTCGACCTGCTCCACCCGGTGCGCCGGGTGTTCAAGGCGCGGCTCGGCCAGTGCAACCTCCCGGTGGTGGAGTCGATGGTGCTGGGCCGTGACCGCGGCGACGACATCCCCGGTTTCCTGATCCCCGAGACCTACTTCGCCTACCTGCGGACCGGTGACCCGGGCGTGCTGCGGGAGGTGATCGCCCACAACCGGCAAGACGTGGTGTCCCTGAGCTTGCTCCTGGACCACCTGCTGGAGCTGCTGGAGGACGGGGGAGGGGCGCACCCCCTCGACCGCTTCGGCGCGGCGCGCCTGCTGGAGGCGGCGGGCCAGGCCGACCGCGCGCTCGCCCTCTACGAGGGGCTGTGGCTGGAGGCCGACGGCGGCTGGGACGGCGACGTCTGGCCTGGCAGCTGGACCCCCGTCGAGCTGGGGTACGTCCTCGGCCTGCGGCTCGCGTCAGCGCGCCGCCGCCGCGGCGAGCACGCCGCCGCCGAGCCGGTCCTGGAGTCGATCCTCCGGGCCCACCCCGCGCCATGGCAGGCGGCGATCATGCTGGCCAAGGACCTCGAGCACCGGCGACGGGACCGTTCGGCCGCCCTCGAGGTCACTTCCGCCGCGCGCGCCGCGCTGGAGGCGACATACGTCCGCTCCGGCCTCGACGAGCGCTGCCTGGAGGACCTCACGCGGCGCGAGGCCCGCCTCGAGCGTCGCGTCGGCGCTGCATCCGCGCCGTCCGCGGCCGCCTGAGTAACCTCGACGCGTACTGACTGGCAGCAGCGGTCAACCAAAGACCAAGGAGGATGATGAAACTCACGCGCCCATTGCTCATCGCCACCCTGATGACCGCGACGTTCGCGGCCTGCGGGTCGTCGACGACCACGTCCGGCGACACCAGCCCGGCGGCCTCCGCCGCCGCCAGCCCCAGCGCCGCCGCGGCCGCGGTCATCAATTCCGCCCCCGTCACGGTGGCGGGCGCCTCGGTGATCGTGCTCACCGACGGCCGTGGCTACACCCTGTACTACCGGACCAACGACACCTCCGCCGTCGCCGGCTGCACGGGCGCGTGCGCGGCCGTGTGGCCGCCGATCCTGCAGGCCACCGGTAACCCCACCGCGGGCACCGGGGTCACGGGCACCCTGACCGTCGTGGAGAGTGGCAACGGGCGCCAGGTCGAGTACAACGGCCACCCGCTGTACCTCTACGCCAGGGACACTGGCCCCAGCCAGACGACCGGTGAGGGCGTCGGCGGCGTCTGGCACGTCGCCACGACAACGATCCCGGCGGCCATGTAGCGACCGGCGCTCACTGGCAAGTGGTCGTCACCGTGCCGTCTGAGGCGAAGCTTGTGCTGGTGGCGTTGCAGCCCGGGTGGCTGACCGTCAGCTTCCCGTTGGAGCAGGTGTAGACGTAGGGCCCGGACAGCAGGCTTGACCCGCCGCCCCCGCCGCTGCCGCGCGGCGGGCAGGATGTTGGGATCTCGGTGGCCTCGAACCCGCCAACAACCACGGCCAGTCCCAGGAGGGTCCCGGCAGCGCCCTGCAACAGGTGCGGTGCCCAGCTCGGCCGTAAGGTCGAGCGCAGCATGGCCAGTCCGATCGGGAGCGCGGCCAGCAAGAGCGCCAGGCCGATGGAGAAGATCGCCAGGGCGCCCATCACCGCCAGGCCGGCGAAGCTCACAGCGAGGAGCACGGGCCTGAGCCTCTCCAGCGGCCGGAGCGAACCCAGGAGGGCCAGGAGTGCCATGGCGGCTATCGTGCCGGCGACGAAGGGGACTCGCAGGGTCTCCTCGCCCGGGCCGCCCTGCTCATTCAGCAGCCGCAGGTAGCCGGCGTCGACCACCAGCGTGATGAGGGCGCCCGCCCGAGCCAGCCACATCGTGGATGAAGTTTAGGGCGGCTGCCCTACTTCGATTTAGGGGAGACCTCCCCGGCGGGTCCTGCCTCCGCGCCGGGCTGGTCCGGCCGGTCGGCCGCCTCCGGGTCGGGGACGCGCAGCTTACGCGGGCCGCCGCGCATGTGGGCGGAGACGACCTCGACCTCCCAGCCCTCCTTGGCCCACTCGTCGGCGGCCGCCATGGCGTCCTTCTCGTGCTTGAAGGACTTGGTGCTCGCGGCCTCGCCGCCGGTCCGGAACCGGCGCATCACTACCCAGGCCATGACCAAGTATCGAAAATCGGTACCGTGGGGGATCAGCCCCTGAAGTCGTTGGGCCCGTTTGGAGGCAGGTACGGCTTGGGATCGGTGGGGGTGTTGTTGATCCTGAGCTCGAAGTGGAGGTGGGGGCCGGTCGACATGCCGGTGGAGCCCATCACGCCGATCATCTGGCCCTGCTGGACGCGGTCACCGACCTTGACGGGGTAGCCGTCGAGGTGGCCGTAGAGGGTCATCATGCCGTTGCGGTGGGCGATGATCACGTGCCTGCCGTAGCCGATCAGCTGGCCGTTGAGCTTGCTGTCCTCGGCGGCGACCACGACGCCGTCATCGGCGGCCAGCACCGGCGTGCCCGCCTTGTAGGCGATGTCGATGCCGGCGTGGAAGTGCGCCGCGCCGAACGCGGGGGGCTCCATCGTGAAGTCGGTGGGGCCGAACCACTGGCTGATGGTGCCCTTCTGCGCGGGCCACAGGAAGGGGTACTTGGTGGTGTGGCCGGTCGAGTTGACAAAGCTCGCGTTGTTGCTGGCCATCCAGGCGCGGGCCGCCTCCCAGGCGGCGTCGTTGGCCTGCTGGATCAGGTAGTTCTGGCGCGCGATCTGCTGCGCGACGATGCGGGCGACCAGGTCGGCGGACTGCCCGTCGGCCATGGCCAGCGCGTTCTTGGCGGAGGATATGGAGGCGTTCAGCTGGGCCAGGATGCCGGCCTCGCGGACCGAGCTGTCGATCAAGTCCTGCTGCGCCTTGACCAGCTCGTCAGACCTGGCCTGCGCCTCCTGGTGGTCGTGGTTCAGCTGGTCGCGCTGGGCCTGGAGGCGGTCCTCCTCGTCGTGGATCTTGCGCAGCAGGTCGACGCCGTACTCGCGCATCCGCGTCAGGGCCGAGGCCTTGTCAAGGAAATCGCTGATCCCCCGGCTCTGGACGATGAACTCGAAGAGGTTCGGCTGGTACTTGTAGCTGAGGCGGACGAACGCCGCGTACTCCGACCGGCGCTGCTCGAGCCGCTGCTGGGTGGCGGTGATCTGCTGCGCCGTCTGGGCCTCCTGCACCTGCAGGTCGTGGATCCTGGCGCGGGTCTTGTCCTGCTCGGCGCGGTTGTCCTTGATCGCCTGCCGGGTCTGGGCGAGCATGTCCTGGAGGCTCATGGCGGATCCCTGCGCCAGCGACAGGCTGTCGTTGAGCTTGGTCTTCTGGTCCTCGACCCGGTTGGCGTTGCTCAGGCACTGGGCCAGGAGCACCTGCTCCTCGGGGTCGCTCTCCATTCCCTGGGGAACCTGGCAGCGCGAGGCCGCGGAGGGACTGGGCGAGGGCGACGGCACCGCCGCGGAGGCGGCTGCGGGCAGCAGCGCCACCAGGGCGATCACCGGGCCGATGGCGCGGCGAGACGGAATGCGAGGCATCAGGGACAATCTGACGGTTGCCCCCGGCAGGCGCCACGGGCTTTTGTAACGATTTGTAAACAGGTGCTGCGTCTCCCCCTCGGGAATTTCCGGCAATCTTGATGGGATGAGCGAGAGCGTACAGGTCGAGGTCGGTGGTCGGCAGGTCCGGCTCTCGAACCTCGGCAAGGTCTTCTACCCCGCCAGTCGCTTCACCAAGGCGCAGGTGATCGACTACTACACGCGGATCGCACCCGCTCTGCTGCCGCACATGAAGGGCCGCGCCCTCACCCTCAAGCGCTATCCCAACGGCGTCGACGGCCAGTTCTTCTACGAGAAGAACTGCCCCAAGCACCGGCCCCCGTGGTTCAAGACCGCCTCCGTGTGGAGCCGCAGCAACGACGCCAGCATCGACTACTGCGTCGTGGAGGACCTGCCCTCGCTGATCTGGGTGGCCAACATGGCCAGCATCGAGCTCCACACCTCCCTCTCCGTGGCGAAGGACCCGCAGGCGCCCACGATGATGGTGTTCGACCTGGACCCGGGGCCGCCGGCGGCGATACGCCAGTGCTGCCAGGTGGGGCTGGCGCTGCGCGAGCTGTTTGACCACCTCAAGCTGCAGTCGTTCCCCAAGACGTCGGGTTCGAAGGGGCTCCAGGTGTACGTGCCGCTGAACACCAAGGTGACGTACGAGGACACCAAGCCGTTCGCCCTGGCCGTGGCGAAGCAGCTGGAGACGGCCAACCCGGCCGCGGTGGTGTCGTCGATGAAGAAGTCGCTGCGCGACGGCAAGGTGCTGGTCGACTGGAGCCAGAACGATGACCACAAGACCACTGTCTGCGTGTACTCGATGCGTGCCCGCGAGCAGCCGACGGTGTCGGCGCCGGTGCACTGGCACGAGGTCGAGGCGATGGCCGATGGCGAGCTGGAGACACTCGCCTTCACGGGCGACGAGGTGGTCGCCCGGGTGGAGGCCGATGGCGACCTGTTCGCCCCCGTGCTGAAGCTCAAGCAGAAGCTGCCGAAGCTGTAGCCGGCCGGTACGGGCCGACTAGACTGAGGCTCTTCGACCACGGGTGGACTTGGGAGTGAGCATGGCCAAGAAGGCGACGAGCGGTAACGGCAGGACAAGCACGAGCCGGACGGCGGCGGCCCTGGGCGAGAAGCCCGTCACCCGGCGCGCCCGGCCCGCGTCCGACAACGGCGCCGCCAAGCCGGCGAGCAAGCCCAGCGCCAGGGCCGGGGGCAAGAAGGCCGCCAGGGTCGAGCCCCGGGTGAAGCTGAAAGAGGTCTCGCCCAAGAAGATGAAGACCAAGGAGTTCGAGGAGGAGCTGGCCAAGCTGCAACTCGAGCTGGTCAAGATGCTCGACTGGGTCCGCGAGAGCGGCCACCGCCTGGTGGTGGTGATGGAGGGCCGCGACGCGGCCGGAAAGGGCGGCACCATCAAGCGCATCGCCGACCCCCTCAACCCGCGCTTCTGCAGGGTGACCGCGCTGCCGGCGCCCAACGACCGGGAGAAGACCCAGTGGTACTTCCAGCGCTACGTCGAACACCTGCCCGCGGCCGGGGAGATGGTGATCTTTGACCGCTCCTGGTACAACCGCGCCGGTGTCGAGCGTGTGATGGGCTTCTGCAGCGACCAGGAGTACTGGGACTTCATCCGTTCCGCCCCCGAGTTCGAGCGCATGATCATCCGCTCCGGGATCCAGCTGGTGAAGTACTGGTTCTCCGTCAGCGACGACGAGCAGGAGCGCCGCTTCAAGAACCGCCTCCGCGACCGCACCCGGCGCTGGAAGCTGTCGCCCATGGACCTCGAGTCCCGGAGCCGGTGGATCGAGTACTCCAAGGCCAAGGACGTGATGATGGAGAACACATCGATCCCGGAGTCGCCGTGGTGGGAGGTGGACGCCGACGTCAAGAAGCGGGCGCGCCTCAACTGCATTCATCACCTGCTCTCGCTGGTGCCCTACCAGGAGGTCGAGTACCCCAAGCTGAAGCTGCCCAAGCGCCAGGAGGACCCGGGCTACAAGCGACCCCCCAAGGAGTCGCTGAACTGGATCCCGGCGAAGTACTAGCAACGGCGATCTAATCGAGGCGGGGTACCATCCCCGCGTCGAACCACCACCAGGGGCCCGAGCTCTGAGAAACAAACGACGGCGCGTCGCGTTCCTACTGGCCGGCGCCACGCTGCTGCTGGCGGGCTGCGACCTGTTCCCGAGCCAGCCGACGGCATCACCCACCAGCCAGGCCCAGGGCTTTATCCGCCGCACGGGCACCACGCTCACGCTCGGCGGCCAGCCGTACCGCTTCAAGGGCCTGAACATCTTCAACGCCAACGATCGCGACATCCCCCCGCCGTGCTTCTACAGCATGGGCCCCCGGGGCCAGGCCCCGCCGCTGTTGAACGAGTCGCTCGACAAGATCGGCGGCGGCCAGAACGTGTTCCGCGCGTGGTTCTTCCAGGGGATGGCCCTCGGCATCGGCGATGATCGCTGGGCGGCCTTCGACAAGACCCTGCAGGTGGCCCGCGACCACGGCGAGCGGGTGATCGCCACGCTCAGCAACGACCTCCCTGAATGCGATGGCAGCCGTAAGGACAAGCGCTACCTCCAGTGGTACCGCAGCGGCTACCGGACCGTCGTTGACCCGGGGATGTCATCGACGTATCGCACGTATGTCGGCCAGGTGGTGGCGCGCTACGCCTCCGACCCCACCATCCTCGCCTGGCAGATGATCAACGAGGCCAACCCGCGGAGCCTGTCGGCGCCCTACTGCCTGGAGGACGCCGCGGCGGAGGCGCTGCGAGCGTTCGCGGACGACGTCGGCGGCCTGATCAAGGCGCTGGACCACAACCACCTGGTCAGCATGGGGAACACCACCAGCTGCGGTCTCGGCCCCGCCGGCCCCGCGGCCAGGGCGGCCGGGGCGACCAGCAACTACCAGTACGTCCACAGGTCGGAGTACGTGGACCTCTGCGAGATCCACGATTACGGGTTTTCGACCACCGCGCTGATCGACCCCGACAAGGCCCACATCTCGGAATGCCGGGACATCGGCAAGCCGACATTCATGGGGGAGGTGGGCATCAGCCAGGAGGAGGCCACGAAGGCCGTGGGCGGCTCCTGCAGCTCAGCCCTGGCCTGCCGGGCGCAGCTCTTCGACCGCAAGCTCAAGGCGTCGTTCGACAACTCCCCGCCGGTGGTGGGTTGGCTGGCCTGGGCCTGGTGCCTCCCCGCCGACAAGTGCAAGTCCCCCGCGGCGCAGGACTACGCGATCAAGCCCGGCGACCCTACGCTCGAGGTGCTGGCCCGGTACGCAGAGTCGCCTTAGGGCGAGGCGTCTCTGGGGCTGGAGCGGGAGACGGGATTTGAACCCGCGACCCCTACCTTGGCAAGGTAGTGCTCTACCACTGAGCTACTCCCGCGCGGGACTCGCAGCCGGTCCCGGCGGCGAGGTCGACACATTGTAGCAACGGGTGGATTCGCTCCCGGGGCGAGGTCCGGGCGGCGTCAGGAGGCGGGGGTGCGGCGGGAGCTGTAGGCCGCCGCCCAGCGGCCGTCCGCCTTTGCCGCCTCGACCTCCGCGATCCCGGAGGGGCGCATGCGGCCGGCTGCGGTCAGCTGCTCGACCTTCGCGACGTTGACCTTCGACCAAATGCTGCCGCGCCGTCGGGGGACGTACTTCTGCAGGTAGTAGGAGGCATCGAGGGCCCTGCGCTGGCCGGAGATCCAGCCGAAGCAGAGGCCCAGGTCGACCGCCTCGTTGTCGGTCAGGGACGCAACGCCCGAGCCCTTCTTGGCGATCTTCAGCCACACACCGGCGTGCAGGGCTACGTTCGCCTCGAGCCACGCCTCAAAGTCCGCCGCGCTGGGAAAGAAGATGACCTCGGCTTC
>JAXDLV010000067.1:0-5375 GCA_034666445.1 Chloroflexota bacterium | reverse complement strand
ACGTCGTCCACTCGCTGGTCACCTTCCGGGCCAACCTCCCGGTGGGGGCGGGCTCGATCTGGCACCTGGCGCGGGGCACTGGCTGGGAGGCGCTGGCGCAGCGCGCCGACATGGCGGTGGTGATCCTGGTCGTCATCGCGGTCAACGCGTGGCTGGTGACTCGCCCGGGCGGCCTCACCGGCGCCCGTCTCTATGCCGCCCTGGCCCTCACCGCGGCGGCGTTCGCCCTGCTGGCGAAGACCGTCTGGCCCTACTACCTCTTCGAGGTGTACGTCTTCACCGTCGTGTGGTCCGCCGGCCGGCGTCCCGCACGTCGCCTGGCGCTGGTGGCGCCCCCCGCTGCCGTCGCGGCCCTGGGCCTGTGGGCCGAGGTGGGGGTGACCCCGGGCTTCGCAGACGGGCTGGTCCGGGCCCACGACGTCGTCAGCTTCGCCGCCCTCGGGGCAGGCATCGTGGCCGTCGCATGGACGGCGGGGGCGCCGCAGTGGGCGCCGGCGGATCGAGGCTAGGAGGAGCTCTCCACCGGCTCTGACGGCTCGGCCGGCCGGGTCCGGAACAGCAGGCCGAACGCGGCGACGGTCAGGACCAGGAGCACCGCCCACGGCGCAACGCCCGAGACCAGCTCAGGGAGCGCCGAACGGTCCACGTACGACCCGATCCGGTTGTGCAGCTCGACGTAGAGGGTGATGCTACGCACCTGGTTGGGCGTCGCCGCGATCGTCAGCAGGATCAGCAGCAGGTTGAGGACCGAGGCCAGGCCGCGCGCCCAGCGCCGCCCCCCGATCAGGCCCACAGCCACCAGCGTGAACACCATCAGCTCGGTCCCCGCGATGAGCGCCAGCACGCCTGCGGCGTCGACCCAGAAGATGGCCCGCAGCCCCGCCAGGATCGTCGTGACGCCGACCACGAGGCCCTCCGCGATCACCAGGGCGGCCAGGAGGACGCGCGACCAGGCGGGGTGCCGGCGTGGCACCACCATCTCCTGTTCGGTTCCCTCTCCCATTGCCGGTATCCTCCCTCCCCCCTGTCCAGGGGGGTTTTAAGATACCCGATCTCGCGAGCGGGGGCTGCTCACGAACCGGGCTCGCGGCCTGGGGGGTGGAATCAGCCGGCGGCGAGCTGGATGACGCGCCGGGGGGCCAGTTCGGCGGCGGGGGTCCACGCCGCCAGCTCGGTGGCGGTCAGCGGCGGGCTGATGAAGTAGCCCTGGACGACGTCGCAGCCCCAGGTGCGCAGCAGGTCGACGCCCGCCTGGTCGGCGACGCCCTCGGCGACGACCTCGAGGTCGAGGTTGTGGCCCAGGTCGACGGTCGAGCGCACGATGGCGGCGTCGTCCTCGCGGGTGCACACGTCGGTGACGAACGAGCGATCGATCTTCAGCTCCGCCATCGGCAGGCTGCGCAAATAGGAAAGCGAGGAGTAGCCGGTGCCGAAGTCGTCCACGGAGAGGCGAAGGCCGAGGTCGTGCAGCTGGCGCAACACGCGGTGGGCGCTGGGCGACATCGCCACCGTCTCGGTGATCTCAAGGGTCAGCCGGCGGCGCACGATGTCGGAGCGCTCCACCATCGCCGACACGATCTTCAGCAGGTCGGGCTGCAGCAGGTTGCGGGTGGAGAGGTTGATCGACAGGCCGAAGTCCTGGCCCGCGGCGTCCCAGGCCTGCAGCTGCCGCTCTGCCTCCTCCAGCACCCAGGCGGTCAGCGCGTGGATCATGCCACCGTCCTCTGCGAGGGGAAGGAAGTCGCCGGGCTGGAGCAGTCCCTGGCGGGGATGACGCCAGCGAACAAGGCCCTCGACGCCGGACAGCCTGCCGGTGCTCAGCTCGACCTGCGGCTGGTAGTGCAGCTCCAGCTCCCCTGCGGCAATGCCCTTGCGGAGCTCGGCCATCATCGCCAGCCGCGCCGGGCTGTGCTGGTCCTGGGTGCTGGAGTAGAGGGCGCTGCCGCTCTTCGAGCGCTTGGCCATGTACATCGCCACGTCGGCGTGGCGGAGCAGCTCCTCCGGGTCCACGCCGTGCTCCGGGAACAGGGCGACGCCGATGCTCAGCTCGACCTGGATCGAGGTCTCGGCGACGATCACCGGCTGGTCGAAGGCGCGGTGGACGCGGGTGGCGGTCTCGATGGCGGCCTCCGCGCTGCCGGCGGAGCCGGCCAGCACCACGAACTCATCGCCACCCAGCCGCGCCACGGTATCGGTCTCGCGCACAGCCGAGCGCAGCCGGCTGGCGACCTCGCGCAGCAGGACGTCGCCGTTGCCGTGGCCGAGGGTGTCGTTGACCTCCTTGAAGTCGTTGAGGTCGAGCAGCAGGACGGCGTAGCCCATGCCGTTGCCGAGGCTGACCTGGTGGGCGGCCCGGAGGCGGCTGTCGAAGTACGACCGGTTGCCCAGCGAGGTCAGCGTGTCGTGCTCCGCCTGGAACGTGATCGCCGCCATCTGCGCCTTGCGCTCGGAGATGTCGCGGAAGGTGCCGATGAACAGGCGTCGTGCGCCGACCTGCATGTCGCTGACCATGAGCTCGATCGGGAAGGTCTCGCCGTCGGGGCGCCGGGCCTGGACCTCGATGGCACCGCCGCGCGTGGGGTCGGGCTCCAGCCAGGCGCGCTGGCCGAGGTCGCGCAGCAGGGTCGTCTCGGTCTCCTCGCCCACGATCATGCGGATCTGCTGGCCGACCAGCTCGCGCTCGAAGTAGCCGAGGATCCGTCGCGCCGACGGGTTGCTCGACTCGATCACGCCGTGCTCGTCGAGGGTGATGATGCCGTCGCCCACGTTGTCCAGGACGGCGCGGCTGCGCTCCGACGTCTCCCTGGCCTTCTCCTCGGTCCTGCCCAGCCGCTGGAGGACGTCCCCAAGTTCGACCACCGACCCGTGGCGCGAGGCCGCCTCGGCGATCGACTGCAGGATCCTGGCGCGAACGTACTGGCGACCCTCGACCAGCGCCGCGGCGTTCTGGTCGCTGGCGCGGGTGCCGCTGGCGATCCAGGGGGGGACGAAGCGCTCGATCTCAGAGGCGTCGGCGCGCACCACCACCTCGGAGTCGTGGCCCTCGTCGACGCTGACGGAGACGCGCCAGACAGGACCGGTCTGGTCTGAGAGCATCCATGTCCGGTACCACGCGTTGCGGCGGGGCATGCCCTGCTGCACCCGGTGGAGGGCCCGCGCCGAGACCTCGCAGCCGGGGCGCATGCCCTGGGCGACGGTCAGGAGGGCGCGGATGCCGCCGTCGAGGTCGTTGCCGATCCACTCGCACAGGGAGGCCGAGCGGTCGTCGACGTCGGGGAGGTCCTTCATCTCGCTGTCGGCCGCATGCAGCGCCCGCGCCAGCCCGGCGTGGCGGCGGCAGTAGTCCTGGCCGCCGACCTGGCTCACGTGCCTGGCGCACCACGAGGTCCCGCAATCCCGTCCCCGCCTGTCGACGTAGGCGCACACCTGGGTCGGCGGCTGGCCGCAACCGGCAAGGCACCCGACGTGGCGGTACGCGGGAGCCGCGGTCGAACGGCGCTGCGAACGGAGTCCTTTGAGCATGCTTCTCAATATGGGGCCGCCAGCCTGGTTCCCCGGTACGGAACGATGCCAGCCCCGGTACGAGCGTGCAACAGCCATGTGTGGGCCCTGTGGGACTCGAACCCACGACTCTCTGCTTAAAAGGCAGAAGCTCTAACCAACTGAGCTAAGGGCCCTTTGGTGCCCTCCGAGGGTACAGGTCATCGAGCTCAGCGGTCGAGTAGAGCGGGGTTGCCCGCCCCTTCGCCTGGTAGGCCGTGAGGCGTCCCTCCGCGACATCGTGATAGACCCGGCGGCCGTGCGTTGCGTAGGTCTTCAACACCTCGCCAATGCCCATCAGCGCGACCATCGTCGGTCGCATCGCGGCCCGCGACGCGTGGATTGGGAGCAGCAGGGGTTCTTGCACCCTACCAAGATTTCCGCTATGTTTGGCGGCAGCTTCAGCCATCGTCCTACTTTACATCGGAGCAACGGTCATAGCTACAGGCTCGTGGAGGCGCCAGCTGGCGCCCGTCATCATGGGGTTGCACTTGCCCAGGTCGTACGTCGAAGTCCTGGACGTTCTGAGCGACTGTGCGGATCAGCATGGGGGCGTAGCCCGCGGCGGAAAGCTGGCCCTCGCTAAGAAGACGGGCCGGAGCGTCCGCCAGGTCGTCCGGGTCACCCGCGCCCTGGTCCAGCTGGGCGTTTTGGAGGTCGTGCAAGAGGGCTCCGGCAGCGTCGCCGGCGGCCGCGGCAACGCCCACACGTACGCGCTCGGCCCAACCATAAAGGGTGCCAAAATTGTCACCCTTTCGGACCCCTCGGCGGCACCCGTAAAGGGGGACAAATTTGTCACCCCAATTAAGCGGATCCCTTCGGGGATTAACGGGGAAGACACGTACCCCGTTAACCCCGAAGAGCAACGCTCTCTTGGGGTGACAAAATCGATTCCGGTCGCGTCGCCAGCCTGGTTTTCATCGGTCCGTGAGCGGCTCGATGCCATCGCCACCCGCAAGGTCCGAGGGGCACAGGTCTTCGACCAGTTGCCCCCGCTCGGGCACGAGGTGGACCAGCCTGACCAGCAACCCGCCCTCCTACCCCCCGAGGTCCTGCGCGACGCGAGGCAGGCGCCGGCTGCGCCGTCGCTCACCATCCAGGGCCAGCCGGGCCAGCCCGCGTGACGAGCCGCTGGTGGTCCGGCGTGACCGTCGCCCTGCTGGGCGTCGTTGTCGTCTTGGTCTGCGTCGTGGTGACCATCCAGGCCGCCCGCTGGGTCGAGCACAACTGCGGGGCCAACTGGTGACGCTAGCGGCCGGCCCGTCGCGAGAGCTCTTGGCAGAGCTCCGTCCCGATCAGCTGGAAGCCCGTGTCGCGAACCGTGTAGGTCTGGCCGCGCTGCTCGATCTGGCAGGCGACCGTGCCGCGCTCGCGGGCTGTCTCGGGGTTGGGAGCGCGGTACCAGGTGCCCCCGCTGCTCTGCACGAATTCGCCGCAGGCCGCGTCGGCCGCGAAGCCGCTGATTTCCAGGGTCACGTCGGCGCCAGCCCTAGCCGCCACGCAGTCGCCCGGCTGGCCCCGCCACAGGGCGAAGGCCAGGACCGCGATGAATGCGATGCAGGCGATGCCGACCAGAGAGAGCCCGGCGATCGCCACCCACACCCACGGTCGCATGACGGCATCGTACGCGGGTCGTCCCGGTGAGCGCCGCCCCCACACGTCGCCGCGGTGCCGTGCGCCACCGGAAGCGTTGCGTCCGGTGCGCGGTCGTCATCGGCTGGTGGATTTGGACGGCCAGCGGCCCGCCCACCGGCCGGTTCGAGTGGAACCATCGGCACTCCGGCGACATGCGTCACTGCACCACCTGCCGGCCGAGGCCGCCGCCCAGCGGGGGC
>JAXDLV010000066.1:0-3300 GCA_034666445.1 Chloroflexota bacterium | reverse complement strand
GCTGGTGACGCGCGAGTACGAGCACCTGGTGATGGGCCTGGGCACCCGTGACGGGCGGCCCCAGGTGACCTACATGCGGATGCCCCACCCGTCGGGGATCGCCGTCGACCGCGACCGGGGCGGGCGGGTGATGATCGCCGGCACCCGTAACCCCAACCAGGTGGTGACCCTGGCGCCGGCGACAGCCCCCGCGCTGGCGCAGGGCGATCGCCCGCTGCTCCCGGTGGCGGCCACCTACTACCCGGGCTCCCTTCGCCTCCACGACCTGGCCCTGGTCGGCGGCCGCCTCCACGGCGCCGCCGCCGGCCGCGACGCCGTGGTGCGCCTGGACCGCGACGGCGCGTACGCCCCCGCCTGGTGGCCCGCCAGCGCGGCCGCTGACGGCCCGCCCGACCACGGCAACCACCTGCAGCTCAACTCCATAGCCGCGGGGAAAAACCTGGCCGCGTCGTTCTTCACCGCGTCAGCGTCGAAGCCCGGCCGCCTCCGCCCGGGGGATGTCCGCTACCCGGTCGATGGCCGCGGAGTGGTCTTCTCCGGCCGCACCCGCGAGGTGGTTGCCGGCGGCCTGACCCGGCCGCACTCCGCGCGCCTCCACGACGGCGTCGTGTGGGTCGACAACAGCGGCTACGCCCAGGTGGGCGTGGTCGCCGGCGACCGCTTCGAGCCGGTCGCGGCGCTGCCAGGCTGGACGCGGGGGCTCTGCTTCGTCGACGACGTGGCGTTCGTCGCGACCTCGCGCGTCATCCCCCGGTTCCGCGCCTACGCGCCGGGGGTGGACACGGAGAGCTGCGGGGTCCACGCGGTCGACGCCGCCAGCGGCCGGGTGCTGGCCTCGCTGACGTGGCCCGAGGGGAGCCAGGTCTTTGCGGTCGACTGGCTGCCTGCAGGCGCCACATCGGGACTGCCCTTCACGGCCGGGCGCGGGGCGTCGGCGGATGTGGCGGCGCGCCTCTTCTACGATTACGACCTGATGCAGGAGGAAGCGAGGTGAGCGCGGCCGATGTCCGGCTGCTGATGATCTCGGCGAGGTACGAGAACGGCGGCAATCCCACCCATCGCCTGCTCGACGGCCACCCGCAGATGTACGTCTACCCGTTCGAGTCGCAGCTCGGCACCGCCGCGGTCCGCGACCACTGGGCCTCGCTCTACCCGCTGAAGTACCGCTGGCCCCAGTTCGCGCTGGACGCCGACCTGGCCGCCGATTTCCGGTCGATCATCGACGAGGAGACCCGCGTCCGCACCCGCACGCCCAACGTCAGCAAGTTCCGCGACTGGGCCTTCGACATGGACGACGACGAGCGCATGGCGCTCTGCGTGGCGGAGATGGAGGGCCTCGAGCGGCGCCGCCCGGAGATCGTCGCCGCCTTCTTCCGGGCGACGTTCAACGCCTGGAAAGACCTCAACCGCAGTGGCCGGGAGAGCACCTACGTGGGCTACAGCCCGGTCATCGGGGTGGACGCCGAGACCATCCTCGCCGAGCTGCCCCAGGCCCACGTCCTGCAGGTGGTGCGCAACCCGTGGTCGGCCTTCGCGGAGACCCGGCGCCGTCCCGTGCCGCTGCGCCTGGCGCACTACCTCGCCGGCTGGGTGACGGTGCAGCAGGCCACCCTCGTGGCCCGCGAGCTGTACCCCGACCGGGTCCACATCCTGCGCTACGAGGACATCGTCGCGGACCCCCAGGGGGTGCTGGGCGAGGTCTGCGCGAAGCTCGGGCTGGAGGCCGCCGACAGTCTCGCGACGCCGAGCTGGAACGGCGCGCCGCTGGCGCAGGTCTACCCCTGGGGCACCATCCGGGAGCCGTCCACCGACGCCAACCGCCGCACCGGGGAGGAGCTGAGCGCCGCGGAGCGCGACGAGGTCACGCGCCTCGCGGGGCCCTACCTGGAGAAGTTCGACTACCGCTGATGCCCGCCTCCCGGGCGCTGCTCACCGGCGGCGCCGGCTTCCTCGGCGCCAACCTGGCGCGGCGCCTCGTCGCTGACGGCCACGAGGTCCACCTCCTCCTCCGGCCCGGCTCCGACCGCTGGCGGCTAACCGGCCTCGAGGCCAGCCTGGCCATCCACGAGGGCGACCTGGCCGACCCTGCGGCGGTAGCAGTGGCGGTGGCGTCCGCCCGGCCCCGGTGGGTCTTCCACCTCGCCGCCCACGGGGCGTACAGCTGGCAGCGCGACGCGACCCGGATGGTGCGCACCAACGTCGTGGGCTTCGCCAACCTGCTCGACGCCACCTTCGACGCCGGGTGCGACGCGGTCGTGAACACCGGGACCTCCTCGGAGTACGGCGCCGGCGGCGACCGCCCGCCGGAGGGCCAGCCGCTCCGCCCGACGACCCACTACGCCGCCACCAAGGCGACGGCCACCTGGATCGCGGCGCAGGCCGCCCACCGCGATGGCCGCCACATCCCCACCCTCCGCCCCTACTCGACGTACGGGCCCTGGGAGGAGCCGGGCAGGCTGATGCCGACCCTCCTCCTGCGGGCGCTGGACGGCGGCTGGCCGGGGCTGGCCTCCCCCGACAGCGCCCACGACTTCATCCACGTCGACGACGTGGTCGACGCCTACCTGCTGGTGGCCGGCGCCCGCGGGGACGACCCCGCGCCGGTGTACAACGCCGGCACGGGCCGCCAGACGGCGCTGCGGGACCTTGTGGACATCGTGGCGGCGCGGCTGGACGTGAAGGCCGCGCCCGCCTGGGGCGCCTACCCCGACCGGCCCTGGGACACCACCGCGTGGGTGGCCGACGCCTCGCGGCTCCGGGGGCTCGGCTGGGCGCCGCGGGTCAGCCTCGAGGATGGCGTGGTGTCGATGGCCGCCTGGCTCGCGAAGCACCGCGATGTTTACGCCGCGAGGATGGCGACGCCGCCCGGCGGGCCAGGGGCCGGCTAGGTAGCCGACCGCCGGGTCAGGACCCGGCCACCCCGGCGGCTCCAGCGCAGCGCGCGTCCCCCGCCTGGGGGGCCACCGGCTCGATGACGATGCGCCCCGGCGCCAGCGACCCGTAGTCCACCCCAGGTCGGGGATCACCACGCGGGGCGTAGGCCAGGCGCAGGCAGGGTTGGTCGGGGCCCTGCAGCGCCGGCGACTCGGGTGCGCGGTGCGGCACGGGCCCCAGCAGCCGGCCGTAGGCCTCGTACAGCGGGATCTCGGCATACACGGCGTTGGCCTCGAAGCCCGCGTCGACCAGCGCCGGCTGCACCAGCGCGTAGGCTGCCCTGGCCGCCTCGTCTCGCGCCGCCTGCCACGCCTGGTAGTCCTGCTCCCCCGCCGCGTACAGCGCCACCGCGCCCCCCATCCACAC
>JAXDLV010000065.1:0-20341 GCA_034666445.1 Chloroflexota bacterium | reverse complement strand
CGCCCCCAGGCCGGCCTCCGCCATGAAACGCCCCGCGGTCAGCGCCGCGGTCTGGCCGAGACCGATGTCCAGCTGGCGGATGGCGGCCGTGGCCACGAGCACCGCGCGGGCGTCGTCACCCCCGGTCTCGCCGAGGGCCCACGTGTACCACGCCGCCCAGACCTGCTGCCGTTGCGCCTGATCCAATCCGAAATCCCCCTGCGCATCGTAGTCAACCCCGGCCGTGGAGGACACCCCGGCATGGCCACGCCGCACCGAATCACTGATTATTTGTGGATTCTGTACGTTCTGGATATACTGAATCTATGAGAATAAGCGAGGTGGGAGCTTGATCCTGGTGATCGGGGCCGGCGGGTTCGTCGGGCGCCATGTCACGCGCCGGCTGTCCGGCGGCGACGAGCCGGTCCGCGCCCTCGTGCGCGACCGCCGCCGCTTCGCGGCCCCGGCTGGGGTCGAGGTGGTCGAGGGTGACGTCACCCGGCCGGCCTCGTTGGACGCCGCGATGGCGGGCGCCTCCAGCGTCGTGCACACCGCGGCCATCACCGGCAACCTCAAGGAGCCGTACCGGGGCGCCTATGACGCCGTCCACCGCGGCGGCGCCGAGAACGTCGTGGCCGCGGCCCGGGGCGCCGGGGTGGGGCGCATCGTCCTCATGTCCGGGCTCGGCACCGTGCCGGCGCCCGACGGCACCTACATGGCCACCCGCTGGGGCATGGAGGAGGCAGTCCGGGCCGGCGGGATCCCCTTTGTCATCATCCAGCCGTCGGTGCAGTTCGGCCCCGGGGCGGAGTTCATCGCCGCCCTCGCGCGCCTGGCGAGGCGCTCGCCGGTCGTACCCCTCCTCGGCGGTGGCGGCCTGCGCTTCCAGCCCATCTGGGTGGAGGACGTGGTCACCTGCGTCGAGCGTGCCCTGGTGGACGACGAGCTGACCGGCCGCACCATCGCGGTCGGGGGCAGCGAGTACGCCACCTTCCGCGAGGTCATCGAGACCATCCTCGCGGTCCTGGGCCGGCGACGGCTGCTGGCCCCCCTGCCCCTTCCCATCGCGCGGCTGCAGGCGCGGCTGATGACGGCGCTGCTGCCGCACCCGCCGCTCACCCCCGCGACCATCGAGCTCTTCAGCTTCGAAAACTTCACCGACCTCGACGCGGTCGAGAAGAACTTCGGCTTCAGGCCGGCCGCCTTCCGCGAGTACCTGTTGGCCCACGGCGTGGAAGCGGACGAGGACGGACCAACGCCCGGAGGCCCACGGTCATGACCTACCTGCCCACGTACGCGATCGGCACCGTGATTTCGCTCGCCCTGCTTCTCACGCTCGCCTGGTTCATCCGCGCGAGCCTGCAGCTGCTGCTCACGGAGACGTCGGGCAGCCGGGTGCGGGCAGGCTTCTGGGGCTGGGTGACGATGCTGTGGATCGGCATCGTCGGGGTGGTCGCCGCCACCAGCCAGTCCCCCTACGACAAGCTCAACCCGGGGGACAACGCCCAGCTGTTCGCGCTGATCGGCCAGCTCCGCCTCTTCCTGGTGGCGACGCTGTTCGCGGTGGTGGTGGTGGCCTACTTCGTCGCCCGCGTGCTGCGCCGTCACGACGACCGGGTGCACCCGATGCCGCCAAGGTACGTGCCATGGACCCCGGGGTACTATCCCCCGCCGGCGCCGCCCACGACGTAGCCGGTGACGGCGGCGGCGGGGACAGACTACGGGTGTGAGCGCCTCCGCCGCCGTCCACCCCGCCAGCTGCCCCACGACTGTGGCCCGGCCGCTGATGCTGCAGGACTGGGACAGCCTCACGTTCGTTCACTGGCGCGTGGAGCCGGGGATGGTCCAGCGCCTGCTCCCGCCCGGCCTCGCCGTCGACACCGCCGACGGCGCCGCGTGGGTCAGCCTGGTGCTCTTCCGCCTTCGGGTTCGCTGGCTGTCCACCCCGGCGCTGCCATACGCGACGGTGTTTCCCGAGATCAACGTCCGCACCTACGTCACCGGCCCGGATGGAGGCGCGGGGATCTACTTCCTCTCCCTCGACGCGCCCCGGCTGGTGGCGGTGACGACCGCGCTGGTCACCTATGGACTTCCCTACCGCTGGTCCCGCATGCGGCTCGAGGAGGCCGGGAGCCGGGTGACCTATCGCTGCCGCCGGCGCCTGCCCCGCTTCCCTGCGGCGTCATGCCTGGTCAGCGTCGACGCCGGCGAGGCCCGGGCGGCGCCGGACCTCGCGCCGCTGGACCACTTCCTGACCGCTCGCTGGAGCCTGTTCGCCAGCCGCCAGGGTCGCCTGGTGCGGGCCGACGTCGAGCACCCGACGTGGCCGCTGGCCCGTGCCCGGCTGCTGGACTACGACGACGGGCTGCTGGCGGCGGCCGGGGTTCCCGAGGTCTCCGGCGAGCCGGTGGTGCACTACTCCCCGCGCCTCCATGCCCGCCTGACCGCGCCGCGCCCGTGCTAGGCCGCGCCACGGCGGAGTGACCGTGCTTGCCGGGGTGGTCCTCACGCTCGTAACAATTCTCGCGGCGGTGCTGTGGATCATCGTCGTCTGGGCGGTGTCGACCTCGTCCACTGACTCCGCGATCCTCGAGGCGGGCGCGATCAGGCGGGCGTGGCGCTGGTACCGATGCCTGTGGTTGCGCGTTGGCGCGTCGGTGATGTCGTGGCCCCACGTCCTCGACCGCGGGGCGCGCGCCGTGAGGCCGCCGCGGCCCTTCGAGGTCGTCTGGCGGGGCGGCCCGGGGGAGCTCCGCCGCTACCCCGGGGGCAACCCCGGCCGCGAGCCCGTGCTGCTGGTCCACTCGCTCATCTCCACCCCCGAGGTCCTCGACCTCACAGCGCACCACAGCCTGGTGGGCGCGCTACTGGCGGCTGGGAACGAGGTCTTCCTGCTCGACTGGCCGGCGGTTGCAAGGACCGACCCCCGGCTTCACCTGCGGGACTACTGCCAGCTGACCCGCGAAGCCGAGAACGTCGTGCGATCCATCACCGGCGCATCACGGCTCCACATCGTCGGGTACTGCCTCGGCGGGACGATCGCCGCGCTGCGCCTGGCGGCATGGCCCACAGGTGACGTTGCCTCCTTCGCCGCCATCGCCACCCCCATCGACTTCGCCGCGCCATCCACGATGCAGGCAACGACGTCCAGCCGGCTTTTCAAGCCCGTCCTGGTGCTCGACCAGTGGGGCCGGGTACCCGCGGCCCTGATCCGCGAGTCGTTCCACCTTCTCCGCCCACGCGCCCTCCGGGCGGTGATGGCCGCACGCAAGGCGCGGCGGGAGCCGGAGCACGCTGAGACCGCAGCCGCGATCGCCAGGTGGGCGTGGCAGCATCGGCCGCTCGGCGGGGGTGTCTTCCTGGAGCTTGTGGAGCTCAGCCGGTCGGACCGCCAGTTCGACGGCAGCGTGGTCACCGCCGGCTGGACGTTCGACCTCACGCAGATCGCGGTGCCGGTGCTGGTGTCGATCGCGGCCCGGGACCACATCGTTCCCGGCGGCGCGGCCATGGCCCTGGCTACCGTTCCCGGGCTGGAGGTCGAGACGGTTGTATCCGCCGGCGGGCACGTCTCGATGATCAGCGGCGCGGATGCCCCAAGGGCCCTCTGGCCGAGGCTCACGCGATGGCTGGACCAGCACCAGCCGCCACAGGCGACAGCCGCTCCCCAGGCGGTCGCCGCCGGAACCCGTGGGAAGCGGCCCCGGGCGGCCACCTCCAAGCTCAGTCCCCGGCCGCGTTCAGCTCGTAGATGAAGCGAAGGCCGTCGAGCGTGAGGCGGTCGTCGACGGTGTCTATCGACGTGGTGTGGGCCGCGATCAGGGGCGCCAGCCCGCCGGTGGCGATGACCCGCGCGGTGCCGCCCAGCTCGCCCTTCATGCGCTCCACGATGCCCTCGATCTGGCCGACAAAACCGTAGAGGAAGCCGGACTGGATGGACTCCACCGTGTTCTTGGCGATCACGGTGCGAGGCGGGGCCAGCTCGACGCGCTGGAGCTTGGCGGCGCGCTCGAACAGGGCGTCCATCGAGATCCGGATGCCGGGGGCGATCGCGCCGCCGAGGTAGTCACCGGTCTCCGAGATGACGTCGAAGTTGGTGGTGGTGCCGAAGTCCACGACGATGGCCGGTCCGCCGTACTTGCGGAAGGCGGCGACGCCGTTGACCACCCGGTCCGCGCCCACCTCCTTGGGGTTGTCGTATCGGATCTGGGTGCCGGTCCGAACCCCGGGGCCGATCATCAATGGCGTCACCCCCAGGTACTGCTCGCAGAAGCCGACCAGGGAGCGGTCCAAGGTCGGCACCACGCTGGAGATCACCACGCTGTCGATCTCGTCGAGCGCCACCTTGGCGCTCTCGAACAGCCCGACGAGGAGCACGCCCATCTCGTCGGCGGTGGAGTCGCGGCGGGTGGAGAGGCGCCACTGGTGGGCCAGCTCCTCGCCGTCGAAGGCGCCGATGGCGATGTTGGTGTTGCCGGCGTCGATCGCGAGGAGCATCGCGCTGAGTCTAGTGCGATAGCGGGACGTGAAATGTCGTGTAACAGCCCGTTACCGAGCGGCGCTGTCTCTGCTAGCATGCGCCCTCGATGACGAGACGGCGGGGTTTTGTCGGGCTCTTCTCCAGCGTGGCGCGATGGCGGGCGCTCTGGGTGCTTGCAGCGACCAGCGCGGCCGCGCTGACCCCGGGGCTGGCGCCCGTGCTGGTGGCGGAGGCCGGCCCCATCAGGGCTGAAGCCCACCTGGGCTGCGGTGATACGGCCGGCCTGATCGTAGCGATGGCCTCGGCCGCGAGGCCAACCACGATTTACCTGAACACTGACAACGTCGCCGGCTGCGGCTACGAGATCGCCAAGCCATTCACCAAGGGTCAGATCGCAAGTTCGCCGGACGGCCTCCCACCAGTGATCGGCAGTCTCGAGATAGTGGGCAACGGGTCCACGATACGGCGCGTCGGCACCAAGAGCTTCCGGATCCTGGAAGTCGCCGCCACCGGCGACCTGACCCTGTCCGACGCCACGATCAGCGGCGGCAACATAGACGGAAACTACGTCGCGGAAACCGCGTA
Source organism: Chloroflexota bacterium (assembly GCA_034666445.1). Taxonomy (GTDB): domain Bacteria; phylum Chloroflexota; class Dormibacteria; order DASZGP01; family DASZGP01; genus JAXDLV01. Next base: position 15,300 of record JAXDLV010000065.1, on the reverse strand, counting down.
CGGCACCATTGGGACCAGCGGCAGCGGCGGAGGTGTCGTCAACCAGGGCACCCTCACCCTTGTGCGCACGAGGGTGGCGGGCAACTCTGCCGGCACCATGGGCGCGGGTGGAGGGATCAACAATGCCGGCCGGCTGACGATGACGGACACCTCCATCGTCGACAACAGCGCGCTCCAGGGCGGCGGCCTGTACAGCAGCTCCGGACCCGGCCTGACGATGGACGGCGGCGAGATATCGGCCAACCACGCGGAGTCGAGTGGGGGGGGCGCCTATTTCACTGGCGGCAACCAGGTGATAAGGGACGCAGTGATCATCGATAACGTCTCCGGCGACGAGGGGGGCGGGATCGAGAATACGGGCAGCCTGACTCTTGAGCGCACCCAGGTCAGCGACAACGACGGCGGCAGCGGGAACGGGGGCGGGATCAACAATGAGGGACGGCTGTCCATGACGGGCGGCAGCCTGGCGCGCAACCGGTCCAGGTGGAATGGAGGCGGACTCCAGCAGCTTGGTTACGCACTGCTCACTGACGTCACCATCGACCAGAACCAGGCCTCGGGCTGGTATCGCCCGGCGTTTTACTACAGCCATGGCGGCGGCATCGCCATCGGCAACACCACGACTTACCAGTGGGACGCCTGGACCTATATCTCGGGAGGGACGATCACCAACAACTGGGCGCAGGATGGTGGTGGCATCTTCTCTGACGGCACGAGGGTCACCGTGCAGGGCACCAGTTTCGCCGGTAACTCACCCAACAACTGCAGCCCGGCCTTCGCGGGCTGCTGAGGCGCCTCCTCAGTAAGAGGGCTTGTTCGCGGCTAGCCAGCCGCGGTTGCGCTTGACGGCGACCGTTGCGCGGACGATGGCGCGGCGGGTCGGCCCGGGGCCGGCGCTGCCGGTGGCGCGTCGCCCGGTGAGGGCGCGGGCGGGGTCGAACAGCTCCGCGATGTCGCCGTCGAGGGCAGGGTGGAGGGCCTTCCAGTCGCCGGCCGACAGGTCGGCGAGCCCGACCCTGCGCCCCGCCGCCTGCTTCACCGCGCGGCCGACCACCTCGTGGGCCTCGCGGAAGGGCACTCCCCGGCGGACCAGGTGGTCGGCCACCTCGGTGGCCATCAGGCCCGGGTCGGCCACGGCCGTCGCCATAGCCTCGCGCTGGAAGCGCAGGCGGGGCAGCATCCGGCCGAGGATGTCGAGGGCGCCGAGGCTGGTGTCGACGGCGTTGAAGAAGCCGGCCTTGTCCTCCTGCAGGTCGCGGTTGTAGCTGAGCGGCAGGCCCTTCAGTGTGGTGAGCATCGCCACCAGGTCGCCGATCACCCGTCCGGTTCGGCCCCGCACCAGCTCCGGGACGTCGGGGTTCTTCTTCTGGGGCATGATGCTGGACCCCGTGGCGAAGTCGTCCGGCAGCTCGACGAAGCCGAACTCGGCGGACGCCCACAGCACGATCTCCTCGGACAGCCGGCTGAGGTGCACCATCAGCAGCGCGCAGGCGGCCTCGATCTCCACCACGAAGTCGCGGTCGCTGACGGCGTCGAGGCTGTTCTGCGATATCGAGGTGAAGTCGAGTTCCTTGGCCACCATCTCGCGGTTCAGGGGCAGGCTGCTGCCGGTCGCCGCGCCCGACCCGAGCGGCATGATGTCGGTCCGGTCGTGGGCGTCCTGGAGGCGGTCGAAGTCGCGCTGCAGCATGGCGACGTAGGCCAGCAGGTGGTGTGCCAGCGTCGTCGGCTGGGCCCGCTGCAGGTGGGTGTAGGCCGGCAGCAGGGCGTCTGCATGCTCCTGGGCCACCTTGAGCAGCGCCGCCTGCAGGCGCGAGATTCCCCCGCCGAGCTCGACGATGGCGCCCTTCGCGTACATGCGCAGGTCGAGCGCCACCTGGTCGTTGCGGCTGCGGCCGGCGTGGAGCCGGCCCGCCAGCTCCGTCCCGATGGTCTCGCGGAGGCGACGCTCGACAGCGGTGTGGATGTCCTCGTCGCCCTCGGCGAAGGCAAAGTCACCGCCGTCGAGCTCGCGGCGGACGGCCTGCAGGCCCTTCACGATCGCCTGCGCGTCCGGCCGCGGGATGATCCCGGTGGCGGCCAGCATCCGCGCGTGCGCGACGCTGCCCGCGATGTCCTCCCGGTAGAGACGGCGGTCGACCGCCAGCGAGCTGGTGAAGTCCTCCATCGCCTTCGCCGGGGCGGCTGCGAAACGCCCGCCCCAGAGGCGCGCGGCGGCGGGCTGGTCGCCGTCGCGGGCGTCAGGCATCGCTGTCCTCGCCCGCGACCAGGCGCTTCGTGTCGGCCGGGAGCAGGCTGCGATCGGCGCCGTCGCCAAGAATTCCCTGCACCCGCGCCTGGGTCCGCAGGGGCAGGCCCCAGAGGTGGATAAAGCCCGCCGCCGCGGCCTGGTCGAAGACGTCGCCGGCGCCGTAGGTCGCCAGCTCCAGCTGGTAGAGCGACTCGGGCGCCTTTCGCCCCGCCACCACCGCCGTGCCCCTGTGCAGCCGGACGCGTACCTCGCCGCTCACGTGCTCCTGGGTGCTGGAGACAAAGGCGTGCAGGTCGCGGCGCAGCGCCGAGAACCAGAGGCCGTTGTACGCCAGGTCGGCCCACTCCGCCGCCACCCGCGCCTTGAAGCGGAGCACGTCCTTGGCCAGGGTCAGGTCCTCCAGGGCCGCGTGGGCCGCGGTCAGGATCACCGCCGCGGGGGCCTCGTAGATCTCGCGGGACTTGATGCCCACCAGCCGGTTCTCGACCATGTCTATTCGGCCCACGCCGTGCTCCCCGCCGAGCGCGTTGAGGCGCTCGACCAGCGCCACCGGCCCGAGTTCCTCGCCGTCGAGGGCGACCGGCACGCCCTGCTGGAACTTCAGCTCGACATAGGCCGGCCGCGACGGCGCCGCCTCCGGGGCCACGGTCCAGGCGTACACCTCCTCCGGGGGCTCGACCCACGGGTCCTCCAGGATGCCGGCCTCAACCGAGCGGCCCCAGAGGTTGACGTCCGTGGAGTACGGCGACTCCACCGTCGCCGGCACCTCGACCCCGTGCTCCCTGGCGTATTCGATCTCCTGCTCGCGGGTCATGCCCCACTCCCGCACCGGCGCGACCACCTCGAGGTCGGGCGCCAGGGCCCCGGTGGCGACGTCGAAGCGGACCTGGTCGTTGCCCTTGCCGGTGCAGCCGTGGGCCACCGCCACCGCGCCCTCCTCGCGGGCGACGTCCACCAGCAGCTTGGCGATCAGGGGGCGCCCCAGGGCGGTCGCCAGCGGGTAGCGGCCCTCGTAGAGCGCCCCCGCCTGCAGGGTCGGCCAGGCGAAATGGCGCAGGAAAAGCTCCCGGGCGTCAACCACGAAGGACGTGCTCGCGCCGTGGCGCAGCGCCCTGCGCTGCACCTCGTCCAGGTCCTTCGCCTCGCCCAGGTCCACGGCCAGGGCGACGATGTCGTACTCCCGGTCCGCCAGCCAGTGGATCGCCACCGACGTGTCGAGCCCGCCGGAATAGGCGAGCACCAGCTTCTTCTTCACGGCGCCCCCGGCATGGCGAGCGCGACGGTGTCGCTCTCGACCAGGCGGTGCTCGACCGCCATCCGGGCACGGGCGTCGGCGGCCACCACCAGCACGGTGTCGTCGCCGGCAACGGTGCCCAGCACCTCGGGCCAGTGGGCCTGGTCGATGGCGAAGGCGACCAGGTTGGCGGTGCCCGGGGGCGTGTGCACGACGACCATGAACTGCACCGCGTCGACCGAGAGCACGAAGTCGCGCAGGACGTGCCCCGCGCGCACGCCGAGGTTCGACCGCACTACGTAGCGGCTGCCTTCAGGGCCGGGCTCGCGGGACAGGCCCAGCTCGCGGATGTCGCGGCTGACGGTCGCCTGCGTGACCGGGTGGTGCAGCCGCCGCAGCGCCTCGACGAGCTCCTCCTGGGTGTGGATCGGGCGGCTCTTGACCAGCTCCAGGATCACCCGCTGGCGATGAGCCTTCTCGCCGATCACGACGCGCACCGGCCCCCGACCGCCCGGCTCACGGGGCGACCTCGCTCAGGACCAGGTCGAGGCAGCGCTCCAGGATCTCGATGGCGCGGTCCACCTCGGGTCGGCCGATGGTCAGCGGCGGGATGAATCGCAACACCCGCTCGCTGCTGGCGTTGACGATCAGCCCGTTGAGTAGCGCCTCGGCCTGCAGCACCGGGGCGATGTCGCGGTCGAAGACGATCGCCTGCATCAGGCCCCGGCCGCGCACCTCGGTGACGCAGTCGAAGTCGTCGGCGACGCCCCGCAGCCGCTCCTCCAGGTGGGCGCCGACGGAGGCCGCGTTCTCCACCACGCCCTCCTCGCGGATTGCCCGCAGCGTCGCCAGCGCGGCGGCGCAGGCCAGCGGGTTGCCGCCAAAGGTTCCCCCGTGGTCGCCGGGCGCGAAGACATCGGCGCGGGCGTTGGCGAGGCAGGCGCCGATCGGCACGCCGCCGCCCAGGCCCTTGGCCAGCGTGACCACGTCGGGCAGCACCCCGTAGGCCTCGAAGGCGAAGAACGTGCCGGTGCGGCCCATGCCGGTCTGGATCTCGTCGAGGATGAGCAGGAGGTTCTCCTCGTCGCACAGCTCCCGGGCGCCCTGGAGGTAGGCGTCGGTGGCCGGGATGATGCCGCCCTCGCCCTGGATCGGCTCGAGCAGGATCGCCACCGTCCGCTCAGACACCGCCGCGCGGAGGGCGTCGAGGTCGTTGAAGGGCACGTTGACAAAGCCGTCGGGCATCGGCTCCACCGGGTCCTTGAACTTCTTCTGCCCGGTGGCGGCGACCATCGCGAGGGTGCGGCCGTGGAAGGAGTTCTCGGTGCTGATCACCTCGAAGGCCCCGTCGCGGTTGAGCTTGCCCCACTTGCGGGCGAGCTTGACCGCCGCCTCGTTGACCTCCGCGCCGCTGTTGGCGAAGAACGCGCGGCCCTCGAACCCCAGCCCCAGGAGGGCCCGGGCCAGCTCCACCTGCGGCGAGGTGTAGTAGAGGTTGCTGGTGTGCACCAGGGTGCCCGCCTGCTCGCGGATCGCGGCCACCACCGCGGGGTGGGCGTGGCCGAGGACGTTGACCGCGATCCCGGCCACGAAGTCGAGGTACTCGCGGCCGGCCTCGTCGTAGACCAGCCAGCGGTCGCCCCGGACGAGCTGCACCGGCAGCCGCTTGAAGGTGGACATCATCAGGCGCCGCTCGTCGTCGCGGAGCACCTCGAAGTCCGGCGGCGTGGGGCTCACCCGGCGACGATCATGGTGCCGATGCCCTCGGCGGTGAGCAGCTCCAGCAGCAGCGCGTGGGGCACCCGGCCGTCGATGACGTGGGCCTTCTCGACCCCGGCGAGGGCCCGCACCGCGGCCCTGACCTTGGGAATCATGCCGCCGGTGATCGTGCCGTCGTCGATATGGTCGCTGACGTCGTGGGCCACGATCTCGCTGATAAGCGTGCCGCCGGAGTCGCGCACCCCCTCCACATCCGTGAGCAGGATGAGCTTGCGGGCGCCCAGCGCGACAGCCAGCTCGGCGGCCACGGTGTCGGCGTTGACGTTGTACGACTTGCCGTCGTAGCCGAGGCCGATCGACGCCACCACCGGGATGTAGCTGCGCTCCAGCAGCGCGGTGATCGGCTCGACGTTGACCTGGGCCACCTCGCCGACAAAGCCCATGTCCTCGCCGTTGACGCTGGGCATCGGCTTGACCAGGATGCAGGGGCCGTCCTCGCCCGACATCCCCACCGCCTGGCCGCCGAGGGCGTGGAGGGCGTTGACGAGGTCGGGGTTGACCTTGCCCGTCAGCACCATCTTCACCACCTCCATCGACGCCTCGTCCGTGACGCGGAGGCCGTCGACGAACCTCGCCGGGAGGCCCAGCTTCTCCTGCATGGCGCTGATCTCCGGGCCGCCGCCGTGGACGACGACGGGGTTCATGCCGACGTAGCGCAGGAGCACCACGTCCTCCAGCACGTTGGCCTTGGCCTCCTCCAGGGAGGAGCCGCCCAGCTTGATCACGATGGTGTCGCCGTGGAACTTGCGGATGTACGGCAGCGCCTCCACCAGGACCTCGGCTTTCCTGATGGCTTCGGCTCGGTCGACGGTCATGGCAGCTCCTTACGGTTCATGTCGTGTAGTCGGCGTTGATATGGACGTACTCGGGTGAGAGGTCACAGCCGAAGGCGGTGGCGCGGCCGTCGCCCAGGTCGAGGCTGCAGAAGATGGCCACCTCATCCGACGCGAAGGCCTGCCGCACGAGATCGAGGTCGACGTTGGCGCCCGCGCCGCCCGAGAAGACCACGGCGTCGCCGATGCGGACGGTCAGCCGGTCCAGCACCAGCTCGCCCCCGGCCCGCCCCAGTGCCGCGACGATGCGGCCCCAGTTCGGGTCGGCGCCGTGGATGGCCGCCTTGACGAGGTTGGACGAGACCACCGCCCGCGCCATGGTCCGCGCATCGGCGTCGGTGGTGGCCCCGGATACCTCCACCGTGAACATCCGCGTCGCGCCCTCGCCGTCGCGCACCAGCTGGCGGGCGAGGTCGACGCAGACGCCGGTCAGGCACACCTCGAACGCCTCCAGCCCCGCACCCGGCAGCAGCGGGGCACCGCCCGCGGCGCCGTTGGCCAGCACGGCGAGCATGTCGTTGGTCGACATGTCCCCGTCGACGCTGACCATGTTGAAGCTGACGTCGGCGGCGCGCCTCAGGACCTCGCCGAGCTCGGCGACGGGCACCGGGGCGTCGGTGGTGATGAAGCCAAGCATGGTGGCCATGTCGAGGTGGATCATCCCCGAGCCCTTGGCCATCCCGCCCACGCGGTAGGTCGCGCCGCCGTGCTCGAAGGTGGCGCCGGCCTGCTTCACGCGGGTGTCGGTGGTCATGATCGCCCGCGCCGCCGCCTCGCCACCCTCGACCTCGATGGCCGCGGTCGCCGCGCGGATGCCGGCGGTGAGCTCGGGCATCGGCAGGGGCCGCCCGATCACCCCGGTGGAGGCCACCAGCACCTGCGCGGGGTCGAGGTCCAGCTCGTCGGCGCACACCTTGCCCATGAGAAGCGCGTCCTTGAAGCCCTGGCTCCCGGTGCAGGCATTGGCGTTGCCGGCGTTGACCACCACCGCCTGGGCTGTGCCACCGCGGATGTTGAGCTGGCTGATCACCACCGGCGCCGCCTTGACCCGGTTGGTGGTGAACAACCCGGCGGCCGCGGCCGGGCGGTCGGAGTAGACGACGGCGACGTCGAGCTGGCCCGGGGCGGCCGAGAGGCCCCCGCTGGCGGCCTTGATGCCCGCCCCGGCGGCGCCCGCCAGGAAGCCCTGCGGCGCTGTCACACCCACCGCCGGCCGGGCGTCGGCGCCACCGGCCGGGGTGGCCTCGCGCACCACTACGGCCACCGCGGCGCCAGCTCGAGCCCGGCGTTCTCAGGCCACCCGCGCACCAGGTTGAGGCACTGCACCGCCTGCCCAGCGGCGCCCTTCATGAGGTTGTCCAGCGCCGCCACCACCACCACCCGGTCGCCCTGGCGGGCCACGTGGACGTGGCACTCGTTGGTGCCGGCGACCGCCTTGGTCGAGGGGGGGGCGTCCACCACGCGTACGAACGCGCTGCCCGCGTAAGCGTCCCGGTAGCGCTCGACCAGCGCCTCGAAGTCGGCGGTTGGCCTGAGGTCGAAGTAGCAGGTGGCGAGGATGCCGCGCACCATCGGGGTGAGGTGGGGCACGAAGGTCACCCGCGGGGCGACGCCATCGCCGTCCTGGCAGGCCTGCTCGATCTCGGGCTGGTGGCGGTGACCCGTTACGCCGTAGGCGCTGTACGCCTCCGCGGCCTCGGCGTAGTGCAGTCCCAGGCTGAGCGAGCGCCCGGCGCCACTGATGCCGCTGGCAGCGTCGACGATGAAGTCGGGACGGGCCAGCCCGCTGCGGGCGGCCGGCGCCAGCGCCAGGATCGCGGCGGTTGAATAGCAGCCCGGGCAGGCAACCAGGCCCGCCCCGGCGAGGTCCCCTGCGCCCAGCTCCGGCAGCCCGAACACCGCCCCTTCAACCAGCGCCGGCGCCGGGTGGGGGCGGCCGTACCAGCGCTCGTAGGCGGCGCCGTCGCGGAGGCGGAAGTCGGCGCCGAGGTCGATCACCGTGCGGCCCTCCGCTCGCCACCCGGGGGCGAGGTCGGCCGCCATCCCGTGGGGCAGGGCGACCACTACCACGTCTGCGTCACCGGCGTCGGCGCCCTCGGCCAGCTCGAGGTCGGAGGCGGTGCCCGGGAACACATCCCGCAGCAGGCGCCCCGCGTAGGTGCGGGACGTGACCCGCGAGAGACGAACCCGGGGGTGGCGCTCGAGAATGTGCACGGCGGTCGCCCCGGCGTAGCCGGTGGCGCCGATGACCGCGACGGATACCTCAGTCGACTGCATAGTTCGCATGAGTATACAGTTCGCATGCATAAATTTGCATTTATCTCATCCCCGGTCTAAGCTCGACTCAAACCGCTCCCATCGGGGAGCCACCTAGGAGGAACCCCATGGCCGGCAAGACAGTCTCATCCCCCGACGCACCGCATCGCTTCAGCCAGCACCTCGGCACCCCCGGGCAGCCGGATGCGGAGAGCCTGCTGACGATCATGTCGATCGTCCACACCGAGCCCCTGGCCACGGCGTTCGCCGACCTCCAGGACGGCACGGCGACAAAGGCCAACTCGCTCAAGCTGGCGCACCTGTTCGAGGAGATCGGCGCGCTGGTGATCCACCAGCTGATCAACCGCGACCTGCTCTTCGACGCGTACGCGATCGACAGCTACTGGAAGGTCCTCGGGCCCCAGGTCCTGGCCACCCGTAAGAAGACCCGCAACCCCAAGTACGGCGAGAACTTCGAGATGCTCGCCGAGATGGCCGCCGACTACCGCGACCAGCGGCCGGCCAAAGGGGCGGCTGCGTAAGCAGGCCGCATCAGTCGCGGCGGCTGCGTAGCAGGCGCCGGCCGGGTCAGCCGGCGGGGTTGTGAAAGCAGCTCCGCGCGCCTGTATGGCACGCCGGGCCGTGGGGCGACACCCGCAGCAGCACCGCGTCGCCGTCGCAGTCGAGGGTGACCGACTCCACGTCGAGGCGGTTGCCGGAGGTCTCCCCCTTCTCCCACAGTCGCTCGCGGGACCGGCTCCAGAACCAGGCGTGGCCGGTCTCCCGCGTGCGCCGGTAGGCATCCTCGTTCATGTGGGCGACCATCAGCACCTCCCCGGTCCCGGCGTCGACGGCCACGGCGGTGACCAGGCCGGCGGAGAAGTCCGGCGCGGTGACCTCGGGCTCGGCGGGGGGAGCGGCACCGGTGTCCCGGCGCGGATCGCCGGGGAGCATCGCGTACATGTAGCAGTCGTAGGCATATCCCGGGGTGAGGTAGCCGCCTGAGCGCATGAAGCCCTCACGTCGCATGCCGAGCTTCTCCGCCACCCGCCGGCTGCCCGCGTTCTCCACCCCGCATACCAGCTCCAGCCGGAGCAGGCCGAGACGGTCAAAGGCGAGGTCGCGGAGCGCTTCAGCGGCCTCGGTCATGTAGCCGTTGCCCGACCAGGCGGTGCCCATCCAGTAGCCGATGTCCGCCTGGTGGCCGGTGGCGCTCACCCCAAGACGCAGGGAGACGTCGCCGATGACGTCGTCGCCGAGGAAGATCGTGTACCCGTAGACGCCCCTGTTCCAGGACGCCTGGTAGTCGGACTCGAACTGGACGTAGGCGTTGAGGTCGAGGTCCTGGGCCCACCAGAACCAGCGCCGGAACTCCTCCTGCGAGGCCTTCATCACCGCGAATTTCCGGGCGATGTGCTCTCCCACCGACGGCTCGAGGCGAAGCCGGGCAGTGGTGATGGCCTCGCGAGGAAGGGTCTCCGGGCTCACGCCGCCACCGCCCGGACGGGGATCCCGTGCTCGGCCAAGTATTCCTTGGTCGCGGCGATCGTGTACTCGCCGAAGTGGAAGATCGACGCCGCCAGCGCCGCGTCGGCGCCGCCCTCGGCCAGCGCGGCGCGAAGGTGCTCCGGTGACCCGGCGCCGCCGCTGGCGATGACGGGGACGCTGACGGCGGCCGCCACCGCCCGGGTGAGGTCGAGGTCATACCCGTCGCGGGTGCCGTCGGCGTCCATGCTGGTCAGCAGGATCTCGCCGGCGCCAAGGTCCACGCCCTCACGGGCCCAGTCCAGCGCGTCGCGGCGGGTGTCGTTGCGGCCGCCATGGCTGTACACCGTCCAGCCGGCGGCGGCGGCGCCCGGGTCACGTCGGCGGGCATCGATCGCCAGGACCACGCACTGGGCGCCGAACAGGCGGGCTCCCTCGGTGAGCAGCGCCGGCCGCTCCAGGGCGGCGGTGTTGACCGCGGTCTTGTCGGCGCCCGCCTCCAGGAGCGTGCCCATGTCGCCGGCGCTGCGCACGCCCCCGCCCACGGTCAGGGGGATGAAGACCTGGTCGGCGGTGCCGCGGACCACGTCGAGCAGGATGTCGCGCTGGTCCGACGAGGCGGTGATATCGAGAAAGACCAGCTCGTCGGCGCCGCCGCGGTCGTACAGCGCGGCCAGCTCGACGGGGTCGCCGGCGTCGCGCAGGTCGAGGAAACGGGTGCCCTTCACCACCCGCCCGGCCGTCACGTCGAGGCAGGGAACGACGCGGCGGGCGAGCACGTCAGGCCGCCTGGCAGAGGCCGGCGAAGTTGGCGTAGAGGCGCAGCCCGCAGTCGCCGCTCTTCTCCGGGTGGAACTGGGTGCCGGCCACCGAGCCGCGGCGCGCGACCACGGCCAGCGTCCGACCGTAGTCGCTGGTGCCGACGACCTCCGGCCCGGCCTTCAGCTCCGGGTAATAGCTGTGCACGAAGTAGAAGTAGCTGCGGTCGGCGATGCCGTCGAACAGCGCGTCGGGTTGCCGCAGGCGCACGCTGTTCCAGCCCATGTGGGGCACCTTGCGCTCCGGGGTCGGCCGCAGCCGCCGGACGGGCCCGGGCAGCAGGCCGAGGCCAGTGGTGTAACCGTCCTCGTGGCTGGCCTCGAAGAGCAGCTGGTAGCCCAGGCAGACCCCCAGGATGGGCTTGCCCCTCCCCGCCTGCTCGACCAGCAGGCGGTCCAGCCCCGACGCCGCCAGCTTCTCGCGGGCGGGCGCGAAGGCCCCCACGCCGGGGAGGACGATGCCCGCGGCGGAGCTGATCGCCTCGGGGTCGGCGGTCACGTCGACCTCGACACCGGCGTGCTCCAGCCCGCGCCGCACGCTGCGCAGGTTGCCCACGCCGTAGTCGACCACGGCGATCCTCACAGCACCCCCTTGCTCGACGGGACCCCCCTCCCTCCGCCCATCGCGACCGCCTCGCGCAGCGCCAGGCCCAGGGCCTTGAACATGGACTCGGCGACGTGGTGCCGGTCGCGGCCGCGGATGCTGTCGACGTGGATGGTGGCGCCGGCGTGGATCGCCAGCGCGTTGAAGAACTCGACCAGGTTCTCGGTCGCGTAGGTCCCCGCCCGGCCCCTCAGCCGGCCACCGTCCTCGAAGTAGCAGTGCGGCCGTCGGCTGAGGTCGATCACGACCCGGCTGAGCGCCTCGTCGAGGGGGGCGTAGGCGGAGCCAAAGCGGACGATCCCCTCGCGGCCGCCCAGCGCCGCCGCCAGCGCCTGGCCCACGACGATGCCGGCGTCCTCGGTGAGGTGGTGCTCATCGATCTCGACGTCGCCCCGGCCCTCCAGGCGCAGGACGAAGCCCGCATAGCGCGCGGTCTGCTCCAGCATGTGGTCCAGGAACGGCAGCCCGGTGTCGACCTTCGATGCGCCCCCGCCGGCCAGCGCCAGGGTGCACGTCAGCTGGGTCTCACGCGTGTCGCGACGGACGCGGGCGCGGCGCGCGGGGGGTTTTGCCTTGGCCATGCCTAAACTGTGCCCTCGCTGTCAGCCGCGTCCCGCTCCAGGAGGAGCTCGAGGGAGCGCTGGTGGGCCACCAGTCCCTCCATCCGCGCCATCTGGATGCCCACCGGCGCGATCTCCCGCGCGGTGGCGGCGGACAGCCGCACCACCGAGGTCCAGCGATAGAAGTCGTACACGCCGAGCGGCGAGCTGAAGCGCGCGGCGCCGCCGGTCGGCAGCGTGTGGTTGCTGCCGGCGACGTAGTCGCCCATCGGGACGGGCGAGTGGTGGCCGGCGAAGATCATCCCGGCCGCGCGGACATTCGGCAGGAGCGTCTCAGGGTCGGCCACCAGGAGCTGAAGGTGCTCGGGCGCGAACTCCGCGGCCAGCTCGACTACGGTCTCGAGGTCGGGGACGTTCACGACCGCGGCATGCAGCTCGGCGGCCTCGGCGGCAAACCGCGCCGCCAGCTCGTCCTCGGCCAGCTCCCGGGCCACCTGCTCCGCCAGTCTCGGTGACGTCGTCAGCAGCACGGCCCAGGCCATGGGGTCGTGCTCCAGCTGCGACGCCAGGTCGGCCACCACCTGGCCGCCGTCGGCGCTGTCGTCGGCGATCACCAGGATCTCGCTGGGACCGGCGAGGCCGTCGATGGCGACCACCCCGAACACGGCGCGCTTGGCCAGCGTCACGAACACGTTGCCCGGCCCGGTCACCTTGTCGACGGCGGGGATGCTCTCGGTCCCGTACGCCAGCGCTGCGATGGCCTGGGCGCCGCCGGCGCGGAAGACCCGGGTCGCGCCGGCGACCCTTGCGGCGTAGAGGACCTCGGCGGGCACGCCCCCGTCGCTGCCCGGCGGAGTCGTGACGAGCACCTCCCCCACCCCGGCCAGCCGCGCGGGGATGGCGTTCATGAGCACGGTGCTGGGATACCGGGCGCGGCCGCCGGGCACGTAAGCGCCCACGCGGCGGAGGGGCTCCGGCCGCAGCTCGACCTCGCCAAGCGTCAGCGTGCGTGGGCGCTGCAGGGAGTGAAACGCCTCGATCCGGGCGGCCATCGCTTCGATGGCGGCGCCGTCCTCCGGCGCGGTCGCCGCCACCCCGGCGTCCCACTCCGCCGCGCTCACCTCCAGCGCCGCCGGGCGGATGCCATCGAACGCCTCGGTCAGGTCCAGCACGGCGGCGTCGCCCCTCTCCCTCACCCGGCGGATGATCTCGTCCACGCCGGCGGCGGCGTCCGCCACCGGGACCCCGAGCGCATCGGCCATCCGGGCCAGCGCGGCCGGGGGCAGGTCGGGCAGCGCGAAGCGCCGGGCCGGCACGCGTCGGCGCCACTGGTCGACGTCGAGCACGGGGACCTGGAGCCGCGCTGCCGTCACGCCACCGCCTCGCGAAGCGTGGTGATCACCTCCTGCACCTCCGCGCCGCGGGTGCGCAGGCTGACCTGGTTGGCGACCAGCCGGGCTGTGCTGGCGCCCACCTCGGCGATCTCCCGCAGCCGGTTCTCGCGCAGGGTGCCGCCGGTTGCCGTGAGGTCGACCACCGCGTCGGCCAGCCCGATCAGCGGGGCCAGCTCGACCGACCCGTAGAGCTTGACCAGCTCCGCCTCCTGGGCCCAGGCCTCGAAGTAGCGGCGGCTGGCGGCGATGTACTTGGTCGCCACGCGCAGCACCGGGGGCCAGCTGCCGGGGCCCTCGAGGGCCGAGTCCTCGGGCGCGGCCATGACCAGGCGGCAGGCGCCGAACCCGAGGTCGAGGAGCTCGTAGTGCACCCGGTCGGTCTCCCAGAGGGCGTCCTTGCCCACGATGCCGAGGTCGGCGGAGCCGTGGTCGACGTACGCCGCCACGTCCAGCGGCCGCACGGTGACCAGCCGCAGCCCGGCCCCGGCGTCGACGATGAGGCGCCGGCCCAGCTCGCCGGGGCCGAGCGCCGACAGGCCGGCGCGCTGCAGCAGCGCGAGGGCGCCGTCCATCAGGTACCCGGTGGGGATGGCGATGGTGATCACTTCAGGCGCTCGCGCGCGCCGTCAGGGCCGAGCCGCCAGGCCCCCGCGCCATCGCAGATGACCGCCCCCGACGCCCCTGTCGCAGCCGCCCTGGCGCGCAGGCGCGCGTCGTCGATCGGCGCCACCTCCATCGCCACCACCTCGCCGCCGCTGCGGAGCCCGGCGGCCACCCCGACGGCGGCCTCGGCGGCCTCGGCGTCGTCGACGTAGCCCACCAGCACGAAGGCCGGCGACGCGGATATGGGATCGAGCACCGCCTGGAGGCGGTCGAGGAAGACCACCAGCCCGGTGGCGGGCTCGGGCTCGCCAAAGCGCTGCAGCAGGTTGTCGTAGCGGCCGCCGGTGGCCAGGGGCGCGCCCAGGCCGGGGGCGAAGACCTCGAAGACCACGCCGGTGTAGTAGTCGAAGTCGCGCACCGCGCCGAGGTCGATGTTGACGCGGGCTTCGACGCCGTGCGCCTGGAGCAGGCGATGGACGGCGCCCAGCTCCTCCAGCGCGAGCGCCGAGGTCGCGTTGTCGACGAGGCCGGCGGCGGCGGTGAGGATGCCGGCGTCACCGCGCAGCGCGGGGAAGCGGAGCAGCAGCTCACGCTCGGCGGCGCCAAGGTCGGTGCCGGCGAGCGCCTGCTCCAGCTCGACCAGGTCCCTCCCCGCGAGGGCGTCGACGACCTGGCCCCGCTGCCCCGGCGCCAGCCCCGCGACCAGTCCGCCGAAGAACCCGACGTGGCCGACCTCAACCTGGAAGTCCCCGGCCCCGCCGGCCTCCAGGGCGCCCACCGCCATTGCCACGACCTCCGCGTCGGCGGTCGCGCTGTGGGCACCGACCAGCTCGGCGCCGGCCTGGAACGCCTCCCGCTGGCCGCCCGCCGCGGGATGGCCCTGGTAGGTGGGGCCGAGGTAGCAGAGCCGGAGCGGCCGGGGCGCCTGGCGCAGCTGGCCGGCGGCCAGGCGCGCAACCGGGACCGTGCGCTCCCCCACCATCGCCAGCATCGTCCCGTCGCCGTCGGCGAACTTGAACAGCCGCCGGAGCTGCTCCGGCTCCACGCCCAGTCCGATCGTGGCCAGCTGCTCGACCGCGGGCGTGTTGACCAGCTCGTACCCCCAGGCCGAGAAGGTGCCCAGCATCGCCTGCTCCAGCTCCCGGCGACGGCGCGCCTGGCCGGGGAGCAGGTCAACAAAGCCCGGGGCCTTGGCGGCGGGGAGGCGTTGCGAGGCCGCGGCGAGTGACTTCATCGCTTTACCATGATAAAGGATCAGGCCGGGTGCCGCGAGATGTGGCGGCAGATAATCGGTGCCATGGGCAGGGCGGGCCTGTCGTCCGCAGCACCACCAGCCCCGCCCCTCGTGGCCGGGGCGGCCGGCGTGCGGCTGGAGGCGGCGGCGGCCAACGTCGTGGTTGGCGCGGGTTGGTTGCTGGGTTGGACGCAGCGGCGGGCGTTCAGCAGGCCCAATGCCGACGACTACCTCGACACCTCCCTCGCC
>JAXDLV010000064.1:0-4092 GCA_034666445.1 Chloroflexota bacterium | reverse complement strand
ACCTCGCGGGGATGCGGGTGAAGGTGGACGAGCTGGGGATCGACCTGCCCCTGGTCGAGGGTGACGGCTGGACCGTCCCCCTGTACAAGGCCGCCCACTACCCCGGGATGAAGGTGCCCGGCGAGGGCCAGCGCTCCCTGCTCTACGCCCACGCCCAGGCCGGCATGTTCGCCCCGCTGACCCTGGGCGCCCCCGGCCAGCACGTGGAGGTGTCCCGTCCCGGTAAACCGACGCTCTACTACGTGATCACGGAGTACTACGCCAAGTGGCCCCCGAGCGACCTCAAGTGGACCCAGGCCGGCGACCACGAGCAGGTGGTCCTGCTGACCTGCACGACGTACAGCGCCAACGACCCGCGGATCATCGCGGTGGCGGACCCGGACCCCAGCCACACGGGCTGAGGGGAATCAGGCGGGGGCCTGCTCCTCGCGGCGGCGGCGGAACATCCACAACCCTGCGCCCAGTGCGACCAGGAGGGTACCCACCGACGCCAGCGGCAGGGCTATCGGGGACTCGGCCACCGGCGGCGCCGCCCCCGTGAAGGGCAGGCAGCCGTTCTCGCGGACGGTGGTGGTTACGGTTACGTTCCGCGTGGTGTCCGTGGCCCGGAGCTCGTACTGGCAGGGGCAGCCCGGCGGGAACGTCACCACCGTGCTGACGTGGCCGTTCGCGTCGGTGCGCGCGCTGGGCGGGTTGAACGTGGCCTGGCAGTTGGCGGGCCCGGTGCCCTGGGAGAAGACGACCGTGTCACCCTCGATGCCGTTGCCGTTGCAGTCACGGATGGTGACGTCGAATACAGCCGTGCCTCCTCCGTCAACAACGGTGGGATCGACGGTCCCGGTGGCCTCGCTGTTGCAGCCCTCGTAGGCGAGCGCCACCGGCGCGGTCACCAGGGTGAGCGCGCTGAGAAGGACGGCGAGGCTGCAGCCCGCTGCAAGCCAGCGTTTCCAGGCCAGGATCGGCCCTCCTAGGTGGCCGGCACGTTCGATCACCAACCTAGCATATCGGCTTGCCCCTTGAATTCGAACGCCTATTGGTGAATTTGTTCACCAAACCGTGTCCCCGCCGGGAGGTCGTGTCAGTCGCGCCAGGTGAGCTTCATGGTCTGGGGCCGTGCCGCGCGAACTTCATCCAGGCGTCCAACCGGGGTTCGGTGGGGCGCCTGGCGGACCGTTTCGGGCTCCGTCTCGATCTCGTGCCAGATTTGCTCCATCGCCTCGGCGAAGGCGTCCAGGGTCTCCCGCGACTCGGTTTCGGTGGGCTCGACCATGAGCGCCTCGGGCACGGTGAGCGGGAAGCTGACGGTCGGCGCGTAGAAGCCGTAGTCGAGGAGCCGCTTGGCGAGGTCGATGTTGGTGACCCCGAGCGCCTTCGCCCGGCGGGTGGTGAGCACGAACTCGTGGAGGCTCGGCTCGGGTGAGGCGACCTCGAACGTGCGCCCCAGGCGGGCCTTGAGGTAGTTCGCGTTGAGGACCGCGTCCAGGGCGACCTGCCGCAGACCCTCGCCGCCGTAGGCGCGCATGTACGCGTAGGCCTTCACAAGCACCGCGAAGTTGCCGATGAAGCTGCGCACCTTGCCGATGGTCCCGGGGCGGTCCCATTCCAGGCGGAACTCGTCAGCTCCCTCCTCACGCTCCACCGTCGGAACGGGCAGGTAGGCCGCCAGCCGCGCCTTGACCCCGCACGGCCCGGCCCCCGGCCCGCCGCCACCGTGGGGCGTCGAGAAGGTCTTGTGGAGATTGAGGTGGACGACGTCGAAGCCCATGTCGCCCGGCCTTGCGAGGCCCACCAGGGCATTCAGGTTGGCGCCGTCGTAGTAGAGCAACGCGCCGGCCTCGTGGGCGAGGCGGGCGACCTCCAGGATGTCACGCTCGAACAGCCCCAGCGTGTTGGGGTTGGTGAGCATGATCGCAGCGACATGGGGGCCGAGCTTGGCGCGGTAGTCGTCGAGGTCGACGAGCCCGTTCGGGGTTGACTTGACCGTTACGGACTTCAGCCCCGCCAGCGAGGCCGAGGCCGGGTTGGTGCCGTGCGCCGAGTCCGGGACCAGCACGGTGTCGCGGGCGCCCTGGCCCTGGTCGCGGAGGTAGGCCTGGATGATGCGCAGGCCGGTCCACTCCCCGTGGGCACCGGCGGCCGGCTGCAGGCTGATGCGGTCCATGCCGGTGATCTCGATCAGCCAGCGCTCCAGCTCCCAGAGCAGCCGCAGCGCCCCCTGGACGGTGTCGACGGGCTGGTAGGGGTGGACGTGGGCGAAGCCGTCCAGCCGGGCGATCGCCTCGTTCACCGCGGGGTTGTACTTCATGGTGCAGCTACCCAGCGGATAGAGGCCCTGCTGCAGCGAGAACGTACGCCGGGCGAGGCGCCCGAAGTGGCGCAGGACCTCGGGCTCGCTGGTCGTGGGCAGGGCCAGCGCCGCCTGCCGTCGCATCGTCCGTGGGACAAGCTCCTCGAGGTCGCGGTCGGGGACACCCGCCGCTGGCAGCTGCGGCCCACCATGGGCGGTGCCGCGGAGCTCGGTCAGGAGCAGCTCGCGCTCCCGGACCAGCTCGGGGCCGGTCACGCCACCGGCGGCGCCGTTGGCGGACTGGGCCGCCGGGCTGACCTCCGCGCCGGGAGGGGCCGCGACCGCAGTGGGCTCGTCAGTCACCGCAGCGCCTCCACGTACGCGTCCAGCGACGCGACGCTGTTAGTCTCGGTGACCGCCACCAGGAGCTGGTCGGCGGCCGCGGGGTCACCCAGGCCGAACGCCTGGTCGCCGCCGAGGTCCAGGCCACCGATGATGCCGCGCTCCCGCAACCGGGCGAGCGTCTCCGCGGCCGGCCCCGGGCAGCGAAGCACGAACTCCCAGAGGTAGGCGCCGGTGTGCGCGAGCGAGTAACCGGGAACGGCGGCCAGCTTCTCGGCCAGGTAGTGGGCGCGGCGAGTGCTGACCTCCGCCACCCGGCTGAGGCCGGCGGTGCCCATCACCGCCAGGTAGGCGGTGGCGCCAAGCGCGACCAGGGCCTGGTTGGTGCAGATGTTGCTGCTGGCGGACTCCCGGCGGATGTGCTGCTCGCGGGCCTGCAGCGTGAGGACGTAGCCGCGGTTGCCGTCCGCGTCGAGCGTCTCGCCCGTGAGCCGTCCCGGGATCTTGCGCAGCAGGGCCTTGTCGGCGGCCAGGTACCCGCAGTAGGGCCCGCCGTACCAGAGCGGGATGCCCAGCTGCTGGCACTCGCCCACCGCGATGTCGGCGCCGCACTCCCCCGGCGGCTTGAGCAGCGCCAGGGACACCGGGTCCGCGGAGACCACGGCCAGCGCGCCGTGGCGGTGGGCGAGCTCGCAGAGCCCCGCCTCGTCCTCGACCAGGCCCAGGAAGTTGGGCTGCTGCATCACCAGCGCGGCGGCATCATCGCCGAGCGCCGCCTCCACGGCGGCCAGGTCGGCGAGGCCATCGGCGGCGGGCACCTGGATGACCTCGAACCCACGTCCCGCACCGTAGGTGCGGAGCACGGCCAGGTACTCCGGGTGGATGGCGCCGGCCACGACCACCCGGGTGCGCCCGCTCTCGATCACCGACATCACGGCCGCCTCGGCCATCGCGCTGGCGGCCTCGTACATCGAGGCGTTGGCCACGTCCATCGCGGTGAGCTCGGCGATCATCGACTGGAACTCGAAGATCGACTGCAGCCAGCCCTGGCTGGCCTCCGCCTGGTAGGGCGTGTAGGCGGTGAAGAACTCGGGCCGGCTCATCACCTGGCTGACGGCGGCGGGGATGAAGCGGCGGTAGGCGCCGGCGCCGAGGAAGCTCGAGAGGCGGGTCAGGTCCTGGTTGCCGCGGGCCAGGTCGCCGAGGTGCTCCACCAGCTCCGCCTCGGACAGCCCGGGCGGCAGCGCCAGCTCGTGGCGGAGATCGGCCGGGATGGCCTCGAAGAGGTCCAGCTGCGCGGTCGCGCCGACCGCGGCCAGCATCGCCACGCGGTCCTCCGCGGACAGGGGCAGGTAGCGGTGCTCGATCACACCGTGACGACGGCGCCGGCTGGCCACCCCGCCACCAGGCCGACCGCTGCCCCGGCGCCGATGCCCAGCCCCAGGAACCCGGCGCCGTAGGCG
>JAXDLV010000063.1:0-12915 GCA_034666445.1 Chloroflexota bacterium | reverse complement strand
ACCCTGCGGCGGGCGCGCCGCCGCCCCCCTCGCGCCCCCCGCAGGGTGGGTTCGGTGGCGGACGCCCCGGATTCGGCCGCGGCCAGTTCCAGTACGGCCAGGGCGACGATGGCATCAAGCCGGAGTTCGTCGAGAAGGTCGTGCACCTCAACCGTGTTGCCAAGGTGGTCAAGGGCGGCCGCCGGTTCTCGTTCAGCGCGCTCGTCGTGGTGGGCGACCAGAAGGGTCGCGTGGGCGCCGGGCTGGGCAAGGCCGGTGAGGTCCCCGAGGCCATCCGCAAGGGCGTCGAGGACGCCAAGAAGAACCTGATCACCGTCCCGATGAGCGGCACCACCATTCCCCACGAGCTGCGCTTCAAGCTCGGCGCGGCCAAGGTGCTGCTCAAGCCGGCGTCGCCCGGTACCGGCGTGATCTCGGGCGGGGCGATGCGCGCCGTGGTCGAGCTCAGCGGGATCAAGGACATCCTCACCAAGTCGCTGGGCACCAACAACCCAATCAACACCACCCGCGCCACCATCGAGGCCCTGCGCTCGCTGCGCACCCCCGAGCAGGTGGCCGCGGCACGCGGTGTCGACCTGGCGGAGCTGGGCGTGCGTCCCACCCGCAAGGCGGAGACGTCCGGCAATGGCAAGGCCACCGCGGACAAGGAAGCCGCCGACGGCGCCGACGCCGGCGACGAGCCCACGACGCTGGCCGACGTGACCAGCGCGCCGGCGGAGCCCGAGGTCGCGGCCACGGCGACCCCGGCGGCGGAGCCGACCGATGGCTGAGGCAACCAAGGTCAAGGTGACCTACCGCAAGAGCGCGATCGGCTACTCCAAGGACCAGAAGGCGACCGTCGAGGCCCTCGGCCTGAAGCGCCTCAACCAGTCCGTGGAGCACCCGGACACGCCCCAGCTCCGCGGCATGATCCGCAAGGTTCGCCACCTCGTCGTGGTCGATGGTGAGGAGCAGGCATGAAGGCGCACGAGCTTCGCCCCGCCCCCGGTTCCACCCGCCCGCGCAAGCGCGTCGGTCGGGGCATCTCGGCCGGGCAGGGGAAGACCGCCGGCCGCGGCCAGAAGGGCCAGGGCTCGCGCAGCAGCGTCAGCACCCCCTCCAATTTCGAGGGCGGGCAGATGCCGCTGGCCATGCGACTGCCCAAGCTGCGCGGCTTCCACAACTTCAACCGCAAGGAGTTCGCGGTGGTCAACCTCGGCAAGCTGAGCCGCTTCGAGGCGGGCACCGAGGTCAACCCGCAGCTGCTCGAGGAGGTCGGGCTGGTCAAGAAGGCCGGGGACGGCGTCAAGATCCTGGCCGCCGGCAAGATCAGCGTCGCCCTCAAGGTCTCGGCCCACCGCGTGTCCGCGGGGGCCCGCACCGCGATCGAGGCCGCCGGCGGCACCGTCGAGCTGCTCGGCCCCCAGCCGCTCACCGCTGAGGAGCGCGCCACCCGTGCCGAGGCGCGGGCGAAGAAGGACTCCAAGCGCCGCGCCGCCACCGCGGAGCGCGCCGAGGCGGCCACCGTGGCCGGCGCGCCCGAGGCGGCCGCCGGCGACAAGCAGGCCCGCGGCGACGCCGAGCCGGCGGGGAAGGCCGCAGGCGAGGCCCCCACGGCCGAGGCTGACAAGGCGGAGGCCGCTGCGCCGGCTCCCGTCGACGAGGCGGAGGCCGCCGCGCCCGCTCCCGTCGCCGACAGCGTCGACCAGCCCTCCGCCGCCGCGGCAGCCGCTGAAGACGCCGAGGAGCCCGCCGAAGCCGATTCAGCCGACGGGGAGTAACCCTCCGCTTTGATCCAGGCAATCGGAAACGCGTTCCGCGTACCGGAGCTCCGCCGCAAGATCCTGTTCACCGCGGCGATGATCCTGGTCTTCCGAGGCCTGGCCCACATCGCGGTCCCCGGCGCCAACAAGGCGGCACTCGACCAGCTCTTCAACAGCAACGGCATACTGCCCCTGATCGACCTGTTCTCCGGCGGCGGCCTGTCGCGGTTCTCGATCACCGCCATGGGCGTCAATCCCTACATCAACGCCAGCATCATCATGCAGCTGATGACCGTGGTCAGCGAGCGGCTGAAGGAGATGAGCAAGGAGGGGGAGTACGGCCGCAAGCGGATCACCCAGTACACCCGCCGCCTGACCGTCATCCTGGCGCTGATCCAGGCCTACGGCCTGATCCTGCTGTTCTCCAACTCCCAGGTGAACGTGCTGCCCAACCCCGACCCGCTGACGATCGTGGTCGTGATGCTGACGCTCACCGCGGGGACCGTCCTGCTGATGTGGCTGGGCGAGCTGATCACCGAGTACGGCATCGGTAACGGCATCTCGCTGGTGATCTTCGCCGGCATCGTCGGCCGCTTCGCCCCGACCCTGGCGAGCTTCTTCAGCGGCGCCGGCGGCGACCAGGTGGGCGGCGTCCTGATCTTCGTGGTCCTCGCCCTGCTGGTGACGATGTTCATCATCTTCGTGCAGCAGGCGGAGCGCCGCATCCGGATCCAGTCGGCCCAGCGGATGGTGGGCCGGCGCGTCTACCAGGGCCGCACCTCGCACCTGCCGCTGAAGGTCAACCAGGCGGGCGTGATCCCGATCATCTTCGCCTTCTCGATCATGTTCTTCCCCACGATCATCGGGAACTTCTTCGCCAACAGCACCGGCTTCATGCAGCAGTTCAGCCAGGGGGTGCAGAAGTTCTGGCAGCCGACCGGGCCGAACGTGATGTGGGACCTGATCTACAACGCGACCGAGTTCCTCCTGATCATCGGCTTCACGTACTTCTACACGGCGGTGACGTTCGACCCCGTCGACACCGCTGACAACCTCAAGAAGCAGGCGATCTTCATACCAGGCATCCGCCCTGGTCGAAGCACGGCCGAGTACCTCGACAAGGTCATGACCCGGATCACAGCGGTGGGCGCCCTGTTTCTCGGGCTCATCACCGTCATCATCCCGCTGGCGGCGGGCCAGCTGGCATTCGGTGGGGTGTCCAGCGGCAACAGCAGCCAGCTCTACCTGGGAGGCACGGCGGTGCTGATCGTCGTCGGCGTGGCGCTCGACACCATGAAGCAGCTGGAGACGCAGCTCCTGATGCGCCAGTACAAGGGCTTCATTAAGTGAGGCTGGTTCTCTTCGGCGCGCCCGGATCCGGCAAGGGCACCCAGGCGCCCCGGCTCGCCGAGCGCTACGACATCCCCACCGTCAGCACGGGCGACATCCTTCGCGACGAGGTCCGGCGCGGGACCGACCTGGGCGTGGTGGCCGAGGGCTACATGTCGAGCGGCGAGCTGGTCCCCGACGACGTGACCATCAACATCATCCGCGAGCGCATCAAGCAGCCGGACGCGGCGCAGGGGTTCATCCTCGACGGCTTCCCCCGCACCATCCCCCAGGCCGAGGCGCTGGACCGGATGCTGGAGCGGGAGGGGGCGCCGCTGGACCGGGTGATCTACCTGCAGGTCCCCCAGGAGACGCTCGAGAAGCGCCTCGGCGGGCGCTGGACGTGCCCGTGCTGTGGCCGAGTGTACAGCGACGCGGTGCCGCCGCAGAAGGCGGGGCAGTGCGACGTCGACCCCGGGGTGGACCTCATCCAGCGCGATGACGACAAGCCCGAGGCGGTGAAGAACCGGATCCGCGTCTACCTCGACCAGACCATGCCGGTGCTGGACTACTACCGCTCGCAGGGGAAGGTGCTGCAGGTCGACGGCGACCGCTCCCCCGAGGACGTCCGCGACGAGCTGTTCAGGGACCTGGGCGAGCCCGTGGGGGCGACGGGTTGATCAAGGTCAAGTCCGACGACGAGCTCAAGCTGATGCGGGAGGCGGGCAAGCTGCTGGCCGACACCCTCGACCAGCTCGAGGCGGAATGCCGCCCGGGGGTGACCACCGAGGAGATCGACCGCCACGCCGACCGGATCATCCGCGGTCACGGCGCCATCCCCGGGTTCCTCGGCTACCAGGGCTTCCCCAAGTCGCTCTGCATCTCGGTCAACGAGGAGGTGGTCCACGGCATCCCCGGCGACCGCGTGGTCAACGCCGGTGACCTGGTGTCGCTCGACTGTGGCCTGATCTACAAGGGCCTCTGGGCCGACTCCGGCCGCACCGTGATGGTGGGCGACGTCGACACCGAGGCCAAGCGCCTCGTGGAGGTCACCCGCGACTCGCTGGCGGCGGGCATCGCCCAGGCCGTTCCCGGCAACCACGTCGGCGACATCTCCGCCGCGGTCCAGAGGGTGGTCGAGGCTGCCGGCTTCAGCGTCGTTCGCAACTTCGTCGGCCACGGCATCGGCCGTGACATGCACGAGGAGCCCCAGGTGCCCAACTTCGGGGTTGCGGGCCAGGGGCCGCTGCTGAAGCCGGGCTACGCGCTGGCGATCGAGCCGATGGTCAACCAGGGCACCCCCGACGTCCAGATCCTGGAGGACCGCTGGACGATCATCACCGCGGATCGCAAGCTCTCCGCCTACTTCGAGCACACCGTCCTGATCACCGAGGACGGCCCCGTCGTGGCCACCGCGGCGTGACCTGCCCTGAGTTCGGCGTGAATTGCGGATATACTCTGAGTTCGGTCTCACTTGGCGATGCTTGGCGCCATGACGGCTGAGGAGAAGGTTGTCGTCTTCGGCACGATCGTCGAACCTCTGCCGAATGCCCTTTTCCGGGTCGCCCTTGAGAACGGACACAAGATCCTGGCCCATGGGTCGGGGAGAGTACGCAGCAACCACCTGCGCCTCCTCGCCGGTGACCGGGTGAAGATCGAGGTGACCCCCACCAACCCGACCCGGGGACGGATCGTCGACCGTCTCCAGTAGCAAATAGGAACGAAGAAGGAAACCAATTGAAGGTCAGAGCTTCTGTCAAGCGGATGTGCAAGGACTGCAAGATCATCCGGCGCCGTGGCGTCGTCAGGGTGATCTGCTCGAAAGACCCCAAGCACAAGCAGGTCCAGGGCTAGATGGCGCGCATCGCCGGCGTTGACATCCCCCGCGAGAAGCGCGTGGAGATCGCCCTCACCTACATCTACGGCATCGGGCTGACCACCGCCAAGCGGGTGGTCACCACCGCCAACGTGAACCCCGACACGCGCGTCAGCAAGCTCAGCGACGAGGAGGTCGCCCGCCTTCGCGAGGTGGTCGACAAGCAGCTCAAGGTCGAGGGCGAGCTGCGCCGCGACATCGCGCTGAACATCAAGCGCCTCATGGAGATCGGGACCTACCGCGGCCTGCGCCACCGCCGCGGCCTGCCCGTCCGCGGTCAGCGCACCCGCACCAACGCCCGCAGCCGACGCGGCCCCAAGCGCACGGTTGGTGTGCGCCGGAAGAAGGGCAAGTAGGTCATGACGAAGAAGAAGAAGGCCGTCCGGACCCGGCGCCGCGAGCGCAAGAACATCGCGGTGGGCCAGGCCCACATCCAGTCGACGTTCAACAACACGATCATCGCCATCACCGACGTCGAGGGCAACGTGATCTCCTGGGGCAGCGCCGGCGCGCAGGGCTTCAAGGGCTCACGCAAGAGCACGCCGTTCGCCGCCCAGGTGACCGCCGAGGCCACCGCCCGCAAGGCGATGGACCACGGCATGAAGACCATTGAGATCTACGTCAAGGGCCCCGGCTCCGGCCGCGAGGCCGCCATCCGGTCGCTGCAGGCGGCCGGGCTCGAGGTAACCGCCATCACCGATGTGACCCCAGTGCCCCATAACGGCTGCCGTCCGCCCAAGAGGCGCAGGGTATGAGCAAGAACGGCCTCGCCGTCTGCCGTATCTGCCGCCGCGAGGGGGAGAAGCTCTACCTCAAGGGCGAGAAGTGCTACACCAAGTGCACCATCGAGCGGCGCCCGTATCCGCCCGGCCAGCACGGCCAGGCCCGCCGCCGCAAGGTGTCGGACTACGGTGTGCAGCTCCGCGCCAAGCAGCGCGCTCGCAAGATCTACGGCGTCATCGAGACGCAGTTCCGCAACTACTACGAGGACGCCGCTCGCCGCAAGGGTGAGACCGGCCTCGAGCTGCTCCGGCGGCTCGAGCTGCGCTTCGACAACATCGTCTACCGCGCCGGTTTCGGCAGCTCCCGGGCGGAGGCCCGCCAGCTCGTCACCCACCGGCATTTCAGCGTCAACGGCCGCACCGCCAACGTTCCCAGCATGCGGCTCCGCCCGGGCGACATCGTCACCGTCCGCTCGGGCAGCGCAGACATCGAGCCCATCGCGCGTTCCCAGGAGATGCTCAACAACCGGCCGATGCCCGGCTGGCTCGCCCTCGAGGGCGCGCTGTCCGTGAGGGTCGAGGCCGAGCCGCCCCGCGACGAGATGGAGCCCTTGATCGAGGAACACCTGATCGTGGAGTTCTACTCGCGATGAGCCCGACCGATACCTACACCCCCGAGGAGGTCCCCATGTCTATGACCATCACCGACACCCCCGCCGTCACCGCGCCCCCGCCGCAGACCAGCAGCGCCCCCCAGGTCAAGGTCGTGGAGACCACCGAGGACTACGGCAAGTTCGACATCGAGCCGCTGGAGCCGGGCTTCGGCACCACCCTGGGCAACTCGCTCCGGCGTGTGCTGCTCTCCAGCCTCTCCGGCGCGGCCGTCACGTCGGTCTCGATCGACGGCGTCGCCCATGAGTTCAGCAGCATCCCCCACGTCCGCGAGGACGTCACCGAGATCCTGCTCAACCTCAAGGGCCTCAACCTGGTCTCCCACACCGACGAGCCGATCCGGCTGGTGCTGGAGGTCAAGGGCCCCAAGGACGTCACCGCCGCGGACATCCGCACCCCCAGCGACGTCGAGATCGTCAACCCTGACCTCTACATCTGCGCCATCGACGACAAGTCGACCACCCTCCGCGCCGAGCTGGTCGTGGAGAAGGGCAAGGGCTACGTCCCCGCCGACCGCAACAAGAAGGAGGACCAGCCGATCGGGGTCATCCCCATCGACGCCATCTTCAGCCCGGTGGTGAAGGCCAACTTCCTGGTGGAGAAGACCCGCGTCGGGCAGGACACCGACTGGGACAAGCTGATCCTCGAGGTCTGGACCGACCGGACCATCAAGCCCGAGGACGCGGTCAGCCAGGCGGCCCAGATCTTCACCCGCCACCTCGACCTGTTCTCTCGCTTCGGCGAGAGCATCCTGGCCACCCCCGAGCCCGGCGGCGCCGCCAGCGGCCCGGGCGCCGGCCTGGCCGACGTGCCGGTCGAGGAGCTGGAGCTCTCCGTGCGGGCGCTCAACTGCCTCAAGGCCAACGACATCACCCGCATCGGCCAGCTGCTGGGCAAGCGCGAGGACGAGCTCCTCAGCCTGCGCAACTTCGGCAAGAAGTCGCTGGACGAGATCAAGGAGAAGCTGGTCGAGCGCGGCTTCGTGCCCGCCGAAGAGATCGAGCAGACCTTCGCGTAGGCCGTAAGGGAGAGCAGGAAGCAGGTCATGCGTCATAACAAGTCCGGCCGCAAGTTCGGCCGCACCGCCTCGCACCGCCAGGCGATGACGCGCAACCAGATCACCTCCCTGCTCCGCTCCGGCCGGATCGAGACCACCGAGGCCAAGGCCAAGGAGCTGCGTCGCTGGGTGGAGCGGGTGATCAGCACGGCCCGCGCCGACGACCTCGCCGCGCGCCGCGAGGTCATGCGCCACATCACCGACCCCGAGGTGACCGACAGGCTGTTCACCAACCTCATGCCGCGCCTCAAGGAGCGGCCGGGCGGCTACACGCGGATCATCCCCAAGGGCCCTCGCCACGGCGACGCCGCCCCCATGGTCCTCATCGAGCTGGTCGACTGATGGCGAACATGCGCCTGGACCTGGAGTACGACGGCACCGACTTCCACGGCTGGCAGGCCCAGCCCGCCAACAGCGGCGTGCGTACCGTCGCCGCCGAGCTCGCCCAGGCCCTGCAGCGGGCCACCGGTGAGGCGCCGACGATCGTGGCCGCCGGCCGCACCGACGCCGGCGCCCACTCGCTGGGCCAGACGGTGAGCTTCCAGCTCGAGCGCGAGATCGCGCCGGACCGCCTCCGCGCGGCCCTCAATGGGCTGCTGCCGCCCGACGTCGCCGTGGTCGCCGCGCAGGTCGCCCCGGACGACTTCCACGCCCGCTTCTCCGCGCGCCGGCGCCATTACCGCTACCTGGTCGAGAACCGCGACGCCCGCTCGGCCGTGCTCCGCGCCCGCGCCTGGCAGGTGCAGCACCCGCTCGACATCCGCGCCATGCGCCGCGCCGCGGCGCAGCTGGTCGGCCGCCGCGACATGGCCGCGTTCGGCCGCGACCCGGGCGGGCGGAACACCGTCCGCAACCTCGAGGCGATCCGGATCCGCGGCTTCCGCGGCGCCACCACCGGCCGGACCGTCGCGTTTGACCTGACCGCCGACGCGTTCCTCTACGGCATGGTCCGGCGCATCGTCGGCTTCCTGGTGGACGTCGGCCTCGGCAAGCGCACCCCCGGGGAGGCCCGCAGCCTGGCCGGTGTTCGCGTCGCGCCCGCCCGTGGGCTCTACCAGATGGCGGCGGAGTACTGATGAAGACGTACAGCGCGAAGCCGGCCGACCTCAATCCCAGCTGGTACGTTGTGGACGCCGACGGCCAGACCCTCGGCCGCCTCGCCAGCAACATCGCCAAGGTCCTGAAGGGCAAGCACAACCCGGCCTACACGCCCCACGTCAACACCGGCGACTTCGTCGTGGTGGTCAACGCCAAGCGCGTGCGCGTGACCGGCAACAAGCGCGAGGCCAAGACCTACGAGCGCTACTCGGGCTACCCGGGCGGCCTGCGGTCGCGGACGTTCGCGGAGCAGATCGAGAGGCGGCCCGAGGAACCCCTCCGCGAGGCCGTGCGCGGCATGCTCCAGCACAACACCCTCGGGGAGTCGATGCTGAAGCGCCTCAAGGTGTACGCCGGCGCGGAGCACAAGCAGCAGGCGCAGCAGCCGAAGCGGATCCGCTTCAACCAGAAAGGAGAGATCGAGGCAATTGGCGACTGAAATCGGCGCCGGCGCGGTCGGCCGACGCAAGGAGGCCATCGCCCGCGTTCGACTGACCGCGGGCGAGGGCAGGATCACCGTGAACGAGCGCGAGATGCGCGACTACTTCCCGAACAAGATCCTGCAGCAGGCCGTGCGGTCGCCGCTGAAGACGGTTGACGCCCTCGGGCGCTACGACGTGGCCATCAAGGTCATCGGTGGCGGCCCCTCGGGCCAGGCCGGCGCCGCCGTGCACGGCATCGCCCGGGCGCTGATCGTGTCCGAGCCGGAGAAGCGTGGCGAGCTCAAGGCCGCCGGCTTCCTGACCCGCGACGCGCGCGTCAAGGAGCGCAAGAAGCCGGGTCTGAAGAAGGCCCGCAAGGCGCCTCAGTACACCAAGCGGTAGGCCGCGGGCGGCGCGGCCACGCCGGCCTCCTGGCCGTAGTGGCATTGCTGCTCACCGCCTGCCAGGTGGGCCCCGACCTGCGCCCCAGCCCTGCGCCCACTGTGGCGTCGCCCAGCCCCGCCGCCGCCGACGTCGCCGGCGCCCAGCGCACCGCCGAGGTCCTGTTCCCCGAAGGTGGCCGTACCTGCGGCGCCGCCGGGCCGGACTACTCCGCCTGTCCCATCTCGGCGCCGCTCAAGGCCCGCCTGAAGGCCGGGCCGGTCCCGTATGTCGACCAGCTCTCGCGCAGCGCCGACGCCTACACGTCGCGCACGTTCACGGTGACGGCCACCACCGACGGCGCCCTGGTGGCCGTCGAGGTGGCCCTGCCCTCCAGCATTCAGAAGCTCGACCTCGCCTTCGAGCGCGCGGGCGCGGATTGGCTGCTGGCGGACATCACCTGCACCGGCCGCGGCACCTCCACGTCGCTCTTCTCCAGCAGCCCGACCCAGTGCTACGCCACGCGATAACATCGCGGCGATGAGGATCGCGATGCTGGTCGCCGCTGTGCCGATGCTGCTGGTTGGCGGCGTCTGGGTGGGCCAGGGGCTGGGCTACATCAAGGGCAGCTTCATGACCGGCAGCGGCTTCTGGGCGGTCGCCGGGGTGGTGCTCGTGCTCGTGGGGATCGGCACGCTGGTGGCGGCGGCGCGGCGCGGACCCGCCGGCTGACCGACGCCGGGGCGCGCCGCGCGCTTTGGCCTGAGATCGCCCCGAACTAGAATCGAGCCATGTACCCGGACCTCGCCGGGCGAGACCTGCTGTCCATCGGCGACCTCTCCCGTGACGACATCAACGCCCTGCTGGACTGCGCCGTTGCCCTGAAGGCGGGCGGCGAGGTCGCCGCACCCCTCGCGGGGCGCAGCGTGGGGATGATCTTCCAGCGCCCCAGCAACCGCACACGGGTGTCGTTCGAAGTCGCCATCCACCAGCTGGGCGGCCACCCCATCCCGCTCTTCAGCCAGGAGATCCAGATCGGCCAGCGGGAGTCGGTGGCGGACATCGCCCGGATCCTGGACCGCTACCTCGACGGTATCGTCGCGCGGCTCTATAACCAGGCCGACCTGGAGGGGATGGCGGCCAACGCCGAGGCGCCCGTGATCAACGCCATGACCGACGCGGAGCACCCCTGCCAGATCCTGGCAGACCTCGTCACGGTGCGCGAGCAGTTTGGCGACGGCGCCCGCATCACGTACATCGGCGACGGCAACAACGTCTGCAGCTCGTGGATCCTGGCGTCGGCGATCATGGGGTTCGAGCTCCGGCTGGTGATCCCCGAGGGCTACGAGCCCCGCCCCCAGGTGCTCAAGCGCGCCGCCGCCCTGGGCGGAGGGGAGTTCAAGACGTGGGCCGTGAACTCGGCGCTGGCGGATACTGACGTCATCTACACCGACGTCTGGACCAGCATGGGACAGGAGCACGAGCACGAGCGCAGGCGGCGTGACTTCGCCGAGTACCAGGTGAACACGGAGCTGCTGAAGCTGGCGCCGGCCTCGGCCAGGGTGATGCACTGCCTGCCGGCGCACCGTGGCGAGGAGATCACCGACGAGGTGATCGACGGTCCCCAGTCGATCGTGTTCGACCAGGCGGAGAACCGCCTGCACGCGCAGAAGGCGTTGCTGGCGCTGGTGTTCGCGCCGCTGGTGGGCTGAGGCGTGCTGCAGACACTGTTCCGCGACCTGGTCGTCTTCCTCCAGGGTCGCACGGTCCCCGACGTCATCGACATCGCGCTGGTGGCTTTCATCGCCTACCGCGTCCTCCTCCTGATCCGCGGCACCCGCGCCGTCCAGCTGATCGCGGGCGTGGCGGTGCTGGCGGTGGTGGGCATCGTCGCCAACGCGCTCCACCTCACGCTGACGTCGTTCATCTTCCGCAACCTCGCCCCTGCACTCCTGATCGGCGTGGTGATCCTGTTCCAGCCCGAGCTGCGGCGCGCCATCGACCGGGTCGGGCGCGTGGGGCCGCTGGGGCGGCCGCTGGCGCACTACAGCCTGCAGCTGATGAGCCGCCTGGTCGACCAGGTGGTCACCGGGGTGGAGCGGCTCTCCGAGCAGCGGGTGGGTGTCCTGCTGGCGTTCGAGCGCTCCATCGGGCTCGAGAACTATGCCCTCACGGGGGTGCGCCTCAACGCCGAGGTGACCACGGAGCTGCTCCAGACGGTCTTCTTCCCGCGCTCGCCGCTCCATGATGGCGCCGCGATCGTGCGCGGCAACCAGATCGTGGCCGCCGGCTGCCTGCTGCCGATGAACGAGGACATGGCGATGACGGGCCGGGTCGGCACCCGCCACCGCGCCGCCCTCAGCCTGTCGCTGGAGTCCGACGCCGTGGTCGTGGTGGTGTCGGAGGAGACCGGCAGCATATCGGTCGCGCAGGACGGCAACCTGCGCAAGGTCGAGGCGGAGGCCCTGCGCCAGATTCTCCACAACGCGCTGGGTCGGCCCGAGACGTCCCGGCTGCCGCGGCTGTTCGGCCGCCGGCGCACCGACGTGCCCGGCGCGGCGGTCGCCCCGCCAGAGCCCGACGGCGCGGAGGTCAAGGCGGCCGCGCGCGAGCGGGTGCTCAGCCGTCGCCGGCGGGCCACCGACCACGAGCCGGCTGAGGCGCCCCCCGAGGAGAAGGAACCGATCGTGAAGGAGGAGCCGATCGTTGAGGAGGTCTCGGTGGTGGAGAAGGAGCCCGCACCGGAGGTGGCCCGTTGAGCTTCTTCACCAACAACTGGCGGCTCAAGCTGCTGGCCTTCTTCCTTGCCCTCTCCACCTGGGTCGTGGTGGTGTACGCGGCCAACCCGCCGATCTCGAGCGTCGTGACGGAGATCGGCGTGGCCACCGGGCCGCCGCCGCCCGGGCTGGCGTTGCTGCTGAAGGCGCCGCCGCAGGTGACCGTGACGATTGACGGCCTGAAGGGCAGCGTCGACGGTTTTGAGAAGAAGAACCTGCAGGCGTCGATCGACCTGGCCAACGCGAAGCCGGGGCACAACCTGCTGACCGTCAAGGTGGAGAACACCAGCAAGGAGGTGACCGTGCGCAAGGTCGAGCCGGCCACCCTTGACATCGAGCTGGACCAACTGGTCTCGGTCCAGAAGAAGCTCGACGTGCGGGTGGCGGGCAACCCCGCCCCGGGCTACTTCGCCCACGACCCTGTGGCCAGCCCGGACACCGTGCTTCTCAAGGGCCCCCAGAGCCAGGTGCAGAGCGCGGTGGCCTACGTCGTGGTCGACGTCAACGGCAAGCAGGCGACCGCCCAGCAGAACACCACGGTCCAGGTGGAGAGCCCCGACAAGACCCAGCTGACCAACATCACCAGCGACCCCGGCCAGGTGGCCGCCACGGCGCCGATCGACCTCAGCCAGGTGCCGAAGACGGTTTCGATCTTCCCGGACGCGACGGGGGTGCCGTCCGGCCTGCACATCGCGTTCATCGCGCCGACGCCGCTGACGGTGCAGATCGAGGGCGACACCGCCACCCTGGCGAACGTCAGCGAGATCTCGACCAACACCATCAACCTGGCGGGCACGAGCGCCGGCGACCTGGCCATCACGGTCACGCTGCGTGTGCCC
>JAXDLV010000062.1:0-4045 GCA_034666445.1 Chloroflexota bacterium | reverse complement strand
GGGTAGATGGCGCGGGGCGGGCGGGCGGCGGAACGGGTGCGGATGGCGGCGGCGGCACCACTGCTTCGGAGGCCATCGCCGGCTCGAGGCGGTGGATCAGGCGGTCGACGTCGTAGTCCCAGCGGGTGTCGCTCAGCTCCAGCGCGTTGATGCGACCGAGCCTGCGGATCGCCTCGGGGAGCTGCTCGGGGTCGGGCATGGTCGCCCCGTCGACCAGCACGGGGAGAATCAGCACCCGCTGTTCCAGGGCCGCGGTGATCTCCATCCGCGGGTAGTCGTCGACGTCCTGGAGGCGGAGGCGCCCACTGGCGCCGGGGTCGGACAGCCAGCGGCGGCCGATCAGGACGATCACCGCGGAGCTGGCCCTGATTGCGCTGTCGACGGCATCGACGAAGTCCACCCCCGGCTGCAGCGCGTCGATGTCGCGGAACACCTGGTCGTGGCCGAAGTGGGCGCTGAGGCGGTCCTGGAGGCGCCCGGCGTAGCCCGATGTGTCGGACCTGCGATAGCTGATGAATATCGCCCCCATCTCGGCGGTTATGTTTGCACGCCGGCGCGGGGGATGGTCAGCCGGACAGGGTCTCCGCCAGCCGCCTGCCGACGCGGTGGGCCGTGGCCATCACCGTGAGCTGCGGGTTCACCGCCGTCGACGCCGGGAAGAGGCTGGCGTCGCAGACGTATAGGTCCTCACAGGCGAAGGACCGCCCGTAGCTGTCGACCGCCGCGCGGTTGGGGTCCTCGCCCATCCGCACTGTGCCCATCGGGTGGTACGCGGAGAACTTGAAGTCACTGGCCTTGGCCTTCGCCGGGTCGAGCTTGCGGAGCTCCTCCACGGAGCGAACGACGGGGAAGCCGTGGACGATCGGGTAGTACTCCCTGGCGCCGGCGGCGAAGTAGATCTCGCCCGCCATCACCACCGCCTCGGCCATCTTGCGGACCTCGTCCCTGCCGATGTTGTAGAGCATGAAGGGGCGGCCGTCGGGGCGGCGGAAGACACGCCCGGAGCAGTGGTCGGTGATCATCATCCCCGTCGACGCCAGCCGGGGGTACTCGCCGACGTGGTTGACCAGCTGTTCGCCGTAGAAGGGCAGGGCGCCGGCGCTGTACGAGATCCCCGGCGGGGGCATGGTGGCCTCGAGGATGATGCCCCGGTTCCGCAATCTCTCGTCGACGTAGTACGACTGCATCGTCCCGCGCCAGCCCTTGAGCTCCTCGTCAAAGGCCGCCATCGACCCCGCCCCGGGGTGGATCCGGAGGTTGCGACCGACCTGCCGGCTGATGCCGCCCAGACCGGACTGCTGCAGGAGGATCGGCGTGAAGACGGCGCCGGCCGCCACGACGACGGTGCGCGCCCGGATCTCCAGCGTGCCCTCGGTGCGCCCCGTCGCGGGGTTGGTGATGGCGACCGAGACGCCCGTGGCGCGGACGCCGTCGCTGCGGATCCGCTCCACCCGGCAGTGGGCGTAGATGCGCGCGCCCTGGCGCACGGCCATCGGCAGGTAGCTGAGATGCATCGCCTGCTTGGCGTCGCGGGGGCAGCCGAACGCGCACTCGCCAGAACCATGGCAGTCGCGGATGTTGCGAGGGATGGGCCCGCCGCTCCAGCCCAGCGCCTCGGCGCCGCGGCGCAGCGTGGCGCCGTTGTTGCCCAGCAGGGCGTCGGGGACGGGGGTGACATTGATGATCTCCTCGGCCTGGGCGTAGTAGGGGTCCATGGTCTCGGCGTCGGTGTCCAGCACCCCGTGCTCCCGGGTCCACTCCTCGAGGATCCAATCGGGGGCGCGGAAGCAGGTCCCGGAGTTCACGACCGTCGTGCCGCCCACGGCCTTGCCGATCGGCAGCGAGATCGTGACGTTGCCGCTGGTGAACGTGAGGCCGTGGTCGCGGTAGGCCCTGTCGAGACGCTCCAGCAGGGGCCGCCCGGCGAAGTCCTCGCGGCTGAACGGGCCCCCCTCCTCCACCAGGATCACGGAGTGCCCGGCCTGGGTCAGCTCGTAGGCCGCGACGGCGCCCCCGGGGCCGGTCCCGATGATCACCACGTCGGCGTCGTCGCGCGCCCCGTCCAGGATGTCGGGGTAGGTGATCACCGGCAGCCTGGTGGACTCCTTCTCGGTCTCGACCGGGACCAGCGGCAGGCCGTCGTAGCCGATCGCTGAGGCCACCTCCGGACTGGCGAAGTAGGCCAGCGTGATCATCGCCTTGAGGCCCATCGTCAGGTCGCGGCGGGCGGCCAGCCGGCCGGCCTCGAGCGAGTCGAGGAACCGCTCCCGCTGCTCCCCGGTCATGAGGTGGAAGGGCTTCATCTGCCGCGAGGCCAGGCCCATCAGGTCGAAGGCCGTGATCATGCCCTTGAGCAGGGTGCGGGTGGCCGTGTCGTAGCCCGCCAGCTGCTGCTCGACGCGCTGGGCAAGGTCCACGTCGACGGCCCCCGGCGTCGTCGGGTGGCCGGAGGGCAGGAGCGTGCCGGCGAGCGCCGCCAGGGTCTGCCGCTGGGCGCTGCTGAGTCCGGCCGCCATGTGGAGAGCCCTCCTCCGTTTTTGGTGCGCCGATCTTAGCCGACGGCCGATCGACCGGCGGCCGGTCGCACGGGTCCGGCTGACGCCTCGCGCAGACTTGGGGCGTGACCGGCGAGCTGTTCCCCGACCTCGAGCCGACCACCGACGGGGTCGACCCGCGGGCGCCGCTTGCCGCCAGGATGCGGCCCCGCTCCCTGGACGACTTCGTCGGGCAGGAGCACATCGTCGGCCCCGGCAGCCCGCTGCGGGCCCTGATCGAGTCCGACCGGCTCTCCTCCGTGATCCTGTGGGGGCCACCGGGCACCGGCAAGACGTCGCTTGCGGCCATCATCGCGGCCGCCACACGGGCGCAGTACATCGAGGTGAGCGCCGTCAGCTCCGGCGTGGCCGACGTCCGCAAGGCCATCGAGCGGGGCCGTGAGGCGCTCAAGACCGGGCGCCGCACGATCCTCTTCATCGACGAGATCCACCGCTTCAACAAGTCGCAGCAGGA
The DNA here is from genome assembly GCA_034666445.1 of Chloroflexota bacterium. Classification (GTDB taxonomy): domain Bacteria; phylum Chloroflexota; class Dormibacteria; order DASZGP01; family DASZGP01; genus JAXDLV01. Next base: position 1,036 of record JAXDLV010000062.1, on the reverse strand, counting down.
CGCCCTGCTGAAAGCGGTCGAGAGCGGGTGGGTGGTCATGGTGGGCGCGACCACGGAGAACCCGTTCTTCGAGGTCAACTCGCCGCTGCTCTCCCGGAGCCTGCTGTTCCGGCTCGAGCCGCTGACGCCCGAGCAGGTGGGGGCGATCCTGCGGAGGGCCCTCGGCGCGGACGGCGGGCTCGGCGATGGCGGGCCGCGGTTCCTCGACGAGGCCGTCGATCGCATCGTCGAAATGGCCGGCGGCGACGGCCGCTTCGCCCTCAACGCCCTGGAGGTGGCGTCGGCGGCGGTGGGCGCCGGCGGCCGGGGCGAGGTCACCGCCGATGACGTCAACGCCGCGCTGCAGCGCCGGACCCTGCGCTACGACAAGGGTGGCGACGTCCACTACGACGTCATCAGCGCCTTCATCAAGAGCATGCGCGGGACCGACCCGGACGCCGCCGTCTTCTGGCTCAACCAGATGCTGGAGGCGGGCGAGGACCCCGAGTTCGTGGCCCGGCGGATGGTGATCTTCGCGTCGGAGGACGTAGGCAACGCCGACCCGATGGCGCTGGTCCTGGCGGTGGCGGCGTTCGACGCGCTGCGGGTCGTGGGCCTCCCCGAGGCGTCGCTCAACCTCGCCCAGGCGGCGACATACCTGGCGTCAGCACCGAAGTCGAACGCCTCCAAGAACGCACTGGTCCGGGCCCGCGAGGACCTCGCCCGGGCGGGGCAGCAGTCGGTTCCCGCCCACCTCCGCGAGGCCGGCTACCCGGGCGCGAAGGGCCAGGGCTTCGGCAAGGGGTACCAGTACCCCCACGACTTCCCCGACGGCTGGGTCGACCAGGAGCACCTCCCGGGGCGCCTGCCGGGGCAGCCCTATTACGAACCCGTGGACCGTGGGGCAGAGAAGGAGATCAAGGCCCGGCTCGAATCGCTGAGACGCGGGGGGTCGGGTTAGCGGGCGGACAGTAGCGCCGGGGACCGGGGTAACCCCCGGGCAGTAGCGCCGGGCGGTGCATGGGGGTGCGGAGTTCGGGCCATGCGGGGTCTGGGT
>JAXDLV010000061.1:0-4456 GCA_034666445.1 Chloroflexota bacterium | reverse complement strand
GGCGCCCCACTTGGCGGCCCCCAGGCCGGTCGCCGTCGCGTACTCCGGCTCGATCCCGGACATCATCCGGGCGGCGGCCGCCAAGTGGGGCGCCAACCCCGACCAGCTGCTGCGGGTGGCGAACTGCGAGTCCCACTTCAATCCCCGTGCCTACAACTCCTCGTCGGGCGCCTCCGGCCTGTTCCAGTTCAAGCCATCCACCTACGCGGCCCACGGTGGCACCAACATTTGGGATCCCGTCGAGCAGTCGGACATCGCCGCCAAGATGTTCAGCCAGGGGCTGGCCCGTCAGTGGGGTTGTAAGTAGCCCCACCCTGACGCCGGCGTCGCACCGTGAAGAGCGCGACGCTGGCAGCGAGGCCCAGCGCGACCAGGCCCAGGAGAGCCGTCCGTTCGCCCGGCCCCAGGAAGGCCTGAGGCTGGGTGGTCCCAGGGGGGGCCGGCACCGGCTTCATGTCGCGCACACCGAGGCCGACGTCCATCGGGTGGCCACCGTAGGCCGCCAGGTGGATGACGCCGCTGTCGGAGACGCCCATGTCGTAGGTGACTGTGGTCGCCGGCGCGTTCAGCGTCATGTAGGTGAGCACGCTGCGCGGCTGCACCCAACCCATGTTCTTGTCGGACGAGAGGTCCTGGAACAGCTGGTCGTCGATGCGCTTCTGGTACTTCACGGCGAACCCGGGGGCGCCGGGTACGAACGAACCTTCGGGGGACTCCCCGAGCACGGCGGCGAGGTCACCGGTGTAGAGCGGGTTGTCCGTCAGCAGGTACAGATCGGCAGCGACCTCTGAGGTGCCGTTGGCCAGGACCTCCAGCGGGACCCACGGCCGCGGGGTGTGCATCGTGATGAGCACCGGCGCGCCGTCACCGCGGCGCTGCCCGGTCTCCTGGGCGCGGTCCACGTTGTACTTGGCCGCCATGAAGATGGGGCTGCCCTTGGCGTAGACCCCGAGGTGGGCGGCAGTCTCCGGGCTGAGGTAGAAGCCGTTGTCCTTGCTCCACTGCTTGACCTCGTCTCCGGTGCCCCGCAGGACCGTGATGTCGAGGGCCCGGACCTGGGTGGTCATCAGCACGTCGGCACTGGCGGAATTTGCGACCAGGCCCGTGGTGAGGAACTCCTTTGGCTGGGGGTGGGTTTCGCGGTTGAGCCGCTGTAGGGTCCAGCCGCCACCCTCCTCGACCGCATCGGGGACGGTGGGCAGGGGCACGATCCAACCGAAGTCACTGAAACCGGTGCCCTGGTAGCTGAAGCTCGTCATGTAGTGCTCGACGCCGTCGTGCCACGCGACCAGCGTGGTCGCGCGCTGCAGCCGGATGGCGCCGTTGGGGGCGATCAGGCCGCCGCAAGCTGCCGCGGACACCGCCTGGGTCAGGGTGACGCCGATGGCGGCCACCACGATGGCAAGCTTCTTGAACATCTCGACAAACCTCCTCGCCCCGGTCGGGCGTGCAAGGTCTAGACGAGGGGGCGAGAGAAAAGTTCCGCCGGCCCGGACCAGGCGGGCGGTCCGGACCGGGGAACTCCCGGACTTATCTCAGGCGGCCTGCTACAGCGAGACCACCCGCAGCTCCAGGTCGACATCGTCGATCCAGGAGTCCATCGCCGGCGCCTCCTCGGCGGCCAGCAGGGAGTCGACGTAGTCCTCGAGCACCACCATCGTGGCGTGAAGGCGCTCGACTTCGAGCTGGAGGTCGTTCAACATTTCATCTCCTCGTTGCGGTTCCGGCTGCGCTCCCGCCTCGCTCGAGTCTCGGCCACAGAGGGTTATGGGCGGTATGGAACCGGCTTAACAATTGCGAAACCGCGATTGGTGCCCGGCACACGAGGCCTGGCCGATTTGACCTCCGCGTAACCCGGGATGTAGCGTGGGATCACTTTGCGGAGGCGGCGGGGGGGATCGGCGGCTCGCATGCTGGTGGCATCGGCCACGGTGCTGTCCGCTCTGCTGTGGCCGGTGACCGCCTACGCGGACTACCCGTGGCACGGCGGCGGGACGCCCACCAACCCCTATGCCTACGAGGACTACCTGGTCGCCAACCCCCCAATCGACTGCCGCGCGGTGACGACCAACGCCCCGAGCGACCTCGACTGCAACGACTGGAAGGTGACCAGCAAGAAGGACGCGGGCACCCCCACCACGCACCAGGAGCTGGGCGGGGTCATGGGCGCATCCCTCGACCGCGCGTGGGACGTCACCACCGGGCGCCCGGACATCCACATCGCGGTGCTGGACTCCGGCATCCGCTGGGACGACGGCGGCTACATGAACGACCTGCGCCGCAAAGTTGCGCTCAACTGGGCCGAGCTGCCCATCCCGGAGGTGGACTCAGACGGGAACCTCCCGGGGACATGCACCCCCGGCGACCTCCCGGCGCGAACGACCAGGCTGGGGTCGCCCGGGTTCCCCACCGACTGCTATGACGCCAACCAGGACGGGGTCTTCAACATCGCCGACTACGACGCCGACCCCCGCGTGAATCCTCCCAACCACGCCCACTTCTGCTGCGGCTCGGGGAACGCCGAGAACAACGTGCTCACGCCGGAGGACCTGATCGAGGTGTTCTCGTGCTTCGACGCCGCTGCGGGAACGCCGGTGGGCACGTTCACCAACACGGGGACGACCAGTCTCAGGCAGTGCTCCAACGGCGCCCAGGAGAGCGACAACGACCTCAACGGCTTCCCCCATGACATCGCCGGCTGGAACTTCATGGAGCACACCAACGACCCGTACGACGAGCCCCACTACAACCACGGCTCGGGCGAGGCGCGCGACTCCAACGCCGAGCCGAACAACGGCGGTGACATCGGCACCTGCCCCAACTGCATGGTCGTGCCGCTGAAGGTGGGCGACTCCTTCATCGCCGACGCCAACGACTTCGCCCAGGCGGTGATGTACGCCACCGACAACAACGTGTCGATCATCCAGGAGGCCCTGGGCACGCTCAACATGTCGGACCTCACCCAGGCCGCCATCGACTACGCCTACCGCAATGGGGTGGCGATCATCGCCAGCGCCGCTGACGAGGAGGCCGCCCACCACAACCAGCCCGGCAGCACCGAGAACCACACCATCGTGCTCAACTCCAACGTCAAGAGCGAGGTCAACGACCAGCTCTACGACGGCATCAACACGATCGAAGACGCGGCCGGGCTGCCCAGGCTCACGCCCCCGGTCCAGCCTTACAACAGCTACACCCTGCTCAACGGCTGTACCAACTACGGCGGCCACACCATCCTGGCCGTGCCGTCGGGGTCATGCAGCTCCGAGGCCACCGGGAAGGGCGCCGGCTACGCCGGGCTGATCATCAGCGAGGCCTGCAACCTCGCCATCACCGTCGATCACCACACCGGCTGCACCCGCGGCGTCGACATCAGCCCGAACGAGCTGAAGCAGGTGATGACCAGCACGGCCGACGACATCAACTACGAGGACGTGTTGCCCGCAAAGGCGCGGCTGGACAGTCCCGCCGACGCCTCATCGCCGTGCACGGCGCAGGCCGACCTGCCGGGGCTCGCCAACAACTACGGTCTGCCCTCCAACGGCGGCGAGCACTACAAGTCGATCGCGGGCTGGGACCAGTACTTCGGCTACGGGCGCGCCAACGTCAACTGCATGGTTCGCGCCGTGCTGGCGGGCAAGGTGCCGCCTGAGGCGGACATCACGTCGCCGGGCTGGTTCAAGAACCTCGACCCCACGACCGCGACCTCCTGGCCGGTGCTGGGCCGCGTGGCGGCGCCACGCGCGGCCTCGTACACGTACGCGGTGCAGATCGCGTACGGGGTGCAGCCACACGAGGCTGACTGGACCACGATCAACCCGCCCAGCGGCACGCTGACCGGCCCCCTCGACGGGGTGCTGGCGACCCTCACGAAGACCCAGCTCGACGCGGCCTTCGCCGCCTATAACCCGGCCGCGTACGCGGTCTCCCACCCGTACCCGGCCCCTAACCCCAACGGCGACCAGACCGACTGGCTCCTGCCGCCGTTCACCAACGCCGGCAACACCGGCAAGAACCAGATCGATGAGTTCACCTTCAGCCTCCGGGTCCGGGTGACGGACCGCAACAGCCAGACCGGCGAGGACCGGCGGAGCCTCCAGTACCACCACGACGACGGCGACGGCAGCGGCAACGGGGCGGCAGTGCCGGGCTTCCCCCACCAGCTCAACACCGATGGCGGCAGCGAGCCCGTTATGGCCGACCTCCTGGGCAACAACCAGACCGACCTCATCTTCGGCACCTCGAGCGGGGTCATCCATGCGCTGGGTCCGGACGGCAACGAGCTGCCGGGCTGGCCGGTGCACACCACTCTGCTGTGCGACAGCGCGCTGCCCGACGCCACGTTCTGCCCGTCGCGAGCTCGAGAGCCCGCCTTCTCCGACGCCCAGCTGGGGCCGGTGGCGGCCCACAGCTACGCTGCAGTGCTGCGTGACGTCGCGGTGGGCGACCTGGACCG
>JAXDLV010000060.1:0-4855 GCA_034666445.1 Chloroflexota bacterium | reverse complement strand
CCGCAGCCGAGCACCAACGGTGGCGTGGTCATGGACGGCTGGGGCGGCCTCCACTGGTTCGGGGGCAAGCCGGCCAACCTCAGCGGCAGCGCGTACTGGCCCGGTTGGGACATCGCCCGCGGCGTCGCGCTGCGCTCCGATCGCACCGGCGGCTACACGCTCGACGGCTTCGGTGGCCTGCACAGCTTCGGCACCGCCCCGGCGGTCACCTCGAGTGCGTTCTGGCCGTTCTGGGACATCGCCCGCGGGCTGGCCCTGTGCGGTGACGAGAAGAGCGGCTACACCCTGGATGGCTTCGGCGGGCTGCACCAGTTCGGCTCCGCCCCTGCGGTCCCCAACAGCAGCCACGACTACTGGGCCGGTTGGGACATCGCCCGCTCGGTGACGGTCAAAGCGGACTGCCAGGGCGGCTACCTGATGGACGGGTTCGGCGGCGTGCACAACTTCGGCGACGCCGCCCCGATCGCCAACAGCACGCATGCCTACTGGCCCGGCTGGAACATCGCCCGCTCCATGGTTCTCCGCGCCGACGGCGCCAGCGGCTACATCCTTGACGGGTGGGGTGGCGTGCATCCCTTCGGCGGCGCCCCGGCGACCACCCCCTCGGCCTACTGGGGCGGGTGGGACATCGCGCGGTCGATGACGCTCGCGGCGGACGGCCGCAGCGGTTACGTCCTGGACGGCTGGGGCGGGGTGCACCCGTTCGGTGCCACGCCCGCGGTCACCTTCGAGCAGTACTGGCCGGGCTGGGACATCGCCAACGGCGCCGGCGGCGCCTGACGCCTAGCTCGCGATAGCCACCGGCGCGTCGGCGTCGATGCCGATCGCGTCAAGCCGGTCCCAGAACGCATCCAGGTCCGCCCCCGTGTTGAGGAACTGGACCGAGTCGCGCAGCCGCGCCGCGCCCGGGCAGCCCCGGACCGCCCACGACACGTACTTGCGGGCCAGCAGCACGCCGCGCTTCTCACCGTGGTGCTCGACCACGTGGCCGACCAGCCGGCGGATGAGGTCGACGTGGTCGGCCCACCCGAGGTCGGCGACCTGCTCGCCGTCGCGAAGCAGGGCGACGCACTGCCGGATCAGCCAGGGGTTGCCCATCATGCCGCGCGCCAGCAGCACCCCGTCGCAGCCGGTGTCGTCCATGCGCCTGCGGGCGTCCGCCGCGGTGCGGATGTCGCCACTGCCGAAGACCGGGATCGACACCGCCGCCTTGACCGCGCCGATGTGGTCCCAGTCGGCGAGGCCACTGTAGCCCTGCACCCGGGTCCGGCCGTGGACCGAGACCGACGCAACCCCGACGTCCTCCAGCGCGACGGCCAGCTCGACGCAGTTCCTGGTGGTGTCGTCCCATCCAAGCCGCATCTTCACCGTCAGCGGCACCGGCGCGATTGCCGCGATCATCGCCCGCGCCACCTCGACGGCCACCGGGATGTCGCGGGCCAGCCCCGCGCCTGCGCACACCTTCTTGGCCACCTTGTCCACCGGGCAGCCCATGTTGATGTCGACTATGTCGGCGCCCTCCGCCACCACCATCGCCGCGGCCTCAGCCATCGGCCCGGGCTCGCGACCCATCAGCTGCACCGAGACGGGGTGCTCGTCCGGCCATACGCGGGTCAGCTCGCACGTCTGCGGCCCCTGTCGCACCAGCGCGACCGCGCTGGCCATCTCGGTGCATAGCAAACCGGCCCCCATCTCGGCGGCGATGCGCCGGAAGGGACGGTCGGTGATGCCCGACATCGGGGCGACCACGACGGGGTTGGGAATGCTGACCGGGCCGACCTGGATCACAGCCAAACGTTACTGGACGGGTGGACCGGGGGGCGGCAACATGTGCGCAGGGGGTGGACCCTGGCCCCCGGGCGGAACCCCTGCAAAGGCGAGATTCGCGTCGCGCCGAAACAGCCCGTAGATGATCGCCGCCGCGGCGGACAGCCACGCGAGCTGGATGAGGAGCTGGGCCAGGCTGAAGACAAACGACAACGGCGATCGCGCGATCGTTGGGATGGAGAGAACCAGCGAGATCAGCGCGAATACCACGCCGAAGCCGCTGTTGAGGATGATCAGGCCCTCCACGATGACAAGCAGGACCCGGGCCCAGTTGCGCAGCGCGAGCACGCGAGTCGCTGCGAAAATCATGCCCCCGCCGACGACGGTGATCACGGCCCCCAGGAAGGCAATCAGGACCATCACCCCGCCGAGGTTGGAGATGTAGGTGGGCCGGTAGAGGGCCCCGACAGCCACGATGAGGACACCGGCGACCAGGACCACGGCACCCTGGCCGATCGCCATCCGCCCTGCGATGGTCACGCTCCGCGGGCGGACCTTCGCGACTTCCATCACTCCCACCCGCTCCAGGCGCCACGGGCGCCCGAGCCCATTCCGCGGAGGCTTTCCCGGGCCAGCGCGAGAACGGCCGCCACCACCAGCACTAGCAGGGCGACGCCACCGAAGACCACGAACAGGGGCACCGCCTGGATCACCTGGAAGAGGGCCCGCAGCGCGGCCAGGGCGGCGCCGATGCCACCGGCGACCACGAACACCCGGCTCCGCAGCGAGATGCCGATCGCGATGGCCGCCACCGACTCGCCCAGGAGGAGGGCGATGTAGATCACGGGATCCGCTCCCCGGCCGCCCGTCTGCAGGAGGGTGGTGACCATCAGCAGGGCCAGGCCCGCCCCCACCGCCAGCTGGCTCAGCGCCAGCTGGGCCCGGTCGCGGGCGCCGAGGACGCGACCCACAAGCAGCAGCGCCAGCCCCGGGCCGGCGACGTAGAGCTGGGCGTTTTCGGCCCCCAGGTAGTTAGCCGCCCGCGTGAGCACGAGGCTGCCGATGAGCACGGCGACCAGGTCGAGGTGGCGGCCGTGGCCGCGCGCTCCCTCGCTGTAGACCAGCCCGGCAAGCACGAGGATCGCGACGATCGCGCCGAGTACCCCGGTTTCGTGCGGATGGAGCAGGGCGGGGACGCTGAATCCGACCAGCACCGTCAGCGCGGCCAGGCCCAGTCCGCTGAAGCGGTGGAACGAGGCCCAGTCGGCCGCCTCCTGGCGGCGCCACCAGGGGTCCTGGATCGCGTACACCAGCACGCTGAGCGCGCTGATCACCACCGGATACACCCAGGCGTCGACGCGCCGCTGCAGCAGGAGGACCACGATCCCCGTCGCCAGCCCAAGCGCTGCCGGCGCCACCACCGGGGAGACGTTCAGGCTGATGCCGATGACGTAGAAGACGAGCGAGTAGACAACCGCGATCCAGCCGAACAGCTCGAGGTCGCGTCCCGAGACCGCCAGCACGGCAACCCCTGCGGCGACGCACCCCGATAGCACGAACAGGGGTGGCGCCCACGCCCGGCGGGCGCCGGGGGCGACCCAGCCGCGCAGCCCCATCGCGGCCGCGGCGTACACCACGGGGATCGGGCTGAGGACCAGGGCGAGGGTGTCGGGGCCGGGGTTGGGCGGCGGCGGCACCACGGCGCGGACGGTCGCGTACCAGGCGTCGACAAACAGCGCCCCCGCGACCAGCAGCCACCAGGGCTGGCGCGGCTGCAGCGCCAGGAAGACGCCGGCGGCGGTGGCAGCGAGGAGCACGCCCGCCTCCAGGGCGGGCGAGTCGAAGCTGTTGAGCAGCAGCGGGAGCAGCTGCACCGCCGCCCCGGCGCGCATGTAGTCGCTCAGCCGGAAGCGCGCCGCGGGCCGGGCGCCCAGCGCGTAGGCCCAGCCCAGCGCCAGCAGGCACAGCCCCAGGCTCTGCTGGTCGTCACGCAATGAGAAGTTGCCGCTGACTACCGTCAGGCTCAGCGCCGCGGGGACCGCCCACTCCAGCCACCAGTGCCGCGTCAGCCTCGAGTGCAGGGCGCAGGCGGCGCCAAGCAACGCGAATGTGAGCGGCAGGTACGGGTACACGACGCCGGTGGCGGAGAGGCCGTCGACGCCCTCCGCCGTCGCCGCCCCCAGGCTCCAGAGAATCGCCAGGGGGGCCACCACCAGGGGCAGCACCTGCGCCGCCAGGGCGAACGGCCCCCAGCCGGGCCAGCCGCGGCCGCCGACGTGGAGCAGGAGGTAGCCCACGACGACCGCGGCCAGCGCCACCCCGGACCAGCTGTCCTGGCCGAGGGTGTTGGCGGCGCCGAGGGCGGCGAAGGGCAGGGCGGCGAGGCTGAGCCACCCGTACGCGGCCGAGCGCAGCCGGGCCGCCAGCCCGCCGTACAGCACGAAGCAGTACAGGCCGCCCAGCAGCAACCCGGCGCCGGGGGAGATCCCGCGTTCCCGCAGCTGCAGGAAGACATAGGCGGCCACCACCACCAGCGGGCTCATGAGGGCGAAGATCCCGATGTAGCTCCGGCCGACGATCCGCAGGCGCTCGCTCGACAGGCAGAGGTAGCCGAGGACGCCGAACAGCAGGTTCAGCGCCAGCACCGCGAGGAACTGGATCGTGCCGTCGAGGCCGCGCAGGCCGTAGACCTCGAACAGGATCGTCGCCACGATCAGGAGGAACGCGCCGATGTAGGACAGGACCAGGATGCCCTGGTCCTCGAGCCATCCCTGCATGCCCCGCCCCGCGGGCATCGGCGTGGCCGCGGCAGCCGAGGGAACGGGGCCGGGGGGCGCGGCGGCACTGGCCGCCGCGGCAGTGGCCGCGGTGGCCGGGGGCGGGGCGACGTTCGTCGTCGGGGGCGGCGGTTCCGCAGCGGGTGCGGCGGCCGCCCCCGGCGGGGCCGCCGGCTGCGACGCCGCGGGCTTCGCCAGCCGGGCGCGGCGGCGACGGTAGCGCTGCTGCAGGTAGCCCCGGGGTTTGGCGTCGAGCTGGCGCGCGTCGACGGCCTCGAGGTCTGCCAGGACATAGTCGATGTGCTCCAGCT
>JAXDLV010000059.1:0-23410 GCA_034666445.1 Chloroflexota bacterium | reverse complement strand
GCGCGCGCCTCCTCGCTGCCCCACACCCCCGCCACCACCGCCTGGACGTCGTCGGCGGAGCAGGTGGTGATCGAGGGCCTGGAGCGCGAGCACGCCGCCGGCCGCGACTTCCGGCTGGTGTCGGAGGAGGCCGGCGAGCGGACCTACGGCGCCGGGGGCGACATCGTGGTGGTCGACCCGATCGACGGCAGCCACAACGCCAAGATGGGCGTGCCCTACTTCAGCCTCACCCTGGCGGTGGCGTCAGGCGATGGCTACGGCTCGGTTTACGAGGCCGCGGTCCGCAACCTCGCCACCGGCGAGCACTTCGAGGCTGTCGCCGGCGGCGGCGCCTGGCGCGACGGTCGCCAGGTGCGCCTGGCCGCGGCGGCGGGGGACGCCATCAACATCCTCCAGGTCGAGCCGGCGCGGCTGGAGGAGCACCTGCCGGAGTACATCGACCTCTTCGGGCGCGCCGAGAAGATCCGCATGCTCGGCTCGGCCGCGCTGAACATCTGCCTGGTCGCCACCGGCGCGCTGAGCCTCAGCCTGGCGCCGACGCTGCGGTCCGTGGACGCCGCCGCCGCCCTGCTGATCCTGCGCGAGGCCGGGGGTGTGGCCGCGGACTTCGAGGGCGCCCCGCTGGATGCGCGCGACCTGGCCCTGGCCACGCGCGGCAGCGTGGTGGCGGCCCAGTCCGAGGCGCTCCTGGCCACGGCGGTGGATGCGATCAGGATGGGGCGCGCCCAGCCGCGTGCCTGAGCTCCGGCGCAACCCCGTCACCGGACACTGGGTCTGCATCGCGCCGGGGCGGCTGGCCCGGCCGGAGACCCGCGAGGAGCACTTTCACACGGACGCCGCCGGCGTCCACACGCCAGAGTGGGATTGCCCCTTCTGCGAGGGCAATGAGGACCGCACCCCGCCCGAGCTCTACGCCCTGCGCAGGGGCGGTGGCGGCGCCAACACTCGTGGCTGGAGCGTGCGGGTGGTGCCCAACCTCTACCCGGCGTTCGCCGCCGAGGGCGAGGAGGGCGACCCGTCGCACCCGCTGTTCGCGCGCGAGCCCGCCCTGGGCGCCTGCGAGGTGATCATCCAGGGCCCCGACCACCGCCGCTGGCTGCCCTACCTGTCTGCGGAGCAGGCGGAGCTGGTGATGGCCACCAGCTGGCGGCGCTACAACCGCAACGCCTCACCGGGGGTGGGATCGGTGGTGCTGCTTTACAACCACGGCCGTGGCGCCGGCGCGTCGCTGGCGCACCCCCACGGGCAGCTCTACGCCACCCGCGAGGTGGGGCCCATGCAGGCACTGGAGGTGGACGGCGCCCGGGCCGCGGCGCGGTCCTCGGGGAGCTGCGTGTTCTGCAGCATGCTCGCGAGCGAGGAGGCCCAGGCGGCGCGGGTCGTCGCAACCTCGAGGGATTTTCTCGCGATCGCGCCCTGGGCGTCGCGGTCGAGCTACGAGTGCTGGATCCTGCCCCGCGAGCACCGCGCCGACTTCGGCACGATCAGCGAGGCCCGGGCGGCGTCGCTCGGCGTTTTCCTGAGGGCCGTCCTGTGGCGGCTGGTCCAGGAGCTGGATGACCCCGACCTCAACTGGTACATCCACAGCCAGCCCGGCGCGGCCGGCGACGCCGCGGGCACATACCACTGGCACCTCGAGATCCACCCCCGGGTCGGCGTGGTCGCCGGCTTCGAAATGGCCAGCGGGATCCATGTCAACACAGTCGCCCCGGAGACCGCCGCGGAGGCCCTTCGCGCCCGCCCCGACCCCGGCCCGGAGGAGCAGCCGCCGGCTCTCCGTTAGTCCGTGGGCAGCGCCTCGGCGCGGTCCCCGTCGACCTGCACCTCGAACCGACGTCCGAACGCCGAGATACCCCCGATGCGGAGGTCCGACAGGATCCCGGGCAGGTGCGGGTCGAGTGTCATCCCATTGCCGGCCGGGTCCGGCTCGAGGCCCAGCGCCGCGCGCAGCATGAGCATCGTGGAGCCACACGCCCAGGCCTGCGGGCTGGAGGCGGTTGGGTACTGGACGGGGAACGGCCCGGCCTCGCGGTCGTAGCCGGCGAACACCTCTGGCAGACGGCTGTCGCTGAATGCCTGCGCGGCTTCGACGAGGGCGGTGAGGACGCGGTTAGCCTCCGCGTGCAGCCCGTATCGATGCAGGCCCGCCACCGCGATGCTGTTGTCGTGCGGCCACACGGTGCCGCAGTGGTAGCTGATGGGGTTGTAGCCGAGGTCGTCGGTCGCCATCGTCCGGATTCCCCAGCCGCTGAAGAGCTCGCGCGAGAGCAGCTGCCGGCCGACGGCCGAAGCGCGCTCGGCGGGAACGATCCCCGACCAGAGCAGGTGGCCCATGTTCGACGTCAGGCTGTCCACCGGGCGCTTCGCGCCGTCCAGGGCAAGGTGGTAGTAGCCCCCCCGTTCGTCGGACCAGAAGCGGTCGTTGAAGCGTTCGAACAGCGCCGCCGCGTCGGCCCGCAGGCTGACGGCAAGGTCAGGAGCCCCCCACGGCCCATCGGCCAGCTCGGCCGCCCTGGACAGCGCGTCGAACGCATAGCCCTGGACCTCGCAGGAGGCCAGGGGGCCCGCAGCGAGCGTGCCGTCGTGGTATCGGTATGCGTCCCACGAGTCCTTCCAGGCCTGGTTCTCGAGGCCTGACGGGCTCCGCCGCTGCCATTCGATGAAACCGTCGCCGTCGAGGTCGCCATGGGTGCGCATCCAGGCCAGGATCGCCTCGGCGTTCGGTCGATAGGCCCGCGCCCGCGCGTCGTCGCCGCTCCACCGCCACAGCTCGTGGAGCAGGACGATGAACAGCATGGGCGCGTCCACTGTGCCGTAGTACGGAAACTGCCCGCTGTTGGTGGCCGCCGGCCCGCGCCGGAGCTCGTGCACGATCTTGCCGGGCTGAGCATCACGCGCGGGGCTGTCGTCGGTGGCCTGGAGCCGGGCCAGGGTCTCGATCGCCGTCCATCCGAGGCCCTGTCCGCCGGGCAGGACCTGGAACATCGTCATGAGCACATCCCTGCCGAAGATGGTCATGAACCACGGCAGGCCCGCGGCCGGCAGGCCCGACGCCAGGTCAGGTTCATCGATGACCAGCGTGGCAAGGTCGTCCACGGCGCGGTCATGGGTCCTCTGCAGGGCGGTCCAGCTGGTGGTGACCTTGCTGAGGTGGGTGGCGGGCCGCTGCGCTGACCGCCGCAGGGCACGGCCCCGCCCGAAGTCCTTCAGGCCGTAGCGGCGCGGCAGCATCTCCCCGTCGACGCCCAGGGAGACCAGCAGGGTCATCTCCCACGAGCCATGTCCGGGCAGGCCCACCCGCCAGGCCAGCCCGTGCTCATCGATCACGGGCGTCGGGCTGGCCTCGATGGTGACCCTGCCGTGGTACGCGCCGCGCACCTGCTCGAACACCAGCGTCATCCCGGCGGGGGTGGGCATGACGAGGTTGCGGTTGCCGGCCTCCTCGGCCGGCACGGTGGCGAAGACCTGGTCCCCGGGGTTGCTGAAGTAGTCGGCCTTGACCTCGAACAGGTCGAGGAAGTCCACGTCGACATCCAGGCGAACGTCGAACTCCATGTCGTGGTCCAGGTGACTCGAAATCTCGACCTTCTCCTCCATGCCGGCGCCCACCACCCGCCTGCGGCTGATGGACACCGCGTTCGGCGGCAGGCTTCCGCTATCGGCGTTCATCAGGAAGACCAGCGAGGAATAGTGGTCGACGTGGTGCGAGGTCAGCAGGTTGGGAAGGCGACCGTCGACCAGCAGCCGCCACGTCGACAGGTAGCGGGTGTCGCGGACGAAGAGCCCAAGCCGGCCCCCGCTGATGTCGCCCGCGCGGTTGGCGAGGATGAACGAGGTGCCGTCGACGGCTATGAGCATGTCAGCCATCCCGGCTCGCCTGGGGCGTCAGGCTGTGACTGACTCGCGGCTGCCGCCCCCGGCGCGGTGCATCGCAAGCAGCTGACGGTAGGCGCCGAGGTAGCCATTGACCATCGCACCCGCGGAGAACCTGTCGCGAGCCATGAGGCTGCAGCGCGCGGGGTCGATCGTGGATATGGCGCCGACCGCGCTGACCATCTCATCGACGGTGTCGACGATGAAGCCGGTGGCTCCGTTTGTGACCAGCTCCGGCACGGACCCGAGGCGGAACGCGATCGTGGGTGTCCCACACGCCATCGCCTCGACCATCGACAGCCCGAACGGCTCGGCCCAGGTTATCGGCGCGAGCAGCGCCGAGGCTTTGGCCAGCAGCTGCGCCTTCTCGGCGCCGGCCACGTTCTTGATCCAGCGGACCCGGGTGCCGTCGATGTGGGGCGCGATCCTGGCGCGGAAGTAGTCCTCGTGCCCCGGGTCGATCTTGCCCGCCAGCACCAGTCTCATACCCGCCCGGCGCGCCACCTCGATCGCGGTGTGCTGTCCCTTGTCGGGGCAGATGCGCGCCAGGACCAGGAGGTAGTCCTCCTTGTCGGCCGCCGGGAGGTACGTCAGGGAGTCGAGGTCGACAGCGTTCGGCACCGTCGCGATCCAGGGCAGCCACGGGGCGGGCTCGCGTTGCGAATCGCTGATCGCAACCAGGGCAGTGTCCTTGGTGAGGCTCGCGAGGGCGGTGGCGAGCGCCTCTGTCACCGGGCCGTGGACCGTGTGCAGGACAGGGGCTACGTGGCCCGCGTGGGCGGTTGCCAGCATCGACAGCCCGGCGTGGTCGTGGATCACGTCGACGTGGTCGACGTCATCGGTGAGGTGGTTCAGAACGCGCGCCGCGTAGGTGACGTCCCGCAGCCCCTGGTTGTGGACGTAGCCGAGGTCCGCGCGCCAGCTCGCCGGCGCCAGGCCCACGACCTCGTCAGTGGAGTCGTCCGCCCCGAAGAGGACCACCCGGTGGCCCCGATCCCGAAGGCCGTTGGCCAGCAGGCTGACGACCAGCTCGATCCCGCCATACCCCTGCGGCGGGAGCGGGTACCAGGGCGGCGCCACCATCGCGATGGTCAGCCGGTCGGCACGCGGGACCGCGAGGTGGGTCACGGGGGTGCCGGTTGCCATCCATACCTCTCTTGTCCGCGCCGGCCCGCACATCCCGGTGTCCCGCCCCAAGCGGGGCTGGAACGGGGCCGAGCAGGGGCGGCCCGGGGAGATCGCCAGCGGGGGGTTGTTACCTGCGATCAACCCTAGCAGTGGGGGCGTCGGGCGCCGCCAGGAGCTTTGCTATCGTATTCCGGCCGCGGGAGTAACTCAGCGGTAGAGTGCAACCTTCCCAAGGTTGAAGTCGCGGGTTCGATCCCCGTCTCCCGCTCCATTTCCTCGACGAACGAGCAATGCGGCTACCCAGCATCCCAAAGCAAGGCCTGCGAAGATCGCGGCTGACTTGTAGACCTCCATGAGCACTGGATTCATGGTCTGTCGCACCAGCGTCTTGACATGACCCAAGCATAGCGCTAAGGTTGAGCATATGCTCAAAGCTACTGCTCAAAGCACTCGCTCAAAGAAGCGCAGTCGACGGGCTACGGGGCCCGACGGCATCCGCGACCGGATCGTACATAGCGCCCTCGACACTCTGAAGGCCGAGGGGTTCGCGGGGACCAGCGCTCGGGCCATCGCTCGCAGCGGCGAGTTCAACCAGGCGCTGATCTTCTATCACTTCGGCACGGTCCCGGATCTCCTTCTCGCCGCCCTGGATCAGATCAGCGAAGAGCGGCTGGAGCGATACCGCGCGGCAGTTGCCGGAATCTCCACGCTAACCGCGCTGGCGGATTGCCTTTCCGAGCTCTACGCAGAGGACATGAAGGATCAGCACATCACCGCCATCCAGGAGCTTGTGTCCGGCAGCTCATCGAATCCCGCCCTGGGGCAGGAGATCGTGATCCGGCTCGAACCCTGGATGGCATTTGTCGAGGAGGTCGTCGGCCGGTTTCTCAAGGACTCCATCTTTGAATCGATGGTGCCGGCCCGAGAGCTGGCATACGCTGGCATTGCCCTGTACATGGGAATGGAGACGCTCACTCACCTCGACGGTGACCGGGTCCACGTCGCCGAGCTGTTCGAGACCGCCAAGCGGATGGCGCCGATGCTGGACATGGTGCTGGCTCAGGGGAAGTCCGATGCCTGAGCTCCAACTGCGGACGTTTATCGCCGCAAGTCCAGAGACGTGCTTCGACCTCGAGCGCGACGTCGACGTGCACGAAGCATCAACCAATGGCACCGGCGAGAGGGCGATAGCGGGGGTCACCACCGGCAAGATGGTCCTGGGCGACGAGGTCACGTGGCAGGCTCGCCATTTCGGCCTCAAGCTGCACATGACTTCGCGGGTAGTGGCGTTCGATCCGCCGCGCGGCTTCTCGGACGAGATGCAGAAGGGACCGTTCGCCTACTGGCGCCACCAACACCGGTTCGAGCGCCAGGATGGCGGAACGCTCATGGTCGACGACGTCCAGTTCTCCTCGCCGCTCGGCCCCCTCGGCGCTCTCGTTGACGCGATCGTCCTTCGTCGCTACATGCGCAACCTACTCGTGGAGCGAAACGGCTACATCAAACGAGTCGCGGAGGGGAGCGCGCCGTGAGGATCGCGGTCACCGGCGGGACTGGGTTCGTCGGACGTCACCTGGCCGAGGCGCTTCTCGCCGGAGGTCATGAGGTTGTTCTGATCGCGCGCGGAGTTGATGACCGCGACCCTGAAGCCCGGGGCCTTCCCGGCGCACAGTTTCGAACCGCCAGCGTCACCGACGAGAACGCTCTGGCCGAGGCCCTCGATGGATGCGATGTCGTGGCCCATTGCGCCGGGATCAACCGCGAGATCGGTCAGCAGACCTACCAGTCAGTTCACGTCGACGGGACACGCGCCGTCGTAAGGGCGGCGCACCGCGCCGGCGTGGAAAAGGTTGTCCTGCTCAGCTTCCTGCGTGCCAGGCCCGACTGCGGCTCCGCCTACCACGAGTCGAAATGGGCGTCCGAGGAAATCGTCCGCTCCGCTGGCCTCGACTACACCGTTATCAAGTCCGGGATGGTCTACGGGCCTGGCGACCATATGCTCGACCACCTCAGCCACGCCTTGTTCACGTTCCCGGTCTTTCCCCTGGTCGGCATGGAGCAGATGGCCCGGCCGCTGGCCATTGAGGACCTGATACGGGTCCTGGTCGCGGCCACCACCCAGGGCCGACTGTCGCGCGAGACCGTTGCCATCACAGGACCTGAAGAGCTGCCGCTGTCCGAGGTGATAAGGCGCGTCGGCGCGGCCATCGGCAAGAGCCCACCGATGTTCCGACTGCCGCCGGCCTTCCATTACGTCATGGCCCGCGTCTTTGAAGCGACCATGGTTGTTCCACTCGTTGCGACCGCGCAGGTGCGCATCCTCACTGAAGGCATGACCGAGGCGCTGCCATGGGCCGACCCGCTGCCGCCAGACCTCCTGCCCCGGATAACCCTGACGCCAGATCAGATCAGCATGGGACTCCCGGCGGCCGGTCGCTTCACGTCGCGCGACCTCCGCATGTGCGCAAATCGATGATGGCGACTCAGATCAGGCTTGATGCCCGGATCGGCGTCAAAATCACTGGCGTCTCGGCCGGCGCAGCGGCGGTAGTGTGGCTGGTTGGACTACCTCTCATCGCGCTCGCCGGAGTTATCCCCGGCTCCGATGCCCCGTACGGCTGGATGGGAACGATTGGCGTACTCCTCGGCCTCACCGTGGCACCAGCTGCAGCGATAGGCGTTGGGCGTCGCGAAGGCGCACTCAATATGTTCTCAAGAGCTGCCGGGCTGGTGGCTTGCGCGGTTCTTGCCGTCACTGGGGTCGTCCTGACGATCGGCGTCGCCGGTGCCTTGGGTGAGAGGGCTCCAAGCTGGGTCGCGCCCGCTGCACAGATCGCCTGGGTGGCCTTCCTCATTTGGATCGTCCTTGCCTCATTTTTGGCGCACGATTCATCGGCGCCAGGTCGCGCGATGCTGTGGCTTGGGGTGGCCGTAGGGGTTTCGGTCTTTTTGACGATCGCCGGTTCAGCGCTCGTGTTCTATCTCAACCCGGGCTTCGTCTACACGAACGAGACCATTCTCCCGTCACTTCTTCTGGCGCTAGTCATGTGGCTGTGCCCCGCAGCCTGGTTCATTGTCTTAGCCATCAGGTTGTGGGCAACAGAGCCGGTGCCGGAGCCAACGTCGCGAGGCGAGCAGCTCATCCGCTAGCGGCGCGGCAGCTGAATGGGCCCCGGCGACCGGGACGTCACCGGACGATCTACTCTTTTTCGCGCAGATTCGATCGCCTTGGAACCCTTTGGATCCTGGCGGGATCTTTCGGGATTCCGGTGTGATCAGATTGGAAATTGACCAAGAGTTGTCCCCCCAAGGCCGATTTCGTCCTCTCCTGATCTCAAATTGAGGGGACAACCTTCCCAAGGTTGAAGTCGCGGGTTCGATCCCCGTCTCCCGCTCCAATTCAGCCTGAGCTTGCGCACCTAAACTGAGCCGTGCCCTTGTGGAAGAGAGAAAACTCGTCACCGAGCGTTCCTGAATGGGCAGGCTCTATGTCGCCGGCAGATTACGGGCGCTTCTTGGAGGCCGTAGCTGAGCATCTCACCAACCAAGGCTTGGCATTTCAGATTGACGACGGTTGGGTCACCATCGACGGACGGGAGGGGCAGCTTGGCCTAGAGAACCTCGCCAAGTCCTGCTCGAACGCCGACCGAAACGAATGGCCTACGGTGATCTCCAAGCACTTTCAGATCATGCTGGTCGCGCAGCCGAACAGCGACGACATCGCCCTGGACTTCAACAAAGCGCAAGCTCTTCTCAAGGTTCGCGTCTGGCCGGTCGACTACGCGAAACCGGGGTTGCTCGTACTTCGGACTCTGGACCAGACATTGATTGAAGCGCTGGTGTACGACCTCCCCGACACAGTGGTGAACGTCAAGCCGGAGCATGTGGCCAATTGGGCTATGGCCGAGGACGACCTTTTTCAGATCGCTGAGCGAAACACAAGTAATCTGGGGCTCCCCGAGGGGTCTCCCTATCGGTTGCCTGATGGGACTGAAGTGACAGTCTTCGAAAACGCGGATGTTTTCACTTCTACCCACTCGCTTTGGTTAGATCGGTTACTGACACTGGATGGAACGCGCGGCGCAGTGATTTCGCTCCCAAACAGGCACGTCTTGGTGGCCCATCCGTTCGACGACCTGTCGATCGTGACGGCCATCAGCGGAATGATTCCCTTAGCCAATCACCTCTTCCAACGCGGTCCTGGATCCATTAGCCCGAGCCTGTATTGGTGGAGGGAAGGCCGATTCGTGCGGCTCCCGTCAGAGTTCGACGGCAAGACGGTCTCGTTCTACCCCCCGGATGAGTTCGTAGTTGTCCTAAACCAACTGGGTCCGGCCCCTGCGTGAGGCGCAGGACCGACCAAGCTGATCAGCCTAATCGAATGACTCGCGGAACAACTGGACCCGCCAAACGGCCGAGTGGTTCATGTCGTTTTGAGCCCCCAGCGCGCCAGATCCATGACGTCCAATGGGGGACCGTCAGCCCAGAGGCGATCCGAAACCTGTGAGTACTTTGGAACCTGACGAGCTCCTTCCACGCGATACCTGGCTGCTGGCGGTCCTCCCACCTCCCCGGTTCCCGGCCTCGGCCGCTGATGCGGCGTTTGTTCCCGAGGATGTCGCGGGCTCGGAGGTCGAGGTTGCCGCAAATGCCTTTGCCGTGCTCGGGAGCTGGGGCTACCCGGCGATTGGGAGCCATGAGGATGTCGAAGGCCTGACAAAGGTGCTCGCCTTCTCATCTGAATCAGCGACCGTGTGGGTGATTTTCTTCAGCGGCGCGTTGACGGTACTGATCACGCCCGATCCAGAGCGGGATCCTAGTCGGCTGAACCATCATCTCGCGCGCCGGCGCGTCGGGTGGGACGTAGCGGCCTGGGGGGCATTTCCGGCAGGAGCACGACACGTCCCAAACGCGGCTCGGGCGTTTTTGGACGCTGCTGAGCCCCTATTGCGAGGCGGTGTCCCGGCACTCGAGGATCTCAAGCCTGCCCTCGAGCATGCGGCTGCCAAGCTGTCGAAGAACGTCTGGAAGCGGGCATCGTGGGCAGCAGCGCAGGAGCTCGCAGCTTCTGGCAGGCATAGAGCTGCCGTACGGGCGATGTCGTCTTGGGAGCAGGACTTCACACAAGAACAGCGCGCATTCATGGAGAAGGAGGCCCGCGCAGCGTCTAAAGAGCCGCCCCCGATCGAGCGCGGCGAGGCTTCCGACCGCGAATGGTTCACGGCGCGCGCACACCACATCACGACAGTCAATGCCCGCCTTAAGGCTGCCTTCGAGCAACGGGAGAAGTCCCCTGCCGCCCGCGGAGAGTGGACCGCCGCAGCGACGGACTTCCACGACGCCGTGGATCTCCTCTACTCCGACCTGGCTCAGGCGATCGCTCGCTTCAGGGAGGGCGATGAAGAGGCGACCGGGTACCTTGTGACGTTCCTTGAAGCTGATCCCTGGTGCTTTCGAAGCGGCTATATGAAAGGCAGGCTCTACGAACTGCTGCGACGAGGCGCCTTGGACGATGGGTTGCAGCGACGCCTTCGAGCCGTCGCGCTAGCGCTGGTGGACAGCGGTTACCGAAGGGAATTCCGCTCGGCCTGCCGCCTTGCGCGGTATGTTGCCGACGCCGAGCTCATCGCCGAGCTTCGGCGCCGTCTCTCGAGTTCGCTCGACCGTCATGTCCGGCGCCGTGCCCTTTGGATGCTTGCTTACGTGGAAGGAGGGCTCGGAGAGCGGGAGCCAGCTGTCTTGGAAGCGCTTCTCGATGCAGCCGATGAAGAGGAGTGGTGGCGAGCCTCGGGGTGGGTGCGTCCTCTGTGCCGACGATTCGGCGATGACGAATTCTCGGCGCGGATCCGCGAGTCGGCGCTCTCACCCGACCCACCGACCGCCCGAAGAGGACTGCGCTTACTGCCTTACGGGCTACGCGAGCCACTTGACGCTGGCGAGCGCCTGCAGCTGGAGCCGCTAATCCTGGATGCAGTCCACGAGCGAGGGCCGGCGGTCGGCCTGATGGAGAGCCTTTCCGCCATCGCTGATTCGAAGCGCCTTCGAGTGCGATTAACCGAACTTGCCGAGCGGGCAGAGAGTCCTGTTAGTCGGTACGCACAGTGGGCCCTGAACTCCGCCGTTCGTGCCAACGGCGAAAGGGCGCCGGACCTCTAGGGCCGTAAATCAGCGGCCCACTCGAAGCCCGGCAGGACCAGTCTAGGCGATGCGATGGGGACGGCCGCCCACTAACCATCATTTCGGTCAGAAGGGACCGCCGGGGATCTTTGGAGATCCTGGAGTGGTCAGTGGGGATTCCCGAATGGTCAGCGGGGAAGTAGCCTCAAAGTTGGACTCTGGAGGCCCATTTCAGGCCCATTTGTACTCAGATTCAGAGTCCAACCTTCCCAAGGTTGAAGTCGCGGGTTCGATCCCCGTCTCCCGCTGTCCAATCTCGTGTCAGTTTCCTCGCCGGCGAAGCCAGGAATTTCTCATCACCCAGCCATCGTGCTGGAGGCTCGATGGCCTCGTGGGGTTTTCCGCGCTGCCGGCCGGTGATCCGACTGACCCGCCGCAAGCTCGGCACGGAGGGTCACGGCGGCCCGCTCGAACTCCGTGCTTATGTCAGCCACCATGTGCGCCGTGCCGCCGGGGTCGCCGGCCTCCAGTGTCGCCTGTAACCGGGCACACTCGGCCGCCAGCGGCGAGGCCCCCAGGGTGGCGCCGCTCCCCTGCAGGCTGTGCGCGATGGCCGCGACGGTGGTGCTATCGCCGGCGTCCGACGCCGTCCTCATGGCCGCCGTCCGAGAAGCGCCGTCCGCCAGGAAGATCGTCAAGAGTCGTTCAAACGCGACGCTCCCGAGCTCGCGCAGTTCCGATAGTGTCGCCTCGTCGATAGCCGTGTTCGGGGCGTCCGCGCCCCCACCCGGCATCGCGGTCGAGGCCGGCGATATCCAGCGGGAGAGAGTCGCGACGAGGGTCTCCCGCTTGACCGGCTTGCTCATGTAATCGTCCATGCCCGCGGCAAGGCATTTCTCATCGTCGCCGGCCATGGCGGCGGCGGTCATCGCGATGATCGGGGTGTGGCGCCCGCCTGCCTCGTTGCGCCGGATCTGCCGGGTCGCCTCGAAGCCGTCCATCTCGGGCATCTGGCAGTCCATCAACACCGCTGCGTATTGGGTGCGCGAAACTGCAGCCACCGCCTCCACGCCGCTGGCCGCGACATCGACCCGGTGGCCCAGCTTCTCCAGCAGCCGTACCGCCACAAACTGGTTCACAGGGTGATCGTCCACCACCAGCAGGTGAGACCGTGCCGCGGCCGAAGCCTCCTCCAGGCTGTGGCTTGTGATGAGGCCGGTGGGCTCAGTTGTCCGCGCAACGGCGAGGACGGTGGACAGGCAATCGAAGAGGGCCGACACCTTCACGGGCTTTGTCAGAAACGCGTCGGTTCCGGCCTCTCGTGCCACGCGGGCATCACCGATCCGTGCCGAAGAGGTGAGCAGCACCAACTTCGGCGAGCCGAGTGTCGGGTCGGCCCTGATCGCCCGGGCCAGCTCGATGCCATCCATCCCGGGCATGTGGTAATCAAGCACCGCCACGTCGTATGGCTTACCGCTGGCGGCGGCCCGCCTGAGCTCCAGCAGCGCGTGGGCGGCCCCGTCACAACTCTTGGGTCGCATCCGCCCCGTCCTCAGGACCTGCTCGAGGATTACCCGGTTGGTCCTGTTGTCGTCGACGGTGAGGATCCGCAGGCCGCGAAGATCGGCCTTGGTATACGGGTGCTTGACCGGTTTTGTCGCCACCTTCTCAAACATGCACGTGAACCAGAATGTGCTGCCCCGGCCGACATCGCTGACGATCCCGATTTCGCCACCCATGGCCGTGGCGAGCTGGCGGCAGATGGCCAGGCCAAGACCGGTTCCCCCGAAACGGCGGGTGGTGGATGCGTCCGCCTGGGTGAAGCTCCCGAAGAGACGCTCCTGCTGCTCGGGATCGATGCCGATGCCGGTGTCGGTGACCTCGAAGCGGACCAGCCATCCGAACTCCTGCTCGGAAGCCAGGAAGGTGCGCAGCACCACCTCGCCGGACGCGGTGAACTTGACGGCGTTGCTGAGCAGGTTCACGAGGACCTGGCGAACCCGCCCGGGGTCACCACGGACCGCGTCGGGCACGGCGGGATGGACCATCACCGCGAGCTCCAGGCCACTCTCGTCCGCGCGCAGAGCAACCTGTTCCGCGGCGGTCTCGACGATTGTTCTCAGGTCGAAGTCGATGGACTCGATCTCCATCTTCCCGGCTTCGATCTTGGTGAAGTCGAGGATGTCGTTGATCACGGTGAGCAGCCCATCGGCGGAACGCTGGATGGTCTCCGCGTACTCCCGCTGCTCAGGGTTCAGGCTGGTGTCCAACAGTAGCCCGGTCATCCCGATCACGCCGTTCATAGGGGTGCGGATCTCGTGGCTCATGTTGGCCAGGAATTCCGACTTCAGCCTCGAGGACTCAACAGCCTTGCTGTGCGCTGTCGCCAGGTCACGGGCGGCGGTGAGGTCGCGTTCCACCAGCAACCGCTCGGTGGTGTCGCTGAAGGTGACGACGGCGCCCGTGACCTGGCCGCCATCGAGGATTGGAAAGGCCGAGTACGACGTCGGGAACGACGTCCCGTCACCACGCCACATCACCTCGGTTTCCACCCGGCAGCTGTCGCCGCCGCCCAGAACCCGATGGATGGGGCATTCGGCCTGCGGGTAGGGCGAGCCATCGGCTCGCGTGTGATGGACCAGGGCGTGCATTGATTGGCCGACGGGTGCGGCTACGTCAATGCCCAGCGCGGAAGCGGCGGCCGGGTTGATGAAGGTGCAACGGCCATCGGAATCGACGCCGAATATGCCCTCGCCGGCCGATTGCAGGATCAGGCGCAGGCTGTTGGAGAGCCGCGCGCTCTCCACTTCGGCGGCAAGGTTGGCGCTCCGCAGCTGGTCTGAGAGGCTGCTGATCCGAACCGCGCCGGCCAGGGCGGGAACGAGGATCAGGGCGCGACTGGACTCGACCGATGTGAAGTGCGGCCGGCCGGCGGTGCGCGCCACCGTGACCGCGCCGATCGTGTCGCCACCGCTCACCATGGGAACTGCCATCACCGGGCCGGCGCCGGTGCTCTCCCGCCAACGGCGGCTGGAGGAGCCCCAATCCGTGTCGGCAAGGTCGGCGATCACAATCTCCCCCTGCCTGATCGCCCGGCTCCCGGGGGACTCGCCGATGGTGATCTCCTGCTCCACACCCGGGTGGCCGTCAACGACCCGCAGCCCACCGGGCTCGACCAGGCTGACGATGATCCGCTCGGCCCCCAGGAGTTCCGCGACATGGGCCAGCAACCCATGGTCAAGGACCTCGGACTGCTCCACCCGGCCGCTCAGGCGCTCCACGGTGACGCGCTGCCAGGAGCCCAGGAATTGAGCCAGGGCAGAGACCTCATCCAGTTCGCTTGGGTCTGGGACCGCCGGCTCGGGAGCGGCCGGGTGCGCAGATGCAGATTTGATCATTTAGAAATCCTCTGGTTGGGGCCCCGCTTGGGATGGAAGTAGGACAGGGTCGGGGCGGATGGGAGCGAGCTTGCGGCGTCTGCGCATGGCCGCGGTCACCCGGCTGACCAGGTCGCGAGGCGCAAACGGCTTGACGATGTAGTCATCGGCATCCAGCTGGAAGGCGGCCACCTTCTCGGAGGCCTCCGCATCGACGGTGAGCATGACGATCGTGGTGTCGCGCGTGCGGGCATCACGGCGCAGCGCGCGGCACACCTCGATTCCGCCGGTCCCGGGCATGTTGAGGTCAAGGAGCACGCAATCCGGGCGAAGGGCGATGGCCATGACGATGGCGCGCTGACCATTTTCAGCCTCGCGAACGTCGAACCCGGCCGCCGCCAGGCTGGCGCGGGCCAGGTGCCTGACGTCGGCGGCATCGTCCACCAGCAGAATGGTCCCGTTGTGGTGCCGGGTGTCGATTGTGCTGGCTGCGGCACCAACGCTCACACCGGCCCCGTCCGACGCGCTCTCCAGCAGGAGGTCGATCGCGTCGGGTCCCCGAGGTGGCGCGTAGTAGTAACCCTGCGCCTCATCGCAGCCCAGGGTGATCAGGGCGCTCCGCTGCGACCTGGTCTCGACCCCTTCAGCCACCACCGTGAGGTCGAGGGCGTGCGCCATGCCCATCACGGCCGCCACGATCGCGATTGCATCGGGGTCGCTGCCGAGGTCATCAACGAACGCTTTGTCAATCTTCAGCTCGTCAAGGGGGAAGCGCTTCAGGTATGCCAGCGACGAGTAGCCCGTCCCAAAGTCATCGATGGAGATGCGCACTCCCAGCCCCTTCAGCTCGCGGAGGATCGCGATCGCGAGGGTCGGGTCGCGCATCACGATGCTCTCGGTGACCTCGAGGCACAGCAGCGCTGGGTCCGCCCCGCTGCCAGCCAGGGCATCTCTGACTGTCTGCACCAGGCTGGCCTCGAACTGACGGCCGGAAATGTTGACGGCGACGCTGAGCGGGGGCGCGTCCGGAAAGTGGGCGCGCCAGCGCACCGCCTGCAGGCAGGCTTGGTCGAGCACCCAGGCGCCCACCGGGACGATGATCCCGGTCTCCTCGGCGAGGGGAATGAAATCGAGCGGGGGCACCAGCCCGCGGACCGGGTGCTGCCACCGCAGCAGGGCCTCCACGCCGATCATCCGGTCCGTCGCCAGCGACACCTTGGGCTGATAGACGAGCTGGAACTGGCCCTGGCCGAGCGCCGCGCGGAGTTGTTTCTCCACCTCAATGCGTGCGATCCGCCCGTCTCTCATCTCGTCGGCGAAGAACTCGTGGTGCGTCGATCCGGCCGGCCCATCCTGGGGACGAGGCGACACCTTTTTCTTCGCCGCATACAGCGCGTCGTCGGCATCGAGAATGAGATCCTCGGCCGTCTTGTCTCCGCCACGGAACGTCGCGATGCCAATACTGGCGAGGATCGGGACCTGCGATTCCATGTGCTCCGAGGGATCGGCCACCACGGCGAAGATGCGCTTGGCGACGTTCCAGGCGCCGTCCTCGTCCGCGTCCGGCAGCAGCACGCAGAATTCATCGCCACCGAGCCTGGCCGCGGTATCCGAGGGCCGGATCACCCCGACCAGAGACTGCGCAACGTGACGGAGGACCTCGTCGCCGGCGGCATGACCAAGCTCGTCATTGACCTTTTTGAACGTGTCCAGGTCGATCATCAGCAGCGAGATCGCTTGCCGGCGTCGCGGGGCCGCCGCGATCACCTGTTCGAGGCGGTCGATGAGGAGCCTCCGGTTGGCCAGTCCGGTGAGTGCGTCATGCAACGAAAGGTCACGACTGGTCTCCTCCGACAGCGACAGCGCTCGGACAACCACGGCCAGCCGAGCCAGGATCAACACGAATAGCAGCGCCGCCAACCCGCCGAGCACCACGGCGGCATCGATGCCAATGCCATCCGCGCTGAAGGCCTGCGCGACCACCACGCCCGGTATGACCAACGCCACCGCCCCGAGCAAGACGATCCTGCGCGGGCTGAGCCCGGAGGTCGGACTCTCCTCCGCCGGTTCGGATACCACGTCCCGCGCCGGGTGTAGGGCCGCCGATGCCAGGAACGCATACGCGATCATCCAGGCGGCCATCAGCCAATGGCCCGGCTGGAAGCCGCCGGCCACCGTGAAGCGCAGAAACAGGGTGTCGCCCAGCATCTGGCTTCCCATGGCAACCACCAGGAGCCACACGATCGGGCTGCGACCCTGTCGATATAGGGTCAGGCCCAGCGCGCAGCCCAGCAGGGCCATGTCGACAACGGGATAGGCGAGGGACACGGCGAGCGTCATGGCCGAATCCCCATTGGAGTGGATGACGGGCTGGAGCAGTATTGCGTAGGACAGGGCTCCGACGCCGCTTGTCACAAGCAGTGCGTCGAGGACCGTCGCCGCGAGGCGGCCGCGCGAGCGCCGCTTGATGACGATGGCGATCCCGATCAGCCACGTGCTGTTGGCCGCAAGAAACAAGGCGTCCGCGATGGAGGGAAACGGGGGCGGCGTGTTCTGGGCGACGGGAATGACGTACCAGAGGGTGTCGCCAAACACGTTCAGCGCCAGGCCGCCGGCAAGGGCCCCCCAGATCCAACGGTCGCGAGATGGATTCCGGAATACCGCGACGGCCGCGACGACGGCCGCGCCCACCTGCACGAGCATGAATGCGCCGACCTGGAGCATGCCGCCGGACGGCAGCATGAGGAAGGCGGCGACGCCCAGCATGGACAGCGCCAGGCACACTTGCCACGCGAAGGCCCCGGGATGGCGCCCGCGGGTGGCGGGGTTGACGCCCAACAGGACGCCTCGCTGGCGACGCACGAGACCGAACATGACATTCACGGTGAGGACCCGGCGCAGAATGTCCCCCATCTGTATTGATGGGATTGACCCCTTTGAGCCTCGTGGAGATCGAGGGTAGGAACCCACCCGATGGTCGCGAAGCTGAAGCCGGCGTTCCGCTGAACGCCTCCGGCAGGGGAACCCCGCGTTCAGCCTATCGTGGATTCAGAGAGCAGAAAACGGCCCCGATTCTTCCCATGGTTGAAGTCGCGGGTTCGATCCCCGTCTCCCGCTCCACTCCTACTTGGTTGCGACTGGCGCGCCTCTGATGACGGCGGAGATGTCCAGATCAGCCGAATCCCGCATCGCCCTCGCATAGAGTTCGCGGGCCTCGCGTGTGAGGGGCGTCGAAACAGCAGCCTCGCTGTAGGCGGCCAATCCCAGGTCCAGGTCCTTCACCAGGTCGCGCACGGCGAACATAGGTGGTGTGTGCTGATCGTGCAGGAAGCCTCGCTCACGGGCCGACAGGGCGGGGGCGAAGCGAGCCAGGATCGAGAAGACCTGCTCACGGTCGAGACTCATCGCCTCTCCGGCAGAGAGCAGCTCAGCGGCGGCAGCGCTCGTCACCCCCAGCATGCTGTTGGCGATGAGCTTCAGGCGAGGCGCGTTGCCGCGCCGGCCGACATAGCGGACCTCGCCGAGGTGCTCGAGGATGGGTTGCGCCTGCTCGAGGTCCGCTGGATCTCCGCTGGCGAGGATCAGCAGCTTTCCACTCTCTACCGCCTGGACACTTCCGATCACCGGGGCCTCGAGCAGACGAGCCCCCGCCGCCTCGGCATCGCGACCCAGCTCCTCGGCGACACGTGGCCCCGCCGTGCTCGCGTCAATCAGCAGTTTTTCGGCGGCGGTCCGTAGAGCACCGTTGTCGCCGAGGTACACGTCGCGAACGGCGGCGTCATTGGTCAGGCTGCTGATGACGACCTCCGCCTCGCGAGTCGCTTCTGCCGGCGTGGCGGCGACGCGGCCAAGGTGCAACCCTTCGGCCCTGTCGCGCGTGCGGTTCCAGAGGACGACCTGCAGACCCGATGCCGCCAGGCGGCGCGCCATCGCGCCGCCCATCTTGCCCGTGCCCAGGATCGCAACCGTCGTCATCACATCGCCTCCGGCCGCGGGCCGCGCATGTGCGCCGCGTCCTTTGCGATCTCATCGATGCGAGCAAGCACGTCGTCGGTGAGCTCGAGCCCGGCGGCGGCGACGGCGTCGTCGACATGCTCGGCGCTCCGTGTCCCGATGATCGCCACGTGCACGGCAGGGTTGGCCAGCGACCAGGCCACCGCCAGGCGGCTGAGTGGGACGCCCAGCTCGTCGTTCGCGAAATGCTCGAGCGTGGCAACAACGCGGAGGTTGCGGGCGAAAGTGTCGCCCTGGAAATCCGCGCTGTGGGACCGCCAGTCGTCCTCGGCAAAGCGCGTTTCTGCGCCCAGGTGACCGCTCAGTAGACCATGCGCCAGCGGCCCATACGCGAGAACCCCGATGTCATGCGCCTGCGCGTATGGCAGAACCGCAGCCTCGATGTCGCGGTGGAACAGGTGGTAGGGAGGCTGCAGGGTCTCCACCGGTAGGGTGGCGCTGAACTCGTTGATCTCATCCGGGTTGAAGTTGGGAACGCCGACGTGACGGACCTTGCCCGCCGCGACAAGTTCCGCCAGCGCGCCAGCTGTTTCCGAGAACGGGGTCCTGGGATCCGGCCAGTGCACCTGGAGGAGATCAATGTACTCGGTACCGAGCGCACGAAGGCTGTCGTCGACACCCTTGCGGATGGCGTCCGCACTGGCGTCGCGCTCGACCTGGGCGCCACCAAGAGATCGCAGGCCGGCCTTTGTCGCGATCACGACGTCGTCCCGGGCGTACTGCCTTATGGCCTTCGCCACGAGCTGCTCCGACGCCCCAAACCCATAACCCTGGGCGGTGTCGAAGAAGTTGACGCCGCGGTCGTAGGCGTGGTGGATTGCGCTGATTGCCGCCTCCTCATCTGTCGCGCCCCAGTCACCGCCCAGCTGCCACGTGCCAAGGGCGATGCGCGAAACGTCCAGTTCGCTGCGCCCGAGCTTGATCCGCGCCAACCCGGTCGCTGCAGTCAGGTTGTTCATCGCTCACCACTCCTATCTGGTCGGGTCTGGCCGGGAGCCATCCCGAAGTACATCAACTCCCGCCGCGCGCTGTCTGTTTCCACCCCCGCGCTGGTTTCGATCGCGGTGTGTAGCGTGGTTGGTCCGGGGCTGCGCCGGCGATGAGGCCCGCGGCGAGGTCTTCGACGACATTCATCAGCTGGTCGACCGTTGTGGCGGTGAGGCCGGCGACCGTCTGCTCCGCGAGGCGGCGCCAGGCTGACTTGAGCTTCGGCAGCAGCACTCGTCCCGCCTGGCTGAGCTCAACCACCGTGGCCCGTCGATCGAGGGGAGAGGGGCGGCGTACCACCAACCCCGCGGTCTCCAGCTGGCGAACGCTGAGCGTTATCGTGGGCGGCTCGTAGCCGCACGCGCTGGCCAGCTGGGCCTGGGTGGATGGCCCTGTCCTCTCTAGCTCCAGCAGGAGCACCTTATGTCCCGGGTGGATGCCAAAGGGGGCAAGAGCCGCGATGGCAAGTGCCCGGTGACGGATTCCAATCGCTCGGATCGCTTCGTTGAGTGCGTCGGCCTGGTCGAAGTTCATCGGTCTCCTCTTGACACCGGATACTTAGGCGCCTAACATTAGGCACCTAAGTAAGTTTACCGCCCCGGCGGTCAAATATCCGGCGGAAACCCCGCCGCGAAAAGGAGAGGTCTTATGTCGGCAGTCAGCGCGATCAAGAACGATAGCCTTGCTGCGGGCCACCTTCGGGCCCGCGCCCTGGGCGTGGTCGGAGCCGTGGTGGCGGCTGCCACGGTCTGGGCGGTAGCGGTGCCGGTGCTTGGTATCGAGCTCACGTTCCGGTTCGGCAACACCGCCCCCCAGAACGTTGCGTTTGGGGTGGTCGTCGGCTTCACCTTCGGCGCGTCCCTGGCAGGCTGGGGAATTCTTGCCGCTCTCGAGCGCCGCGTGTCGAACGCCCGGGAGATCTGGACCGCAGTTGCCCTCGTCGTCCTGGTTGCTTCGCTGGGCCTGCCCCTCGCAGCCGGGACCACGATTTCGTCCCAAATTGCCCTCGCGATGATGCACGTAGCCGCCGCCGGCGTGCTGATCCCAGCCCTGCGTCGCGGCTGAGCCGGCGCCCGACGCGGAGCCCCACGAGACCGGGCCCCGACCTCCGATACACTGCGGACGGTGGGCACTGTCGCGAGGGAACGTCATCGCGGGCAGCGGGCAGGATGGCTGCGAGCCGCCGTCCTTGGTGCTGACGACGGCATCGTATCGGTCGCCAGCATGGCGCTCGGGGTGGTTGCGGCCGGTGCACCCACGAACGCCGTGCTGATCGCCTCGGTGGCGGCGCTTGTCGCGGGAGCCATGTCGATGGCGGCGGGCGAGTACGTATCCGTCAGCTCGCAGCGCGACACCGAGCTCGCCGACCTCGCGCTGGAGCGCAGGGAGCTCACGGCTCAACCGGAAACGGAACAGCGGGAGCTGGCAGCGATCTACGTGAAGCGAGGGGTGCCGCGGGAGCTGGCAATCCAGGTCGCCGAGGCGCTCACCGCGTCGGACGCCCTGGCCGCGCATGCACGCGACGAGCTGGGTCTTGACCTGACCATGCCGGCTCGCCCCGTTCAGGCCGCGGTCTACTCGGCCGTGAGCTTCACGGTGGGGGCACTGCTGCCAGTCGTCGCGTTCCTGGTCGCCCCCACGTCCGCGAGGACCCTGGCCGTTGTCGGAAGCGCCCTCCTGGCGCTGGTGATCCTGGGGATCGCGGGTGCACGCGCCGGGGGGGCGCCGATGCTTCGGGCCGCCGTCCGGGTTGGCGTCGGAGGCGGGTTTGCGATGGCGATCACCGCCGGGGTTGGTCACCTGGTCGGCGGGATCGGCCTGTAGGCTGCTCAGCTGACGGTCAGGTTGTATTCCGCAGATTCATGCACCCGGCCTTTGCTGGCGCTGAACTTCACGACGTGGGTACCCGCCGCGAGGGGCCGAAGCAGTATCCACAGGCCGTACGACTTCGCCGACAACGCACCGGGGCGGTCGACGAACGGGTTGCCGGCCACCGGGTTGACCAGGAACGGTTCGCTTGTCGACGACCTGGGAGCGAGGGTAACGCCGTCGATGGTGGCAGCGGTGGTCCCGCCTTCGACGTCCGATTGACTGCATTGCGTCGACTGACTGCCGCAAATCTCGTTGAGAACGGGGAAGAAGATCGCCCGGTCCGCCGGTATCGAGCATTTTCGTTGCGCAGCGCCCTCGGTGGTGCCGGTGAGGAACCAGACATCCTGTGGCTGACCCTTTCCGCAGATGTCACCGGTCTTGTCGGAAACCGGGTTGGTGGCCGTCGGCTCCGCGACCGCCCACTGCCACCAGGCCTCGGTCAGGTTCTCGATACTGCGGCCGCAGTACTGGTCAACGGCCTGGGGCGGGGTTGCGGGCGTCCGATCCGCGCAGATCGAGGGACTGCTCTGCGGCGTGGACGTCGTAGCTGTCGAGCTACCGCAACCGGGTAGCATCGCTGCCGCGAGCGCGACCACCGCCCACCCGATCCTCATCCGGCCTCATGCTACGCCTCCTGTCGAGTACCGGGACGTAGTCGCCGTCGGCGCGGACCGTTTCCAGGAGGGGGCATCGCGGGCCAGCTCTCTGAGCCCGGGGTCGAGTTCCACGTTTAGCGGTTGAGGACCTTGCCGCGGAGCCGAACCACGTAACAGGGTGTTGGTCCGCGTTCGGGCGGCTGCTATATTACTGGCGGCTGAGGGTCCCGAGGGGACCCGCCGGGGCGAACAAGCGGGGGCCGGGGAGCAGGCACGGTCTCGACATGTCAGCCGGCTCACCTGCCATCAAGGAGGCATAGGGTTCGAATGCGTTCATTCACGCGTAAGCTGCGGGCGGTCGTCGTCTGCGGCGCCATGCTCGGCTTGGGGCTATCGGCGTTGCAGCCGGTCGCGGCCATCGCCACGACCGATGATCCCGACCTGGGGCACCTGATGAGGACGGTCCAGCAGCAGCCGATGACCGCCTTCGCCTCCGGGGCGCAGCCGCCGATGACCTACCAGAACGCCGGCGCTCCCATCCAGGCGCACACGACGGTCTACCTCGTGTTCTGGGGCAAGCAGTGGAACATCGGCTGGACCGACCCCGGCACCCAGTACACCAACGTGACGGCCCGCAACTACATCACCAGCTTCAGCCAGTACGTCAGCGCCTCCGGCTGGCCTGGCCAGGCTGTCAGTCAGTACTGCTCGGGCGTTGCCGCCGGCACCGTCAACTGCGGCGGCTCCGGCGTCCACGTCGGCGTGCCGATCACCTTCGGTGGGGTCTGGACCGACCTGACCAGCACGCCGCCAACCCCGTATGTGCCTGACGGGTGCGTCAATGCCATGGTCTGTGTCAGCGGCTTCGCCAAGCCGGCGAACCTGCTCGCCAAGGAGGCCCTGCGGGCGCAGACCCACTTCCTGGGCAATGGCTACGATCCCGGCGCCCAGTACATCATCATGCTGCCCAAGGAGGCCACCACGGCCGGGCTGTACTGCGCCTACCACAACTCCGTGGCCGACACCCAGGGGCGCGACGTGGCCTATGTCAACATGCCGTACACCCCCAACCTGCAGGCGTTCGGCGCCAGCCTCTGCGGCGAGAACTTCGTGAACGCCAGCAGCAACAGCTTCGGCAACGGCTACTTCGACGGGTACTCCATGATCCTCGCCCACGAGATCGCCGAGGCCATGACCGACCCGCTCCCGACCAAGAACTCGGCCTGGCGTGACCAGGCCGGCGAGGAGAACGGCGACATGTGCGCCTGGCTCCCGCCCGGCACCGCCGGGGGCGCGCACAACATCGGCCCCGACGCCGGTGGCCACGTCTACGCGGTCCAGACGCTCTGGAGCAACACCGCCAACGACTGCGTCTGACCTAGCACCTGGTTGAGGGCCCCGGCCATCGCGGCCGGGGCCCTTTTCTTTTGGGCCCCGGTCAGGCGC
>JAXDLV010000058.1:0-29946 GCA_034666445.1 Chloroflexota bacterium | reverse complement strand
TCCATCGACGGCGGCGGCGGAGGCGGGGGCGACTGATGAAGAAGTTCCTGATGGGCCTGCTCGCCGCGATGGTGCTGGTGATCGTGGCCGCGACGATCGCCGCCGGCTACTTCGGCTTCGTCCCCGGCCTCTCGAGCGCGTTCGGCTCGGACAAGCCGCGCGACATCGGTGGCGAGACCTACGGCCAGGCTGAGCTCGACACAGCCCACAGCCTCGGTGCCGCGGTGGCCGCGCCGCTACCGCCCGGTCAGACCCCCCAGCAGATGATGCAGGCGGGCGGCACCAACACGCTCAAGGGCACGACCTTCACCCCCAGGGTGACCTCGGCCATGCTGAACGAGCACTTCCCGATCAAGCAGGCGACGATCAAGTTCAACTCCGACAAGACCGTCGAGATGTCGGGGCTGATCCAGAAGAGCCGCATCGACCGCTTCGCCGTGCTCACCGCGATGCCGCCGGAGCACGTCAACTTCATCAAGCGCTTCATGATCTTCACGGAAACGATCCCGTTCTACTGGAAGTTCCGTGGCTTCGTGAGGAACTACAAGGTCAGCCTCGACGTCGACCAGGCGGAGGTCGGGCGCCTGCCGGTGACCGGCCAGATGAAGGACCAGAAGAGCTTCCTCCAGACCTACCTGGAGGAGCGGTCGGCGTCGATCCCCGGCCATAAGATCGAGAACCTCACGTTCGAGGACGGGGTTATGAAGGTCGACGGCACCGTGCCGAAGGTCTTCCCGCTCGAGGGCCTCGATCTCGGCCAGGGCACTGGCACCACCACCACGGCGACGCCAACCACGGCGGCGACGCCAACGGCGCAACCGTCCGTCGCCAGCAGCCCCACGCGTTCGCGGGGGAGGGCTAGGACACCGGCGCCTCCTGGGCCGAGGCGCCGGTGGCGACCGCGGCTGAGTGGCCGTTGCGCTGCGCCAGCGGCAGGCTGCAGAACTCCTCGTAGTCGATCAGCTCGGTGATCGTCGGGTTGTCGCCGCAGACCGGGCACTCAGGGTTGTGGCGCACCTTGAACGTGCGGAAGGTCATGTCCAGCGCGTCGAACATCAGGAGCTTGCCGACGAGGGGCTCGCCAATGCCGAGGATCAGCTTGACGGCCTCGGTGGCCTGGATGATGCCCACGGTCCCGGGGAGCACGCCGAGCACACCCGCCTCGGCGCAGTTGGGGGCCATGTCGCTGTCGGGGTCCGGCGGCTCGCCGAAGATGCATCGGTAGCACGGGCCGCCACTGGCGGGATCAAGCACAGTGACCTGGCCGTCGAAGCGGAAGATGCTGCCGTGGACGATCTTCTTGCCCTTCCACACCGCGGCGTCGTTGAGCAGGTATCGGGTGGCGAAGTTGTCGGAGCCGTCGACGATGATGTCGTACGGCTCGATGATCTCGTAGACGTTCTCCGAGCTGATCCGGGTGTTGTGCTGCACCACTTTGACGTCTGGGTTCAGGGCCCGGATCGCGATGGCGGCGGACTCGGTCTTGGCCATCCCCACGCGCTCGGTGCTGTGCAGGATCTGGCGCTGGAGGTTGGACTCGTCGACGACGTCGAAGTCCAGCACCCCAAGGGTGCCGACCCCCGCGGCGGCGAGGTACACCCCGGCCGGCGATCCGAGACCGCCCGCGCCGATCAGCAGCACCTTGGCCTCCAGCAGCTTGAGCTGCCCGGCCTCGCCCACGTTGGGCAGCAGGGTATGGCGGCTGTACCGCGCCGCCTGTTCCGGCCGGAGGGTCTCGGGGACGACGAACTTGAGCCCGGCCTCCTTCCAGCCGTTGAAGCCGCGCGCCATCGAGGTCACGTCGGAATAGCCCATCTCGGAGAGCGTCTTCGCCGCCAGCGCCGAGCGCTGGCCGACCGCGCAGTAGGTGACCACGGGCCGGTCCTTGTCCGGCAGCTTGTCCTCGACCTGCATCTCGAGGAAGCCGCGCGGGATCAGGACCGCGCCGGCGATCACGCCCTGGTTGGTCTCGGCCGCCTCACGGACATCGACCAGCACCGGCGGGTTCTCGCCCTTCAGGAGGGCGTCCACCTGCTCGGGCCCGGCCTCTTTGATGTCGCCCTTGGCCGAGGCCAGGAGGTCGCGGAAGTTCGCCATCAGGTATTGGTCTCCACGTTGGCCTGAACCGGGCAGCGGCTCGGCTTATTTCCGACTGATCTCGTCAAGATTACCCCCGCCCCCGCTCGCCGCCCAGCCTCATCGCCAGCCGCGCCAGGGTGCGAACGCCGTACCCCGCAGGGCCCTGGGGCACCTCCTTCACCTGACCAACCCGGTTCCAGCTCGGCGCCGCCATGTCGATGTGCAGCCACGGCCGGCCGCCGGCAAAACGCCGGATGAAGAGCCCCGCCGTGATCGCTGACGCGTTCGGCCCAGGCGAGTTGTTGAGATCGGCGATCGGGCTCTCCAGCATCGCCTCGTACTCCGCGTACACCGGCAGCTCCCCCGCCCGCTCGCCCGCGGCCTCGGCCGCGGCCCGCAGCGCGTCGCCCATGGCGGGACTGTCGGTCATGAACGCGGCGGCAACCGGGCCGAGCGCGATCCGCTGGCCGCCCGTGAGGGTGGCGATGTCCACGATCTCGGTGGCGCCCAGCTTCACCGCGTGGTGGACCCCGTCGGCCAGCACCAGGCGGCCTTCGGCGTCGGTATTCAGCACCTCGATCGTCAGCCCGTTGCCACTTCGCACCACGTCCCCGGGCCGCATCGCGCTCCCCGACACCATGTTCTCGGCGGCGCACACGATGCCGACGACGTCGATGGCGGGCTTCAGGGCGGCGATCGCCGTCATCGCCCCGATCACCGCCGCGGCGCCCCCCATGTCGCCCTTCATGTAGTGCATGTCGGCGGCGGGCTTGATCGAGATCCCGCCGGTGTCGAATGTGATCCCCTTGCCCACCAGCGCCAGCAGCCGGCGCCGCCCCGCCCGCGACGGCGCGCTGTAGGTCAGCACCGCCATCGAAGGCGGCTGGGCTGAACCGTCGCCAACGGCAAGGATGGCGCCGTACCCCAGCCGCCGGAGCTCCTTCGCGTCAAGGGCGTTGAACTTCAGGCCCCCGGCGGCGGCCGCCGCCCGCGCCTCGGCCACCAGGCCCGCCGGTCCCAGCTCCGACGCCGGCGCGTTGACGAGGCGGCGCGCCAGGTTGGTCGCCTCCGCCAGGACCTCGGCGTCGGCGAGGCGGAGGCGATCGACGCGAGGAAAGCCCGCCAGCGTCAGGGTGGTCGCCTCTCGGGTGGCGCCCGCCGCGGCGCCGCGAAGCCGCCGTTCCCCACCGCCACGGTGGGTC
This sequence comes from Chloroflexota bacterium, assembly GCA_034666445.1. Lineage (GTDB taxonomy): Bacteria > Chloroflexota > Dormibacteria > DASZGP01 > DASZGP01 > JAXDLV01. The sequence goes on along the minus strand of JAXDLV010000058.1, from coordinate 26,665 downwards.
GCCTGGGTGAAGCCCACCAGCACGGCGGCCTCGACGGCGGCCTCCGCCAGCTCCGCAGGCTCGACGCCCGCCGGCAGCGCCTCGTTCCAGGCCACCGCCACGGAGGCCCGCCGCCCGGAGATGTTGGCCAGGCCGAGGTGGAGGGCATTGCCCAGCCGGGTGCGGTCGAGCCGATCAGCGTCACCGAGGCCGAGCAGCGCGACCCGGCGCGACTTCAGGCGGCCGAGGGTGCCCAGGATCGCGACGTGCCCGAGTCGGGCCGTGAAACCCGCCTCCTCGGCGAGCCCTCGGAGCGCCCCGCCAAGGGCGTGGTCGATGGCGTCGATGCCCCTGCCCGCCAGCTCCGAGCCGGTCGCCACGGGGACGACCAGGACGTCCGCGGCAACCCTGTCCGCCGCCGCGGCGGTGCGAAGGATCAGACCTGTACCTGCTCGGGCGTCGCGGGCATGGCGCCGGCCTCGGCGGCCGCGGGCACCGCCGGCGCCGCCGCGGCGGGGAGCTTGCCGTGGTTCCGCTCCTCGAGCATCTTCGACACCGCAACCACCGCGGTGGTGCCGTCGCCGACGGCGGTCGTGATCTGCTTGGTCAGCTGGTGGCGGACGTCACCGGCGGCAAAGATGCCGGGGACGTTGGTGGCCATGTCCATGTCGGTGATGAGGTAGCCCAGCTCGTCGTGCTCGACGTGGTCCCGGAAGATGTTGCTGTTGGGCAGGAAGCCGATGAAGGGGAACACCGCGCCAACGTCCAGGGTGCTCGTCGCGTCGGTCTTCAGGTTGCGCAGCTTGAGGTGCTGGACGCTGCCATCGCCCACGATCTCCTCCACCACGGTGTCGAGGACGAAGTTGACCTTCTGGTTGGCGCGCGCCGCCGCCACCGCGATGGCCTGGGCGCGGAACTCGTCGCGGCGGTGGATGATGTGGACGGTGCTGGCGTAGCGGGTCAGGAAAACGCCCTCCTCGAGGGCGCTGTCACCACCCCCCACGACCGCGACCTCCTTCTCCTTGAAGAAGGCCCCGTCGCAGATCGCGCAGTAGCTCACGCCGCGCCCGGCGAACTCCTCCTCACCGGGGATCTCCAGCTTCTTCGGCTGGCCCCCCGCGGTGACGATGACGGCCGGGGCACGGAACTCGGACTCCAGGCCGCGGACCACGACCTCGTCGCCGTCCTTGTAGATCTCCTGTACGTCCTCGTACTCGATCTCCAGGCCGAACTTCTTCGCGTGGGCCTCCATTTTCTCGGACAGCTCCTGGCCGGTAACGTGCTCGAAACCGGGGTAGTCCTCGATGTCCAGCGTGTTCAGGAGCTGCCCGCCGGGGGCCAGCCGGTCGAGGGCGAGCGCCTTCAGCTCCATGCGGCCGGCGTACAGGCCGGCGGCGAGTCCGGCGGGACCGGCCCCGACTATGATCACGTCGTATTGCTTGCTGTCGGACATCTGCTGCTTACTCCTGGCTGTTCTCGGGGCGACATCCTTATTAACGCGCCAGGCCCCTCGCCGCTTCCCCACGGCGTGGCGGCCGGTACCGCAGGGGTGCTAATCGTAGCCGACAGACCGTGAGGGGCAACCGGATGCGCTGGCAGAGCGGGCGGCGCGGGCATTACGAGGGCTACTACGTCGCCTTCAACAACCCCGACGCGGGCCGCGGCTACTGGATCCGGTACAGCATGGTCGCCCCCTCCGACGCCGGCCGCGAGCCATTTGCCCAGTCCTGGTTCATGCGCACCGACCGCCAGAAGGCACCCTCCAACCGCGCGATCCGGCTGACCTTCCCGATCCAGGAGCTGCGGGCCTCGGACGAGCCCTTCAGCGTGACGATCGCCGGCAACCGCCTCGACGAGGAGGGCTGCTCCGGTCGGCTCGAGCAGGACGGGGCGGCCGTCGAGTGGGACCTCAGGTTCGACCCCGTCCTCCCCGGCATCGCACCCACGCCGGAGTGGGGCGCCCGGGTCGCGACGTGCTTCGTGGAGCCGCGCCCCCTGCTCAGGATCACCGGGACGATCACCGAGGACGGCGAACGCACAGATGTCGACGGCTGGCTGGGGGAGCAGGCCCACGTCTTCGGCAAGCGCCACAGCCAGGCATGGCACTGGGCGGAGTGCAAGCACCTGGGCGTCGCGGGCGCGGCCTTCACGGGCTTCGCGGCGTGGCCCAGCCTGCCCGGTGGGGTTCGCACAATTACATCGCTCTACCTCGAGCTGGGCGACGGCCGGCGCCTCCTGCGGAACCGTTTCCTGGACATGCTCAAACCCACCACGGAGCACTCCCCCGACGGCTGGAGGTTCGAAGCGGAGTACGCCCGTGACCGCCTGGTTGGCAGCGTTGTGCCGCGCCGCGAGGACCTGATCGGGATCACGTACCACGACCCATCGGGGCAGCCCGTGTACTGCTACCACTCGGAGCTGGCGGACTTCACCCTCGCGTACTACCAGCGGCCTTCAGCCGACGGTGAGTGGGCGCTCGAGCAGGAGTTCAGCGCGCCGTCGGGGGCCTCGTTCGAGTACGGGTCGACCACCGCGTTGGAAGGCATCGAGCTCCTCCTGGATTAACGCTGGGATGGCGATGGAAACCGTGCTGGCAGTGGCCGAGGGCATCGCGGGCGCGATCGTGGTGTTCGCGGTCCTGCTCGACATCTTCAACGGCGTGATCGTCCCCCGCCCCACCGTGCGGGGCACCTGGCTCAGCCGCAACCTGACGCGCCGGCTGTGGCGCGTATGGCGGACGGTCGGGTCACGGACCAGCGACATCAACAAGCGCGAGTCGGTGCTGGCGATCTACCCGCCGGCCGCCCTCGTCGTGATCTTGGGCGCCTGGGTCACCGCCGAGGTGGTGGGCTTCGGGCTGCTGGTTCACTCCCTGCGCAATGACTTTGGCAACCCCCCGAGCCTCGTGGGCTCCATGTATGTCTCCGCCGCGACGCTGTTCAGCGTCGGCCAGGCCGCGCACGCGCCCCTCGGCCCCGCCGCGCGGCTGCTCGTCCCCGCGATCACCGGCACTGGGCTGGCGACGATGGCCCTGGTGGTGACCTTCCTGTTCAGCCTGTACAGCCACTTCCAGCGACGCGAGACGCTCGTGGTCACCCTGGACGCCCGCGCCGGCGCGCCACCCTCAGGGGTCACCATCCTGGAGACCCACGCCCGGCTGGGGATGGAGGACCGCCTCACCACGCTCTTCCACGAGTGGGAGCACTGGTCGGCCGAGGTGCTCGACAGCCACCTCGCCTACCCGATCCTCACCTACTTCCGGTCCAGCCACGACAACGAGTCGTGGATCTCGGCCCTGGGGGCGATGCTCGACGCCGGCACCCTGGTGGTCGCGGCGGCGGAGGAGGTGCCCCAGGGCCCGGCCAAGATGCTGGTGATGATGGGCAGCCACCTCGTCGAGGACCTGGCCCACCAGTTCGGCCTCGACGGCGAGGAGTCAGTCGGGGTCGAGCGGGAGGAATTCGAGGACGCCCTCGGCCGGCTGGCCGCTGCGGGCCTCCGGGTGCGCTCGGCCGACGAGGCCTGGGAGAAGTTCAGCAGCCTGCGCCTGCCCTACGCCTCGCGCCTGAACAGCATGGCCCAGCACTGGGCCACCCCGCCGGCACAATGGATCGGCGACCGCTCGCCACTGCACGTCAATCACCACCCGGAGCGGGTCACGCCCGCACCGGTGGGGCCGGCGGCAGCGCGCCGGGGTTAGGCCCTTTCCGCCACCTCGCCCCGGCTGCGGGGCTGCGTGTGGTAGGGCCCGTACAGCCTGGCCGCCTCGGCCACCGCCTCCTTCGTGTTCAGCTCAGCGGTGAACATCTTCACGAACGCCTCGGCGTACTCGAAGTCGCCCAGGCCCGCCTCGGCGGCGGCCTCGGCCTCGGCCCGCGCCCGACCCCGGGCGTAGCCGTTGACCCAGTCGCCCAGCTGGCTCTCGTGGGCCTGCAGCGCCTCGACCTTGCGCTGGATCGTGGTGGTGATGTCGACGTACAGGTTGGGCTGGACCTGGTTGGCGCCGGCGACCCAGACCCATTCGACGGCCCACTTCTCGAGGCCCTCCTCCATCAGCTCGGGTAGCGCCATCGGGTTGCGGGCGGTGGGGTAGATCGCCGCCAGGGCGGCCTCGCCGGCGGCGAGGTGGTCGGGGTGGTTGCCCCCGATCGAGCCGAAGTTGCGCACCGGGTTGGCCACGATGACCAGGTTGGGGCGGTACTGGCGGAGGACCCGCGTGATGTCCCGGCGCAGCTCCAGTGACGGGGTCAGGCTGCCGTCGTCGTACCCGAGGTTCAGCAGCCGCTTGACCCCCATGATGTCCGCCGCGCGGCGCTGCTCGCGCTCGCGAACGGCGGCCAGGTCCTCGGGGGTCCGCTCGCCCTCTCCCCCACGATTGCCCTGGGTGCAGACGACCACCGTCCACTCGACGCCGGCATCCGCCAGCTTGGCGATGGTGCCCCCACAGACGAACTCGGCGTCGTCCGGGTGGGCGTGCACGACCATCGCCCGCTCGATCGGAAAAGCATCATCCGGCACAGCAACCTGACCCTATCATTGGCGGGAATGGGCGAATCGCCGGCAGAAGAGGTCTCCAGCCTGCTGGCGTCCGAGGAGCACCAGCGCCGCAAATCGCCGCTCGTCTCCTGGCTCGCGCGGCAGCGATTGGTGCTTCTCCTGCCGGCGGCGGTACGCACCCCGTTCGCCCTCGACAACCTCGTCTACTTCGTCGGCAACCTCTTCGCCGGCCTCGCCGGCTTCGCGTTCCAGGGCCTGCTGGCGCGCGCCCTCGGGCCCCAGGGGTTCAGCGAAGTGGCGCCGCTGATCTCGCTCTTCTACCTGATCCAGATCGCGCTGTTCATCTCGATGGCGGTGGCCGCGCGCTACGTGGCGCCGCTGTCAGCCGCGGGCGAGGACTCGCGCGTGAACCGCATCTACCGCGACTTTGTGCTCTACGTCTCGGTCATCGGGGCGGCCGGGATGGTGCTCTTCGTCCTCCTGGTGCCCTGGATGAAGGAGTTCCTCAACATGTCCACCTACGGCCCGCTGCTGGCGCTGTCGGCGGCTGTCCCCCTGTGCCTGCTGGTGGGCGTGGGCCGCGGCGTGGTCCAGGGCGAGCAGCGGTTCGCGCCACTGTCGCTCAACTTCGTGCTCTACGGCAGCAGCACCCTGGCGTTCCTGCCCCTGCTGCTGTACTTCAACCTCCGCGCGGTCGGAGCGATGGTGGCGATCTGCACGGCGCTGGTGATCTGCAATTTCGCCGCGGCGTGGACCCTCCGCGACCTGCCCCACGCTGGGCACCACGAGCGCCTGCGCGTCTGGCCGGTGCTCCGCAGCGCGCTTGGCGCCAGCGCCGGGATCACCGCGATCACGCTCTTCTACAACTTCGACGTGCTGCTCGCCAAGCACTTCCTCAGCGCGCATGACGCCGGCCTCTACGCCGCGATGTCGCTGCTGGGCAAGATCATCTTCTTCGGGACGATCAGCATCTCGGCGGTGATGTTCCCCCGCGTGGCCGCGCTCCACGCGCAGGGCCAGGGGGCGCGCCGCATAGTCAACCTCTCCCTCGGCCTGGTCCTGCTGGGCGGCGGCGTGGTCACCCTCTTCTACTGGCTGCTGCCGAGCCTGACCGTCACGCTGCTCCTGCGCCAGGACGAGTACCAGGCGATCACCCCCTACCTCGGCGTGTTCGGCCTGGCGATGCTCGGCCTGGCCCTGGCCAACGTCCTCGTCTATTACTTCGTGGCGGTCCACCGGCGACGCTTCGCATGGGGCCTGCTGGCGGGCGCGCTGGCGTTCGGGATCCTGCTGGGTGGATACCACTCGTCCCTGGGTGAGTTCACGATTTCCGTCACGATCGCGATCGACCTGATGGCGGTGGTGCTGCTGGCGATCTACGCGCTGGAGGCGCTCATGCCGGACCCCCGACCCGCCGCCACCCCGGCCTGACCAGCTGCCGGCACCAGGCCGGGCGGCCAGGTTTGACACCGGGGGGTTGAAAACCGTATACCGGTCCTCTCAGGGTTAGGAGACACAGCGGGAGGCGCGTGGCGCCATCCGGAGGTTTCGGCAGCGGGGCTGACACCTTCAATAGGGCATTACCGGAGGGAGCGTGATGCTTCGACGCGTGGGTCGACTCGTGTCGGCGATCTTCTTCACGGCCGCGATGACGCTGGCCGGGGGGATCCAGTTCACGCCGGCGGTCACGACCGCCAGCGCCAACCCGCTGCAGAACATGGATCCGCGGCTGCGCGCCCACGTGTCCGGCCCCGCGGAGCAGGCCTTTGGCAGCGCCCCGAGGGCGGCCGCCCGACCGGTGGACACCTACTTCCCGGTCTCCGGGAACGGCTGCACGGGCAACATCGGGACCAACATCAAGGTCAACCAGAACTGCCTCAACGTGACCGACGCCGACCTCCAGGGCCGGGGCCAGGCGCAGAACGAGACGTCGATCGCAGTGGATCCCAACAACGCGAACCGGCTCGTCGCCAGCTACAACGACTACCGCCGCGGTGACGGCACCTGCGGCGTCGACTACACCTCGGACGGGGGGGCGCACTGGAAGGACGCCACCACGCCCAACGGCTTCACCCGGGGTGACGCGTTCGGCGCCGCCCGCCAGTACTGGCAGTCGAGCGGGGACACGTCGGTCGCCTTCGATACCCGCGGCAACGTCTACCTCTCCTGCCAGGCGTTCCTCCGCGGCGCCGGCGTCACCAGCAACCCGGACCAGTCGAGCGCGCTGCTGATGTACCGCTCGACGAAGAACGGCGGCGCGTCCTTCAACTTCCCGGGCCGCTACGTCGCGCTGACCGCCGACGTCGAGGGCGCCGCGACCGATCTCGAAGACAAGCAGCTTCTGACCGTCGACGCCAGCACCACCAGCCCGTTCCGCGACCGCGTCTACGTGACCTGGACGCACTACACCGCCACCACGGCCTACATCTACGAGTCGTACTCGGCCGATTACGGTGAGACCTTCAGCGCCCCCGTCCGGGTGTCGCCGTCGGGGAGCCAGGTGCACTGCCCCAACACCCTGACGACCAACGGCGGGTGTGACAACAACCAGTTCTCGCAGCCCTTCACCGCGCCAGACGGCACGCTGTACGTCCTCTACTCGAACTTCAACACGTCGTCGTGGGCCCACACCGCCCGCGCCCAGGTGCTGATCCAGAGGTCGACCGACGGCGGCAAGACGTTCGACGTGCCGCACAAGGTCAGCGACTACTACGACCTGCCCGACTGCGCCACCTACCAGGGTGGCCAGGACCCCGGCCGCTCCTGCGTGCCGGAGAAGGGCAGCACGAACAACTCGATCTTCCGCGCCTCCAACTACGCCGTCGGCGCGGTCAACCCTGACAGCCCCAACCGGGTGGTGATCAGCATCCCGTCGTACATCAACCCCGACTCCAATGAGAACAACGGGTGCAAGCCAACCGGCATCGAGCCGTCCAGTGGCGGCGGCCTCTACACGGGAGTCAAGACTCCGGGGGCGTGCGCCAACCACATCCTCGTCAGCACCTCCCTGAACAACGGCGTCACGTTCAACGGGGCGAGCACCGACCCGCGCCAGATGCCGATGGCGATGACGCCGGGGATGGCGCACACCAGCCAGTGGTTCCACTGGATGACGTACAGCAACCACAAGCTGGCGATCGCCACGTACGACCGCCAGTACGGCGACGCCGAGACCACGGGGTACTCCGACCAGACCCTGCTGGGCTCGGTCAACGGCGTCAGCTGGGCGTCCGCCCGCGTCACCACCGGGTCCATGCCCCCTCCGACCCAGTTCGCGGGCGTGTTCTGGGGTGACTACTCGGGGCTGGCGGCCGCCGGCGACACGGCCTGGCCGCTGTGGTCTGACACGCGGGTGCCCGACATCTTCCTCTGCCCCGGCAGCGGCACCCCCGGCAACCCGCCCACGCTGTGCGGGCTGCAGGACTTCAACGGGACCGCAAACGACGAGGACATCTTCGTCCAGTCCCTCCCGATCCCGGCGGGGGGCGCCTAGCGAGTAGACGGACGGGAGAGCGGGCGGCGGCGCAAGCCGTCGCCCCTCCCGTCAGGCCAAGGCGGGGCGCATAGGATTGCGGCCATGAAGCAGCCCCGGCCGGATTGGCGCGAGGACTCCGAGGACGCTGTCCGCCGCCTGCTGCTGGGGATGGGCGAGGACCCCGGCCGCGAGGGGTTGGTCGACACCCCGGCCCGGGTCACGCGCTCGCTCGAGTTCCTGACCGAGGGCTACGCGGGGGACCCGGTGGCCACCCTGCGCGAGGCGGTGTTCGAGAGCGAGGCCGACCAGATGATCGTGGTCAAGGACCTCGAGTTCTACAGCCTCTGCGAGCACCACCTGCTGCCGTTCTACGGCCGCGCCCACATCGCCTACCTGCCCGACGGCAACATCGTCGGGCTCAGCAAGCTCGGTCGCGTCGTGGACATCCTGGCCCGTCGCCTCCAGGTCCAGGAGCGCCTCACCAGCCAGGTCGCCGAGGCGATCGACGAGGCCGTCGCCCCGAAGGGGGTGGGCGTGGTGATGGAGGCCTACCATCTGTGCATGCTGATGCGGGGCGTGCAGAAGCAGGGCAGCCAGGCGGTCACCAGCTGCATGCTGGGACGGTTCAAGCGCGACGCCCGGACCCGCTCCGAGTTCCTGCAGCTCATCAAGGGAGAACCACATGCCTGACATACCGCCGATGACCATCGACCCGAGCAAGACCTACCGGGTCACCGTCGACTCCAGCAAGGGCTCCTTCGCCATGGACCTGATGCCGTCGCTGGCGCCGAAGTCGGTCAACAACTTCGTCGCCCTCGCCCGCCAGGGCTACTACGACGGGCTGACCTTCCACCGCTATGTCCCGGACTTCGTCATCCAGGGTGGCGACCCGACTGGCACCGGCACCGGGGGGCCCGGCTACAAGTTCGAGGACGAGCCGGTGAAGGGCAGCTACCGCGAGGGGGCCGTCGCGATGGCCAACTCCGGGCCCAACACCAACGGCAGCCAGTTCTTCATCTGCAATGCCGACTGCCAGCACAAGCTCGCCCCCAGCTACAACCTTTTCGGCTATGTCGTCGACGGCCAGGACGTGGTCAACAGCCTGCGCCAGGGCGACGCGATGACCAAGCTCACCGTCGAGGAGCGCGACAGCTAGACGGCGCCCGGCGGTTCCATTGCCTCGACGGCTCGGCGGTACACCGCCGCGTCGCGCTCCGAGAAAGCGCAGATGGTGACGTCGAGCTCCCGGCCCGCGGGCATGGCGACCAGCCCGTCGCGCAGTTCACGGACAGCGATGGGGCCGGCGCGCACGACCGGGAAGCCATATACACCGGTGGAGATCGAGGGGAAGGCGACGCTGGCCGCGCCATGCTCGACGGCCTCACGCAGCGATGCCCGCCACGCCGAGGCCAGCTGCTCGTCCTCGCCCTGGTCGCCGCCGCGCCACACAGGCCCGACGGCGTGGATCACCCAGCGCGCCCTGAGGTCGCCGCCGCCCGTGGTGACCGCCTCGCCGGTGGGGCAGCCGCCGGGGAACAGGCGCTGCGTCTCGGCTTTGATCGCGGGGCCACCGGCGCGGTGGATCGCGCCGTCGACGCCGCCCCCGCCCGCGAGGTGGCTGTTGGCCGCGTTGACGATGGCGTCGACGTCGAGCGCGGTGATGTCGCCGACGGCCACGCGGATGGTGCCGTTGCCCACCCGCCGCGCGTCCACGGCCCTATTCTGAGCGCCATGTCCGTACGGCTCGGCGTCATCGGCGACACCCAGGGCCGCTACAGCGTCGACGCCCTGCTGGCGCGCGCCGCCGAGGTCTTCAACGGCGTGGACGAGGTCTGGCACGCCGGCGACTGGCAGCAGGAGGAGGTCCTCGACGGGCTGCGGCGCATCGCCCCGCTGACGGTGGTCAACGGCAACGCGCCGGATGACCCGCGCTACCCTATGCAGGTCGTGCGCGAGATCGAGGGAATGCGGGTCGGCATGGTGCACCGCCCCCCCAGCGCCGGCGACCCGTGGACGGCCGACCTGGACCTCTGCATCCACGGCCACACCCACCGCTGGCGCGACGAGACGGTGGGTCGCACGCGGTTCATCAACGTATCGACCGCCACGGGCGCCTGGTTCAGCCGCGACCGCAGCGCCGGCCTCCTTGTGCTGGAGGACGGCGGGGCGACGTTGGAGCGCATTGCGCTCTAAGAGCACGACCTCCGCCACCGCCCGCGCCGGCAAGCGCCCGAGCGCGGCACGGTCGAAGCGGACCAACCCCTACGTCCCCCGGGGCGGAAAGGTGCCGGCCCATGACCTGCGCATCAACGGCTACCTCCACATCGGTGACTACGGCCTGATCGGCGACTGCCGCTCGGCGGCGCTGGTCGGGGCCGACGGCAGCATCGACTGGTGCTGCCTGCCGCGCTTCGACAGCCCGTCCCTGTTCGGGCGGCTGATGGACGCCCGTAAGGGCGGCTGTTGGGAGTTGAGCCCGGTGGGCGAGCACGCCACCCGCCAGGAGTACTACGGCAAGACCAACATCCTCCGGACGATCTTCCAGACCCCCGACGGCATGGCGACGATCACCGACTTCATGCCGGTGGACGACCACGACGTGCAGCAGCACGCCCGGCCGCACGAGCACCCCCGGATCGTCCGCATTGTCACCGGGCTTTCGGGCAAGGTGCGGTTCCGTCAGAAGATCGACCCGCGCCCCGACTACGGGCGGGCCGCCAACCCCCTGCGCGCGGGCAGGGGCCGATACCACGGCGACTTCGGCGACCACCATGTCTGCATCTCGTCATCCATCCCGCTGCGCGGCGAGGTCCAGGAGTTCGTGGTCGCCCCCGGCCAGACGGTGACCTTCGGGATGGCGTTCAACCACATCGGTCATTGCGGGCGGCCCCTCGACGACGTCGAGGACGGCCGTCGCCTGCTGCGCACCACCCAGGAGTACTGGTGGCGCTGGATCAACCAGTGCACCTACAACGGCCCCTACCAGGAGCACGTCTGGCGGTCGGCGCTGGTGCTCAAGCTGCTGACCTACGCCCCCACCGGCGCACTCGTCGCCGCCCCCACGACCAGCCTGCCCGAGTGGATCGGCGCCGAGCGCAACTGGGACTACCGCTACACGTGGGTGCGCGACGCGTCCTTCACCCTCTACGCGCTGTTCCAGCTGGGCTTCCACCAGGAGGCCACCGACTTCATGCACTGGGTCCGCCACCTCACGATCAACCGCGGGCTGAAGATCCTGTACAACCTCGACGGCCACTCCGGTGGCGAGGAGATGGAGCTCACCCACCTCGAGGGCTACCGCCGCTCGAAACCGGTGCGGGTGGGCAACGGCGCCGAGGACCAGGTCCAGCTCGACGTGTATGGCGAGCTGATGGACACCGTCTTCGTATGGGTGCTCAACGGCGGCGAGGTGACCCCCCAGCTGTGGCGTGAGCTGCGCGCCATCGTCGACTTCGCCTGCGACCGCTGGCGCGAGCGCGACGCCGGCCTGTGGGAGGTGCGCGGCGAATACCTCAACTTCACGTACAGCAAGGCGATGTGCTGGGTGGCGCTGGACCGGGGGATCCGTATCGCTCACCAGCTGGGGCTGGCGGCCGACCTCGAGAGGTGGGAGCGGGCGCGCAGCCAGATCCACGCCGCGGTGATCAAGCACGGCTTCTCGCGGCGGCTGGAGGCCTTCACGCAGGCCTTCGGGTCCGACGACCTCGACGCCTCGGCGCTGCGCCTGGTCCAGCTCGGCTTCCTACCGGAGAACGACCGCCGTCTGCGCAGCACCATCGACGCCGTCGACGCCGGCCTGAGCATCGGGCCGCTGGTCTTCCGCTACCGCGCCGAGGACACGGACGATGGCTTCTCCAGCCCCGAGGGGTCGTTCATCATCTGTGCCTTCTGGCTGGCCGACGCGCTCGCGCTGGTAGGCGACCTCGAGGAGGCCCAGCGTCGCTTCGAGCGGCTGCTGCCGTTCTGCTCACCGCTCGGCCTGCTGTCGGAGGAGGTCGACCCAACCACCGGGGCGCTGCTGGGCAACTACCCGCAGGCCTTCAGCCACCTGGCCCTGATCTCGGCGGCGGTCAACATGGAGCGCAGCCGCGAGGGCACCCTGGTGCGCAAGAAGGGAGCCCAGGAAACCCCCAAGCGCCGCCGCAAGCCGGCAACCAAACACTGACCGCTACAGGAGGAGGCACATGCTGCTGAAGGGTCGCAGGGCGATCGTCACGGGGGCGTCGAGCGGCATCGGCCGGGCCAGCGCCATCAGGCTGGCCCAGGAGGGCGCGTCGGTGACCGTCAACTACTACTCTGAGAAGGAGGCCGGAAGCGCGGCCGAGGTCGTGGCCGAGGTCGAGAAGGCGGGCACGAATGGGCTTGCCGTGCAGGCCGACGTCGGCTCCGAGGACGACGTGGTGCGCATGGTCGCCGCGACGGTCGAGGCGTTTGGCGGCGTCGACATCATGGTCAACAACGCGGGTATCGAAAACCAGGTGCCGACCCTCGACATGCCACTGAAGGACTGGGACCGCGTCCTCCGCACCAACCTGACCGGCGCCTTCCTCTGCCTGCGCGAGGCCGGCAAGGTGATGCGCGACGGCGGGGGCGGTGTGGTCATCAACATGTCGAGCGTGCACGAGTTCATCCCCTGGCCGGGCTTCGCCCACTACTGCGCGTCGAAGGGCGCGATGAAGCTGCTGATGCAGACGGCCGCGCGCGAGCTGGCGGAGGCGAAGACCGGCATCCGGGTGCTGAACATCGCGCCCGGCGCGATCGCCACGCCGATCAACAACTTCGTGCTCGACGACCCCGAGGCCCGCCACCAGGTCGAGGAGGAGATCCCCATCGGCCGCTTCGGCCTTCCCGAGGAGATCGCCGGGGTGGTGGCCTGGGCCGCCAGCGACGAGGCGTCCTACGTGACCGGCACCACCCTCGTGGTGGACGGCGGCATGTCGACCTACCCTCGCTTCATCTAAACGGCTCAGTCGGCGGCGGCTCCCCCGGGAAGGAGCATGTCGCCGCGAGCCAGGTGGACCGCCTGCCAGCAGTACCACGCCACCACGCTGCGGTACGGTCGGTAGGGGTCGCCCAGCGGCTCCATCGCCTTCTCGCTCGGCATCGCGTCGAGGCCGTGGATGAGGCGGTAGCCATTGCGCACCCCGAGGTCGCCGACAGGCCACACGTCGAGGCGGCGCAGCTCGAACAGGAGAAACATCTCCGCGGTCCATCGACCGATGCCCCGGACGGCGACGAGGCGCCTGACGATCTCGTCGTCGGCCAGGCTCTCCAGCCCCGCCAGCGGAACGGTGCCGTCGGTGGACTTCAGCGCCAGGTCGAGCACCGCCGAGGTCTTGGCGCCGGAGAGCCCCGCGGCGCGCAGCCGGTCCGGCGCGGTCGCCAGCACCGCCTGCGGCGTGACCGTGCCGCCGATCGTGTCGACGAACCGTGCGTGGATGGCGGCGGCCGCCTTTCCGGCCAGCTGCTGGTAGAGGATCGAGCGCGCCAGCGAGGCGAAGTAGTCGCCCGTGCCGGCGCGCAGCTTCATGGGCCCGGCCCGGGCGATGAAGGCGCCCATGACCGGCTCGCGGCCGGCAACTTCGCGCACAGCGCGGGCCAGGGAGACGGGGCGGCGCGGCGTGGTGGCGGGCATGCCTGAGACAGTACAGTCGGGCCGTGGGCGAGGTCAGCAGGCTCCCGGACGCGGACGACGGCGAGGCGGCCCTGCGCACCGCGGGGCTGTCGCCGAGCCCGTGGTCGGCGGGGCCGGGCGCCGTATTCAGTCCCCACTCCCATGAGTGGACGAAGCACCTCTACGTCGTGCGCGGGACGATCGACTTCGACGGCACCGAGCTGGCCGCGAGCCAGGGCATCCGAATCCCGGCGGGGACCATCCACGGTGCCGTCGCGGGACCCGCCGGGGTCAGCTGCGTCGAGGCCTTCGAGGATTGAGCTAGCCCTGGCAACCCGGGCAATGGTAGGTCAGCCGGGCGTGGGGGCCCTGGGCGCGGACCCGTACGGGCGTTCCGCAGCGAGGGCACGGGCGGCCCCCGCGAGCGTGGACGGCGCGCTGCTGACGCGGCCCACCAAAGCCCGGGAGGGCAGCCTTCATGAGGCGCCGCGCCGCGGCGTAGACCTCAGCCAGCGCGGGGTCGTCGAGGTGAACGGTCGGGGTCCAGGGGTCCAGCCGCCGCAGCCACAGGCTCTCGCACTTGTAGATGTTGCCGATGCCCGCGCAGACGCGCTGGTCCAGGAGCGCGTCGCCGATGGCGAGTGGCGCACCGGGACGGGCCTCGGCCTCGCGCACCCGGGTGACGACGGCGTCGACATCGAAGTCATCCGCGAGGATGTCGGGGCCGAGGTGTGGCAGCAGCCCAGTCGCGGCCGGTGCCTGCGGGGTCAGGTCGGGCAGCAGCTCGATGACCTGGGCGTTGAACAGCACCGCCACGGAGTCGTCGAACCGCAGCACCGCCCGGGCTTGGTTGGCGGGGAGACGCCATCGCTGCCCGGGGCTGTAGAGGTGCCAGGATCCGCGCATCCGCATGTGGGTGTGGAGGACGAGCCGCCCCTCGAAGCGCATCAGCAGGTGCTTGCCCGTGGGCTCCACGGCGGTGAGTCGGCGCCCGGCGAGCCGGGCCAGCGCGCCGGGCCGCGCTTCGCGGACCACCTTGCCGCCGACGCGGTTGCACAGGGCGGCAGCTGCCCGCCAGATGGTGTCCCCCTCAGGCATCGGCGCCTCGGCCGAGCCGGCTCAGGCGTCGAGCCCGGCCGCGGGGTTGCGCTCGGGCCACAGCACCAGGCCCCGCGGTGAGACCCCGAAACCGACCTCGCGCATGAGGGGCTCGAGCGTCGAGCCGGCCACCGGCTCGCCGTCGAGCGACTGCACCTCGACCTTGCCGGCGCGCGCCGCGGTCGCGGCCAGCGCCGTCATTGCCTCGCGGCCGACGCTGCCAAAGCTGAGCAGCGACCGGCCGCCACGCTCCAGGTAGAGCCGCAGCTCGCCGCCCTCCAGCACCACGAACGCCCCGGCGGCGCGCGCCGGTCGACCTGCGGAGGCCGGCCAGGGGATGGTCACGCCGTAGGGGTTGGCGGGGTCGGTGGCGGCCAGGCCCACCGCTGAATCCGGGCCAGGGCCATCCGCGTCATCGGCCCGGCCGGCGCGCCGCGCCGAGCGCAGCCGGTCGACCGCGCCGGGAAGCGCGAACTGGGAGGCGCCGAGGCCATCGACGAAGTAGCCGCGCCGGATGCGGCCGGCCTCCTCCATTGCTCGCAGCACGGGGTACATCGCCGTGAAGCCGCCGGCCGTGCCCTCGGCCAGCACCGCCTCGCGGGTCAGCACGCCATAGCGCTGCAGCAGCGCACCGGCCTGCGCGTGGAGCCGCTCGGTGGAGCTGACCTCCGCGTCGCGGAGGTCGGCGACCAGCGACCAGCGGCCCTCCGACCCGGGCGGGCCCAGGCGCATCAGCGGCCGCCGCGTGCGCCGCGAGCTGCGCACCCGCGGTGTGCGGGCGCGCACCGGCAGGAAGGTGTCGTTGGTCACCTCGCCGGCCCACACCATCTCCCAGAGGGCGTCGAGGATCGCGTCGGGGTCGGCGCCCCCGGCGGCTGCGCCCGCGCGCACCAGGTCGGCGAAGAAGGAGGCGCCCCGGGTGGCGAGGTGGTCGCGGAGGGCGTCGTGGACGCCGCCGGCCGGCGGCTCGGCGGGCAGGGGCAGGAGCCGCGCGGCATCCGCGCGGAGGTACAGCGCCACCCGCCCATCGCTGGTTGCGAGGGCGCCGCGGCCGGCCCAGACGACGTCGCCTACAGACATGAGGTGGTCGAGCATCGACGGCGTGTAGCCCGCCACCCGCGCCGGGAGCACGTCGCGCTCCAGCACCGACACGGGGATCGCGGCGCCCTGCAGCTGGTGCACCACCTCGACCAGCCGGTCGAGACCCCGGGCCTGGGCGCCCACGCCGTTCCACGCCGGCAGGAAGCGCCCGAGGACCTCCACCGGCACCGGCTCGACCTCGCGGCGCAGGGCCGCCAGCGACCGGCGCCGCAGCGCCACCAGCACCTCGGGGTGGCAGAACTCGCGGCCCGCGCCCCCCGGCCGGAACTCGCCGCTCAGCAGGCGGCCGCCGCCGACCTGGGCCTCCAGCACCCGCGCGGCCGCCGCCGCCGGCAGGCTCCAGCGGGCCGCCAGGTCGGCGGCCAGGAACGGCACATGGGTGCGGGCGTAGCGAATGGCCAGGGATGCAAGGGCCCGCTGCCGCCGCCCGGCTGCCCCCACCGCGCCGCGGGCATCGGGGTCCTCCGGGTTGTCCGCGAGCAGCGCCAGCGGCAGTCCCACGGGCAATGAGACGCCCAGCCCGTCGCGGTAGCGGGCGGCGTCCTCGGCGGCGATCCAGCGGTCCTCG
This sequence comes from Chloroflexota bacterium, assembly GCA_034666445.1. GTDB lineage: Bacteria > Chloroflexota > Dormibacteria > DASZGP01 > DASZGP01 > JAXDLV01. The sequence continues at coordinate 10,333 of JAXDLV010000058.1, read as the reverse complement.
CCGGTGAGCCGCACCCGCGCGGCACGGTGCTCGCGCTCCAGCCTGGCCAGCCAGTCGGTCGAGATGCCACGGGCCTGCGCCTCGCCAAGCCCGAGGTCACCCAGGCGGCGCAGCACGTCGGCGGCCTCGTCGACGTCTCGCGGCCAGCGCTCCTCGACCAGCCCCTGGAGCTCGAGCTCGACGGCCTCCATGACCTCCGGGGAGATCAGCTCGCGCAGCTCTTCGGCCCCGAGCAGTTCGGCCAGGAGTTCGCGGTCGAGGCTGAGTGCCTGGGCCCGGCTCTCGGCCAGCGGCGCGGCACCCTCGTAGATGTACTGGGCGATGAAGTCGAACATCAGCGACCCCGCGAACGGCGACGCACGGTCGGTCTCGACGGAGACCACGCGGACCTCGCGGGAGCGCACCCGGCGCATCAGGTCGACCAGCGCGTCCAGCTCGAATGCGTCCGTGAGGCACTCGCGGTAGGTCTCCAGCATCACTGGGAAGTCGGGGTGGCGGGAGGCGACCTGGAGGAGGTCGTGGGCCCGCTGCCGCTGCTGCCAGAGCGGCACCCGCTGCGTCGGACGGCGGCGGGGCAGCAGCAGCGCCCGGGCGGCGTTCTCGCGGAAGCGAGAGGCGAACAGGGCGGAGCCGCGGAGCTGGGCGGTGACGAGCTCGCGCACCTCGTCGGGGTCGAGGAAGAGCACGTCAACATCGGGCGGGTTGTCGATGTCCGGCAGGCGCAGGGCGAAGCCATCATCGGTGTGAATCGACTGCACGTCGACCCCCATTTGCTCCTCGAGGCGCGCCGCCGCCGCCAGGGCCCAGGGGGCGTGGACACGCGCGCCGTAGGGCGTGAGCACGCACAGCCGCCAGTCCCCCAGCTGGTCGCGGAAGCGCTCCACCACCACCGTGCGGTCGTCGGGCACCGCCCCCGCGGCGGCCTGGTCGTCGAGGTACTGGAGCAGGTTGGCCGCCGCCTGCGGGTCAAGCCCGGCGCCCTCGCGCAGCCGCGCGCTGGCCGCCGCCGGCGTTGCGGCGCGGAGCTCGCGAGTCATCCGGCCTAGCGCCTCGCCCACCTCCACGGGCCGCCCCTGGGAATCACCGTGCCAGAACGCGATGGTCCCAGGCTCGCCCGGGGCGGGCACCACCTGGACCTCCGAGTGGGTGATGTCGACGATCCGCCAGGTCGTCGCCCCCAGCACGAACGTCTGGCCGACGCGCATCTCGTACACCATCTCCTCGTCCAGCTCGCCGATCCGGCGTCCCGGCCGCCGGCCGCCCGGCGGGGCGGCGCGGCCCGCCATGGCGAAACCCCGCTCCGGCGTGGTGTCACCGCGCGCCTCGCCGTCGAACAGGTTGACGGTGTAGAGGCCGCGGTCCGGGATCGTCCCGCCGCTGGTCACCGCCAAGCGCTGGGCGCCGGCGCGCCCGCGGATCGTGCCTGCGACGCGGTCCCAGACGATGCGGGGCCGCAGCTCTGCGAAGTCGTCGGAGGGGTAGCGGCCCGCAAGCATGTCCAGCGTCGCCTCGAAAGCGCGGTCGCCAAGCTCCGCGAACGGGTAGGCGCGGCGGGCCAGGGCGCGGGCGTCCTCCACCTTCCACTCGTCGAGCGCGGTCATGGCGACGAGCTGCTGGGCCAGCACGTCGATCGGGTTGCGGGGCACGCGGGTCCGCTCGATCTCGCCCGCCAGCATCCGCTCCACCACCACGGCTGTCTCCAGCAGGTCGCCGCGGTGCTTGGGGAAGATCACTCCCCGGGACGCCTCGCCCACCTGGTGCCCGGCACGGCCGATGCGCTGGATCCCGCTGCTGACGCTGGTCGGCGACTCCACCTGGATCACCAGGTCGACGGCGCCCATGTCGATGCCCAGGTCGAGGCTGGAGGTGGCGATGATCGCCGGCAGCCGGCCGGACTTGAGCGCGTCCTCGATCTCCAGGCGCTGCTCGCGGGCGATCGACCCGTGGTGGGCGCGCACCAGCTCGCCCCCCGGCGGCACCTGCGCCGGCCCGCGGACGTCCAGGCCGTCCTCGGCCGCCGCCATCTCGTTGAGCCGCGCCGCCAGCCGCTCGGCCAGCCGCCGCGAGTTGACAAAGACGATGGTCGACCGATGCTGTCGGATCAGCTCCAGCAGGCGTGGGTGGATAGCGGGCCAGATGCTGCGTCGCGGCGCGTGGCGGCTGTCGCCGATGGCCGCCGCCGGGCCGCCGTAGGGCTCGGGCTCGGCGGCGTCGCGGTCGAGGTTGGCCATGTCCTCGACCGGCACCTCCACCGAGATCTCGAGCCGCTTTCGCTCGCCGGTGTCGATGATCGCGACGTCCCGGTCCGTGCCGCCGAGGAAGCGCGCCACCTCTTCCAGCGGGCGCTGGGTCGCCGACAGCCCTATCCGCTGCGGGTCGACGGCGGCGATCGCGCTCAGGCGCTCCAGGCTGAGCGTGAGGTGGGCGCCGCGCTTGGTCGCCGCCATCGAATGGATCTCGTCCACGATCACCCAGCGGACGCTGGTCAGCACCGCCCGGGCGGCGCTGGTGAGCATCAGGTAGAGCGACTCCGGCGTGGTGATCAGGATGTCGGGCGGGTGCCGCTCGATCCCGCGACGCTCCGCGGCCGAGGTGTCGCCCGTGCGCACCGCGGTGGTGATCTCGGGCAGGGGCAGTCCCAGCCGCTCTGCCTCAAGCCGCATCCCGGCCAGCGGGGCGCGAAGGTTGCGCTCGATGTCAACCGTCAGGGCCTTGAGAGGCGAGACGTACAGGACGCGGCAGCGCTCGGCCTCCGGTGGCACCGGCTCGCGCGCCAGCGCGTCTAGGGTCCAGAAGAAGGCGGCCAGGGTCTTGCCACTGCCGGTGGGGGCGCACATCAGTGTGTGGCTGCCTGCCGCCACCGCCTCCCAGCCCTGCGCCTGGACCGGCGTGGGGGCCTCGAAGGCAGACTCGAACCAGCTCCGCGCCACCGGCGCGAACCGCTCCAGGGGGGCGCTCATCGATCGAGTCTACGGTGCTACCATCGCCGCCTCATGAGTGGTGCGATGCCCCACGTGGCCGGCGTGCGGCACAGCTACGTGGACGTCGACGGCCTCCTCATGCACGTCGCTGAAGCGGGCCAGGGGGAGCCGTTGGTGATGGTCCACGGCTGGCCCCAGCACTGGTACATGTGGCGCCACCTCATCCCCGAGCTGGCCCGCAACCACCGCGTCATATGCCCCGACCTGCGCGGCTTCGGCTGGACCGAGGCGCCCGCGACCGGGTACCGCAAGGAGGAGATGGCCGCGGACGTGGTGGGGCTGCTGGACGCTCTCGGGGTCGACCGCTTCCACCTCGTGGGCCACGACTGGGGCGCCTACGTCGGCTTCGTCCTCGCGCTCCAGCATCCCGAGCGGGTGCGGGGCTACCTGGCACTGTCGATGACCCACCCCTGGCCGCCATTGGGGATACCCCAGGCCCTCGGCGCCTGGCGCTTCTTCTACATGGCGCTGCTCGACAAGCCCGTGCTCAGCCCCCTGCTGCTGCAGCGCTACCCCGCCCTGGTACGGGCGATGCTGTCGGCGGCACGGCCGGCGGCCTGGACCCCGGAGGAGGTGGCGGCGTTCGTCGACCGCACCCGGGACCCCGCCAGGGCGGCGGCTATGAGCGCGGTCTACCGGGTGTTCACCACCCGCGAGGCATTCCCGCTGCTCCGCGGCCGGTACCGCGATGTGCGGCTGCAGGTCCCCACCCGGCTGGTGGTCGGCCGCCACGACCCCGTTATCCGGCCGGCGCTGCTGGAGGGCTTCGCCGACCACGCCGACGACATGGAGGTGGAGCTCATCCCCGGCGGCCACTTCATCGCGGACGAGCAGCCGGAGGCGGTGCTGGCCCAGCTCCGGGCGGCGTTCGCCTGGCGGCGCCCCCGGGCCGGGAAGCCCGCGGCGACGAGGCAAGGGTCCAGGCGCGCGGCCAAAAAGAAACGCGGGCGGCCGAGACCGGCCGCCCGCGGGTCGAGGAAGGTCAGGCCGGGCTGACCTCGGGGTTCGCCGCCGAGCTGCTCCATGGGTAGCAGGCGAGGAAGGCGACCAGGAAGACGGCCGAGATGATCATCGTCATCGGCGTCAGCTGGACAGCGGTGCTGGTGCCGAACTTGAAGACCCCCGCGACGATCGTCAGGACCTCGTAGAGGACCGCGAGGTTGATCCACTGGCGCGTCGGCGTGCGGAAGGCCAGCATGAACGCCGCCCCCAGCACCACGCCTGCGATCGTCGCATCGACGCCGACGAAGTAATCGAAGGGGACGAAGACGGCGCCGCCCACCATCTTGAGAACGGCGCCCACGAGGATCAGGGCACCCTGGAGTGCTAGGAGAACACTGACTGCCGCTCTCCGATGTTGGCTTTTCACGCTGGCCTCCTTTGCCCCCCGAGGTTGGAGTGTTGTTAGAGACACGGGGGGAAGTCGCCCCCGTCATAGCACAACCCCGCGGCCCTGACCAGACCTGCTGATCTCAAATCGACGCCCCATGGCTTCTCCGCCGCGGGAATAGGCGGTTCCGAGGGCAGGTTGCAGGCGTCACGATGTCATTGATCAGGCTGCTCGACAGCACGGTCGAGGTGGCCCAGGCCGGCAACGGCCGGGGTGCCCGGGAGGCGGAGGCCGAGGCGCTCGACGCGTACTCGACCATCGTCACGCGGGTGGCCGAGACGGTCTCCCCTTCGGTCGCCAGCGTGCGGGTCAACCGGCGCGGACGAGGCGGCTGGTCGGCTGCGGGCAGCGGCTCAGCGATCGTCGTCAGTGCCGACGGCTTCCTCCTTACGTCCGCCCACGTCGTGTCCGGCAGCGAGGGCGGCAGCGCCACCTTCATCGACGGCCGCGAGCTGCCCTTCCAGCGTGTCGGCACCGACCGCCTCTCGGACCTCGCCGTCATCCGTGTCAGCGGTGACGGCCTCTCCCCCGCCGCCCTGGGGGACGCGGACCGCCTCCGCGTCGGACAGCTGGTGGTCGCGATCGGCAACCCGATGGGCTTCGCGGGCTCGGTTACCGCGGGCGTGGTGAGCGCGCTGGGGCGGTCGCTGGCGACCTCCGACGGCAGCACCAACCGGCTGGTCGAGAACGTGATCCAGACCGACGCCTCGCTCAACCCCGGTAACTCGGGCGGCGCGCTGGCCGACTCCGTGGGCCACGTGGTGGGCGTCAACACCGCGGTCGCCGGCGTCGGCCTCGGACTGGCAGGGCCGGTCAACGGCACCACCGCCGGAATCATCTCCTCGCTCATCTCGCAGGGCCGTGTGCGCCGTGGTTACCTCGGCATCGCGGGCGCCGGGCGGCCCCTGCCGCCGCGCCTGGTCGAGCGCCTCGGCCGCCGCACCGGCCTCGATGTCATGGAGGTGGTCACCGGCAGCCCGGCGGCCGCCGCCGGCCTGCGCAAGGGCGACATCATCTACGAGGTCAACGACGCCGCGGTCACCGACGCCGGCGAGCTGCAGCGCGTCCTTGTCGAAGACGCCATTGGCAAGCCCCTCAAGCTGTCCATGATCCGCGATGGCGAGCCACGTGAGATCTACGCCGTTCCCCTGGAGCTGGGCATCACGACCGTCTAGCCCCCGCGGCTAGAATTCTCGCGATCCGAAGGGGAGCCCCCGGTAACAGCGCCGGGAGCTGAGAGGCTTACCAGCGACCCTTTGAACCTGGACCAGGCAATGCTGGCGGAGGGATTCGGAATGGCAGACGAGACGACCGGCGGGCGCATGCCGCTGCCCGCGTCGACCGGCGATGAGTTCCTGAAGGTGGAGCTGCGCGGCCTCGAGCCGGTGCCCGACGAGGAGCGCCACGGCCACCCGCGGGAGCTGTTCTTCATCTGGGCCGCCGCGCTGGCCGACTTCTTCTCCTTCTATGCCGGCGCGCTGCTGGTGTCCCTCGGCCTCGGCATATGGGACGCGATCCTGGTCCTGGCGCTGGGCACGCTGGCGGGCGGCGGCCTGCTGGGGGCCCTGAGCGTCACCGGCGTCCGCACGGGGGTGCCCCAGATCGTGTTCTCGCGACTGACGTTCGGCCGTCGTGGTGCGGTGATCGGCGGCTTCCTGACGATGGTGATCGCCGTGGGCTGGTTCAGCTACGACTGCGCCATCGCAGTCAACACCGCCAAGGCGCTGCCGGTGTTCGGCGACGGGCCCCCGGCGTGGGCCGTGCTGCTCATGACCGTGCTGATGGCGGCCGGCTGCATCCTGGTGGCCGTCTACGGACACCGCACCCTGACCGTGGTGCAGACGATCCAGGCGCCGGCGTTCATCGCGCTCTGCGCCGTCGTCGCGGTGGTGCTGGCGCCGCGCTTCAACCTCGGCGTCGAGAGCCGCCTCGACCTCGGGTCGCACATCGCACTGGCGCTGTTCGGCTTCACCGCCACGTTCGCCCTGATCGTGTCCTGGGCGACCTACGCGGCCGACTACTCGCGCTACCTGCCACGGCGGACCGGCGCCTGGGCGGTGACCCTGTGGAGCGGCGGCGGCGCCGTGCTGACGCTCTTCATCTGCGGCGTCCTCGGCGCTCTCGTGCAGACGATCGACCCGGCCAACCCCGCGATCGCGCTGCTGATCGTGCCCAACCTCCCCACCTGGCTGGCGTGGGTGTTCGTGGCCTTCATCGTGGTCGCGGAGATGAGCAGCAACTACCTGAACATCTACACGTCGGCCCTCAGCGGGCTGGCCATCGGCATCCGCCTCAGCCGCTGGCAGGCGGCCGTCGCGGTCGGCGCGGTCGGTGGCGTGCTGGCGCTGGTGATCGTGCTGCAGGACACCTTCCTGCCCCAGTACCTGCTCTTCCTGGGAGCCACCTACGTGTGGTTCCCGGCGTGGTGCGTCGTGGTGCTGGTTGATTTCTGGCGGCGACGTTCGGTTGGCACCGAGGACGTCGAGCGGGCCAACCGGGCGCGCAGGTACACGCTTCACTGGCCCGCCCTGATCGCATTCGGCATCGGCACGCTGGCCACTGTGGCCTTCTACAACAACCAGCCGACGTTCGAGGGGGTGGGCGCCAGGGCGATCTTCGGGGTCCAGCCGGCCGACATCAGCAGCTTCGTCGGGATCGCGGTCAGTGCCGCGCTGTTCCTCGTCCTGCTGCGCCTGATGCCGCCCCGGGGCGGCGCCGAGAAAGAGGCGCCGGCGGGCGCCGAGGAGAAGAGCTGAGCGTCCCCGTCGCCTGCACCATCGCAGGCTCCGACAGCGGCGGTGGCGCCGGCATCCAGGCCGACCTCAAGACCTTCGCGGCGCACGGCGTCTACGGCACCAGTGCGGTCGTCGCCCTCACAGCCCAGGACACCACCGGCGTACATGCCGTGCAGCGCACCAACCCCGCGATCGTCGCGGCCCAGGTGGACGCCATCGCCACGGACTTCCGCCCCGCCGCCTGGAAGACGGGGATGCTGGTTGACGCCGACATAATCGCCGTGGTGGCGGAGCGCCTGCGCCACCACCGGGTCGTCAGCCTCGTGGTCGACCCGGTGATGATCGCCAAGTCCGGCGACGCCCTGCTGGCGGCGGAGGCGGTCGCGACGCTGGAGGAACAGCTGCTGCCACTGGCGCTGGTGCTAACCCCCAACCTGCCCGAGGCGGAGGCGATCCTGCGCCACCCGGTCGAGGGGGTGGCGGGGGCGCGCGAGGCCGCCGCGGCACTGGCCGCGATGGGCCCACGGGTTGTCGTGGTCAAGGGCGGCCACGGCGAGGCCGACCCGGTCACGGACGTGGTGTTCGACAGGGAAACCGGGGACCTCACGGAGCTTGTCTACGCCCGCGTCCCGGGCACCTCGACCCACGGCACCGGCTGCACGCTGAGCGCGGCGATCGCCGCACGCCTGGCCCGCGGCGAGGACGCGATCACCGCCATCAAGGGCGCCCGGGCGTACCTGCAGCAGGCGCTCGAGTGGGCCCCTGGGCTGGGCGCGGGGCATGGCCCGCTGGGCCATTTCGGGCCGCCCGGGACGGTCCCGATCGAACTCATCACCGGGGTCCCCCGGGATCGGTCTGTAGAGTAGTCGCTCGGCTGCCGGAGGACGGCGGCCCACAGCAGCGCGGGAAGCTGGAGGACCACGATCCCAGTACACAGCGGGCGCCGGCGGGTGGCGCGGTTTGTCGAGGGGCTGACGGTGCGTAGGGCCGCGGTCGCGGCCACGGCCCTGCTGCTCGGCGCCCTCGCCCTCGGCCAGGCACCCGTGCCCGCGCAGGCCCGCATCTGCATCAACGACAAGATCTGCCCCAGCCCGGGCCTCGACGCCTCACCCTCGCCGTCGACTGAGCCACCCACCGAGGCGCCTCCCGAGGCCCCGCCCGCGGCCGAGGCACCGCCGCCCGAGCCGCCCCCCGCTGAGGCGGCGCCACCGCCGCTACCGTCGCCGTCGGCCGCCGCCCAGCTGGTCAAGGCGCGTTTTCAGAACGCGCCGTTCCTGGCCGACCTCCTCAAGGTGCTGGAGCACCCCGCGTCGCAGGAGCAGCCCGACCTCCGGCACTTCCGACCCGCCGCCGCCGGCCTGGCGGCCGGGAGCGGGACAGACGGGTCGTCGTCGTCGCCCGGGGCTGGACCATGGGAGCTGGCGCTGGCGGCGGTCACCTGGACCACCGCGATCGCGGTGGCGCTGGCGCTGGGTCAGCGCCGCCGCCTGCGATTGAGGCGGCTACGGCGGGCTGCCCAGCTCGGCCTGCTGCCGGTGGTGGCGGTGATGCTGATCGGCCTGCGCGGCGGTGCCGGTGACACGCCGGTGCGGCCGGCGCTGCCGCGGGTGGCGGCGGCCTTCGGGCCCGGGATAACCGACAGCACCGCCTCGCTCGACAACCTCGACCCGCTGCGGCGCTCGCGGGTGCCCTCGGCGCCGGCCTGGAACGAGCTGGTGCGAATCGAAGCCGAGGTCGCCCATCACCAGGACACCCTGGTGGAGCAGGAGCGCGAGATCCAGGCGCTGGCGACCACCACCGACGCCAGCCCGGGCGCCAGCCCCGGGCCGAGCCCGCTGCCCACCGCGAGCGCCGGCGTCCACGCCGACCTGGCCACCCTGCTCGCCAGCCATGACGCCACCGCCGAGGCGTACCACGAGGCGCTGCGCCAGGAGTACGACCTGTACGTGCACGTCGCCCGCACCCCCGGCCTGGCGGAGCAGCTGCTCGCAGCCGCGGGCGAGGTCCACTCCGACGGCGCCGACGCCATCAGCTACAACCTCGGCCGGGTCCAGACCCAGCTGGCCCAGGAGGATGCGATCGCGGCCGCCGAGGCGAAGCTGGCGGCGATCGGCTCGCTCTCGTCGGCGCAGCTGGCGGCGATGCGCCACCACCAAGCGTTCATCATCCCGATGCAGGCGCCCATCACCCAGGGCTTCGGTCCCACCGACGTCTGGTTCGAGCCGCCCAGCACCTACCACGGCGTCTTCCACCCCCACTTCCACAGCGGCATCGACTTCGCCGCGCCCGAGGACACACCGGTGCACGCCGCGGCCGACGGCGTGGTGGTGCTGGCGACCGCGAGCACCGACGCCGAGGGCAAGCTGGTCGGCTATGGCAACTACGTGGTGGTCGCCCACCCCGACGGGTTCTTCACCCTCTACGGCCACCTCAACAGCCTCGCAGTGAAGGAGGGCCGGGTGATCCACCAGGGGGAGATCGTCGGCAAGGAGGGTTCCACCGGGCTCAGCACCGGCCCCCATGTCCACTTCGAGATCCGCAAGGGCGATGAGCTGATGGACCCCGCGCCCTACCTCGCGGGACAGATCCCGGCCTAGGGGCCCGGCCGCGAAGTGGCGCCGGCGGGCTCCTAACCCTCGGCGCAGGCGGCCACGGCGCGACGGGCGCCGGCGAGGTCGCCGGCCCGCAGCAGGTCCAGTGCCCCGCTGGCCGGCACCCGGGCGTAGATCTCCTGCTGCCGCGCCAGCGGCATGCCCTCGGCCCGCAGGCGGTCGCGCAGCTCGCCCACCAGCTCGACCAGCCGGCCGTACTCCTCTCCCAGCTGGGCCTCCAGCGTGCGCCGCACCTCGGCGGCCATGAACGGGCTGCGACCGGCGGTGGAGATCGCCACCTGGAGCGGGCCGCGGCGGACCAGGGCCGGCGCGATGAAGTCGCACAGGGCCGGCCGGTCGAGGACATTCACCAGCACGCCGCGCTCGCGGGCCGCCGCGGCCACGCGCTCGCCGCCGGCGTCGTCTCCACTGGCGTCGACGACTATGAAGCAGCCCTCGACGTCGCCGTCCTGGAAGCCGCGCGCCAGCAGCTCCACCCCGCCCGTCTCGCCCAGCTCGGTCAGCCCGCTATTAAAGGAGTCAGCCACCACGCTGACGCTGGCCCCCGCTTCGAGCAGCCCGCGCACCTTCTCCTCGGCCGGGTCGCCACCCCCGACGACCAGGCAGCGCCTGCCC